>MEQK01000018.1 GCA_001770175.1 Bdellovibrionales bacterium RIFOXYD1_FULL_55_31 | reverse complement strand
ACAAAGCAATCGAACTGGCGGTCCAAGCGATCGAAAAGCAATTCGGAAAGGGCTCCATCATGCGTCTGGGTACGCATGAGAACCTCGTTGCTCAAGAGGTTCCTTCTGTTCCGACCGGATCACTCAGCCTCGACATCGCACTTGGAATCGGTGGTTATCCACGAGGCCGTATCGTGGAAATCTATGGTCCTGAAGCTTCGGGGAAAACCACACTCACCTTGCATGCCATTGCTGAGGTCCAAAAACAGGGCGGAATCGCCGCTTTCGTCGATGCCGAGCATGCCTTGGACGTCAATTACGCAAGAAAGCTGGGCGTCCGGACGGACGACCTACTGATTTCACAGCCGGACACGGGCGAACAGGCCCTCGAAATCGCGGATATGTTGGTACGCTCGGGCGGCGTTGATCTTCTCGTCGTTGACTCAGTCGCAGCTCTCGTACCGCGAGCTGAAATCGAAGGTGAAATGGGTGATTCACATATGGGTCTTCAAGCCCGTTTGATGAGCCAGGCGCTCAGGAAGCTCACCGGCAGCATCAACCGCAGTAAGACCCTGGTGATCTTCATCAACCAGATCCGGATGAAAATAGGGGTCATGTTCGGTAATCCGGAAACCACGACCGGTGGTAATGCGTTGAAATTCTATTCTTCGGTCCGACTCGATATTCGTCGCATTTCAGCCCTGAAAGACGGCGATAACGTGATCGGCAACCGAACACGGGTCAAGGTCGTGAAGAACAAGATGGCTCCGCCTTTCAAAGAAGTCGAATTCGACATCCTCTACGGGGAAGGTATCTCAAAGGAAGGCGACCTTCTTGATCTCGCCGCGAGTCTGAACGTAATCGAAAAGAGCGGCACCTGGTACACCTACAAGGACGAGCGAATCGGACAAGGCCGTGAGAACGCGCGGACATACTTGAAAGAGCGTCCGGAAATGGTGAAGTCCGTTTACGCAGAAGTTCTCAAAAAATCCGGTATCGAAATGAAAAAAGCCGGGAGCGGAGCTGAAACGACTCCCACTCAGACTGTTCAGAGTGACAAAACCAAGGGCACCGTTCTCCAGAGCGGTAATGGCCATACCGGGGCGAGCACGAAGCATTCTTCAACCCCTTCCGGTGCCTCGACCAAGAGACAGTAAATCCAAATTCTCCAAAAGGACCGGCTGGTCCCGCAGGAATGATTATAGCGGCGTCCTTTACAGAGGGACGCCGCTCTTTTTTTAACAAACCACAGACCCTCACATCAGTGGATACAACCGGAAAAGATCACATTTTCCGCGCCACCAAGCTCACCGAAGACTGCGCAGTGGGGAACACCACTATTTCCTGAATATTCACATGCCGAGGCCGTTTAACGCACCAGAGCACTGCCTCCGCAATGTCATCGGCCGAAAGCGGCTGCATCCCGGAATATACGGTCTTCGCCTTCGTCTTGTCCTTCAGGCGGACTTCGCTGAATTCCGTTTCGACCATCCCAGGCGCGATTTCAGTAACGCGAATGCCCGTCCCATGGAGATCGACCCGCATACTTTCTGAAATCGCGCGCACACCGAACTTCGTCCCGCAGTAAACATTACCATTCGGATAGACCCAGCGCCCCGCCACGGAACCAACATTAATGACATGACAATCCCCCCCCTGACGTGCCCGTTCAATCATGTACGGGAGAACACCACGCGTGACGTAGAGAAGACCTTTCAGGTTCGTGTCGATCATCTGATCCCAATCGTCGACACTCCCCTCCTGCAAGGGTGAGAGCCCGGCCGCAAGGCCGGCATTATTCACCAGGATTTCCACCCGGGTGAGAAGGCTTCGATGCCGTTCAACAAACTCTTCGACGGTTTTACGATTTCTCACATCGAGTTCAAAAGCGTGGACCTTAACCTCGTGTGCAGCTTCCAATTCCTGAGCCAGGGTTTTCAGGCGCTCCCCACGCCGGGCGACCAGGACGAGTTCCCGTCCTGTTGCGGCAAAAGCACGAGCACAGCCCGCGCCAATTCCACTTGATGCACCAGTTATAAAAACGGACATTGCCACCTCCTCGGTGATGGAGTTATGAATAAATGTTTGGCTAGGAGCACCGCGGAACCAAACTTAAGATTACTTCCAGGAGATCTCATGAAAGCCGCCGAAATCCGATCCCGTTTTCTCAAGTACTTTGAAAAAAATGGCCATAAGGTCCTGGAAAGCTCTTCACTCGTCCCGCAAAACGACCCGACTCTGCTTTTTACTAACGCTGGGATGGTCCAATTCAAAGATGTTTTTCTCGGAAAAGACCCGAGACCCTACACCCGTGCGACGACATCTCAAAAATGTGTCCGGGCTGGCGGCAAACACAACGACCTTGAAAACGTCGGATTCACCGCCCGACACCACACATTCTTTGAAATGCTGGGCAATTTCTCCTTCGGGGACTACTTCAAAAAAGAAGCAATCCGGTTTGCCTGGGAGTTTGTAACAAAGGAACTCGGACTGCCAGAGGACCGTCTTTACGTCAGTGTCTTCGAAAAGGACGATGAAGCCGCTGAGATCTGGCAGAAACAGGAAGGAGTCGCCAAAGAACGAATCTATCGTTTCGGAGAAAAGGACAATTTTTGGGCAATGGGCGAGACTGGCCCCTGTGGCCCTTGCAGCGAGATCTTCATCGATCGCGGCGAAAAGTACAGCTGCGGAAAGCCCACCTGCGCCATGGGCTGCGACTGCGATCGGTATATGGAATTTTGGAATCTCGTTTTCATGCAGTATGATCGCGACGCCAAAGGAGTACTATCGCCACTCCCAAGACCTTCGGTCGACACAGGTGCGGGGCTGGAGCGAATTGCCGCAATCCTCCAAGACGTCGATTCGAATTATGAAACGGACATATTTCAGCACATTATTTCGAAGACAGCTGAGCTCGCCGGAAAACCGTACGATCGGAAAGATGAAACCGCTACTTCATTCAAAGTCGTGGCCGATCACTCTCGTGCAACCGCGTTCCTCATCGGAGACGGCGTCCTTCCATCTAACGAAGGCCGCGGCTACGTCCTCCGCCGGATTATGCGCCGGGCGATCCGCCACGGAAAGAAACTGGGATTCTCAAGACCATTTTTGCACAAAACAGCCGGATTCGTGATTGAACAAATGCGGGACGGCTATCCCGACTTGATCGAGAAACGCGCCTTCATTGAGAAAGCGGTTCTCGCCGAAGAGGAGCAGTTCTTTAAAACGCTCGAACGCGGACTCAGCCTGCTTGATGAAGAGACCAGCAAACTCGCCGGCTCGAAGGTGCTTCCGGGCGAGATCGCCTTCAAGCTTTACGACACCTATGGCTTCCCGCTCGACCTCACTCGTGTGATTTGCGCCGAAACAGGGATTTCGATCGACGACGTAGGTTTTGAACGAGCGATGGACCGACAACGCTCCGAATCACGAAAACACTGGAAGGGATCGGGCGAGGAGGCACTCAATGCAGTTTACCTGAAAATTTCCGCGGAACTGAAGGAGCGAAACGCAGTTCAACAGTTCACGGGTTACGAAAAAGCCCAAGAAGACGGAGTGTGCCTCGCGATCCTCGTTCCCGAGGAAAAGAGCGTTCAAACTGTGGATAATTTTGAAACGCCATCGCTCGCCGCCACCGGCGATAGTGAGGAAAAAAAACCGATCATCGAAGTCGTATTTTCGAAAACCCCGTTTTACGGCGAAAGCGGAGGCCAGATTGGCGATCGAGGCCGCGTCAGCGGAGAGGGGTTTGAGGGCGAGGTCATTGATGTTAAACGACCGGTTGCGGATTTGATTGTCGCTCACATTCGACCTCAAAAAGGCTCGCTCAAAACAGGCCGAACCTACCTTCAACAGACGGACCGAGAACTCAGAGCACTCACCGCCCGAAACCATACCGCGACCCACCTCCTTCATTGGGCTCTTCGTGAGGTCCTCGGAAGGCACGTAAAACAGTCCGGATCGCTCGTTGCACCCGACGTTCTTCGATTTGACTTCAGCCACTTCCAGGCGATGACTGAGCAGGAGCTCAGAAAAGTCGAGGATCTGGTCAATGAGAAGATATGGAGCGATGCCACGGTTCTGAAGAAGGAGATGAAAAAGGACGAAGCGATCTCATCGGGGGCAATCGCATTCTTCGGCGAAAAATACGGAGAAAAGGTCAGGGTCGTGCAAGTCGGCGACTTCTCAACCGAACTCTGTGGCGGCACGCACGTCGACCGCTCATCTGACATTCACCTTTTCAAGATCGCGAACGAAAGCGGAATCGCAGCCGGGGTCCGCCGGATCATCGCCTACACCTCCAAGGAAGCCTTCGAGTACCTACGGGCCAAGGATAACGAGGTCAAAACAATCAGGGATCGACTAAAGGCGTCTTCGAGCGATGAAATTCTCGGAAAACTCGACAAAATGGCACAAGCTGAGCGCGACGTCCGAAAGGAACTGGATGCCCTTCAGGCCAGAAGCGCCGCAGGCGAAGTGGATGACATGCTCTCCAAAGCTCAAATTCTTCCGGGGACTCGCCTCGTAACACACGTTTGCTCCCCTGACGCTCAGGGTGTCAAACGGCTCCGCGATATTTCGGATCGCCTCAAGCAGAAATGCCCCGACGGAATTTTCGTCCTTGGGATGAAGGAGCCCAGCGCAGAAAAAGCCTCCCTCTTGGTCGCGGTCGGTCCCACCGCTCCGAAAGCTCTCAATGCAAACGAACTGATCAAAGTACTCGCTCCGTTCATCGACGGGCGGGGCGGCGGAAAGCCAGACCTCGCTCAAGCGGGCGGGACCAGACCGGCTGGACTCGAAAAAGCACTTATTGAGGCGCACGCAGCGATCTCCAAAAAACTGGGATAACGAAGCAGCGCCTCTACGCCGCCTGGCGCTGACGGACCAGGAATACGGAAGCCATGATCCTCACCAGGTCACGGTCGTATTTACCGGTTGCGTCCTGAATGATCTTGATCGCCTGCTCAACACTGTAGGGCGGCCGGAACGGGCGCTTGCTGATGAGGGCACTGAAGCCGTCAGCGAGCGCGACGATTTTTGCCGGATAATAGATGACGGGTCCGTGGAGCGAATTCGGATACCCTCGGCCGCTCGGTTCTTCGTGGTGCTGATAAACAATGTAGCGCACTTCATCAGGAATGGCCTTCGTTCCCTCAAGCATCTTTAACCCAAGCTTGGGATGTGAACGCATGAGCTTCCATTGATCCGGTGACAATTCACCCGGGCTGTAAAGAATCTCGCGCGGCACCTGTGTATACCCGATATCGTGAAAAAAGCCCCCCAGGCCGACGATCTCCAGCATTCTTTGATTAAACTGGCCTGATGCCTTCGCGATGAACATGCTGAAAATGGAAACAGCGATCGCGTGATAATAGAGATATTCTCCGTGAGACACCAGTTTGAGAATGATCGCGAGCGTCTGCGGACTGGTGGTAACGAGATCGACGTAGCTCTTGATCAGTCGTTGCGCGTTTACGGCTGTTTCTTCTTCCATTTTGACCTGGGTGAAAATTTCGGCCATGTTCTGTTCAGTCATATTCAGAAGGCTGGCGATTTTTCTTTCCTGGCTCGTTCCCGGGTCACTGAAGACGACGTGAGCCGGCTTCGAGATAAAAGTCTTGTAGTTCTCGAAGTCGTTCGGATGAATGTAGAGATGAGTTACGCCTCTTTGAATGTACTGGGCGAGGCGCTTGTAATCGAGACCGGTTGTCCGTGAGAACACATGCGCGACGTTATCTCCAGAGAGCTTCAAATAAATATCGAAGTTGATATCCCGAGTCGCGTTTCGAAACGCTTGGATTTCAACCGCGATCAGATCGTCTGGAGAACAGTTCAGGCGCTCGGTCAAAAGTTCATCCTCCCTCAGCTCTTTCAGCCCCTAACCTCCTTTCGGAAGAAATCGCCTCATTTTAAAGTCAGTTCATTTTAATGCTACGGTGCGTTACAGTATTTTTGAAAGCCGGGACTTCAAAAACGGGTTTTCTTCAGATCTTTCAAATCCCGTCCGATAGGTAATCGCAGGGCCACGGAGGCCGACCTGGTCAGTTGCATGGAAGCGATAACTGAAATGGATAAGGAGAGGTCCCATGCGCTGGTTATGGATGATCATTTTCACAGTAACGTTAAACCTCGGATTGCCTAGCACGGGTCGATCAGCAGACTTCGTCGTATACAGTATTTATCGGGGTCTGGATTTGGGAAATCCCGGCGAAATTCCGCAAAAGGATTACTACATAAATATGGGTTCGACCCAAGGCATCCGGGACGGAATGATCTTGAACGTCCACCGCAGAATTTCAACTTACGACTTATTGAGCGAAAAACTCTATCGGGATGTCACGTTTCCGATCGCCAGGCTCAAAGTGATTCACACGGAAGGAACGGCTGCGATCGCGCGATTAGATAAAATGCTGCCGGTGGAAAAGGCACCTTCCGTGAATCCATTCGCGGTCGTAGTCGGCGATATCGTCCGGGTCGCCGAATAATTGGAGCCGGGAAGGAATCCCGTCCCTCCCAGCTCCAGAGCTCTCGAATTTAAGCGCTGACAGCCACCTTTTCAGAAGAGCTTGCCTCAACCGCACGCAACGCACTTCCGAGAAAACTGACTTTTTCTGCGTGAACTTCGAAGGCAACCCTGCTTTCACCTTCTTTGGTGTCGTACTTGTGTGACCTGAACGATCCTTCCACATACACGGGGTGGCCCTTCTTCAAATACTGAGAGCAGAACTCCCCCAACTTCCCCCAAACCACCACACGATGCCATTGGGTGACCTCAGAATGCGACGGCTCGTCTCGTTCTTCGCCGTCGTCGCGCAGTCGCCTTGAGGTAGCTAACGGGAAGTGAACGACTGAAGTCCCGGCTTTTGTCTCTCGTAAAATCGGATTTGCCCCCAGGCGTCCTACTAAAATAATCTTATTTACATCTTGCATTGATCGATGACCTCCTGCGGTGCGCCGTGCCAGCATTATGCCAGGGCTCCCGGTCAAAAGCAGAGGTCAAGTCGGGTTTTTCGAATTGCCGATACGGAATTCGAACCAGCTATCTTCCAGCAGGAACTTACCAATTGCATTTTCGCGGTACTGGACTATGTTGAAGAAAATATGTAATTTTTAACGAATCTACTCATCGAGGAGAACTTCATGACCAAATTGAACGCAACTTTTCACCGGATGGCCATAGTGGTGGCGTTCGCAGCGATTTTGTCCGCTACCGCTTGTTCGAAACAGCAAAAGCCAGAGGAAGCAGCAGTTCCAACCGCACCCGCAGCGGATGAAAATATCGCAACCGGCGACTCGGATTCCGGGAAAGCTTTGGGCCTGCAAACTGTGCATTTCCCCTACGACTCTTTTATCCTCGATAATGAAGCAAAAGCGGCTCTGAAAGCTAATGCCGATATTCTGAAGGACAAGTCGAGCGCGAAAATTCAGCTCGAAGGCCACTGCGACCAGCGCGGCGGAATTCAATACAATATCGCTCTGGGTGAAAAACGCGCAAACGCGACCAAAAAATATTTGGAAGATCTCGGAATCGCCGGCGACCGCATCACGACGATCAGCTTCGGAAAAGAACGACCGATTGATCCAGGGATGACCGAAGAGGCCCATGCAAAGAATCGACGCGTCAACTTTGTCGTTACTTCACGATAAGAAAGCTCGGTCTACAGCATTTCTGACGGGAGCAGGCCACCGTGCCTGCTCCCGTTTTCGTTCACGCCTATGGCCGTCCGCATTAGTGCTGGTAATCGTCTTTTCCGGCTGCACCGTTCTCGCAACTCGCCCTGTGCAGCTGATGTCAGATACCGCTGCCGCAATTCGTGCCGCACGCGAGGTTCAGGCCGACACATTGGCTCCGGAGCCGTATCGTCAGGCGACCGAATGGTTTTTCAAAGCCAGCCAGGAATATAAGCTGAAGAACTTCAAATTGGCGATCGACTATGCAAGCAGGGCTCGGACCTTCGCGGAGCAAGCCGAATTCCAGGCGATATCTAACGGCGCGAGGACGAATGAAGCGCCCCCCCCGCCCCCCGAACCCACACCCGCGAGGGTTTCAGATCCGAATGAATACGCGACCCCCACGCCGACGCCTGCCGATGTTTACGAGGAACGAAAGGCCGCAGAAGAAGCCAGAAAACAAGCTCGGAGCCCAGGCCCGGGACAACAAGCGCCACAAGGACAGGCGACTCCTCCGGCTGATCTCGGCCCACTTCCCGTCCCCAACGGCGGCTTTGAAGGTACCGAGTAGGCAGACCCGCTCACATCCTGCCCCTGACATCCTAGTAATGACATGATAAGCTCGAAAACCTAACGTAAGGTACAAATCACCCATTGGAGAGACCCGTCATGTGTCTTATGCGTTTCATAGGCCCGATGCACGCCAGAAAGCCGAACAGAAGCATGCTGATTTCCCTGCTTCTGGCCCTGACTTTGCTCAATTCCGCATGCCTGAAAACCCGCGCACAGCTCAAGGAGGACTCATCGAGTGATGATGTCTCCAAACCGGTTCCCGCCAAAGTCCAGGATGTGCAGCCTCAGGGCCAGTACATCATTGACGAGATTAAAAGCGAACTCACCCGTTTGACCGGCCGAATCGAGGACCTCGAACGCAATGACAAGCAGCAAGCCGCGAACGGTTCGATTATCGGCAAAGAAGAGGTGAAAAAACTCGAAACACGGATTGCGGAACTCGAACAAGCTCAGGCAGCAATTCTGGAATCGATCAAAAAAGCCGAAGCCGCCAGCGCAGCCGACCCCTCCGAACTGTTCGACCGCGGCAAACAGCAGTTTGAAGCCGGAAACCACGAAGGCGCCATTGAGAGCTTCACTGCTTATTTGAAAGGCCCAAAGCAAAAGCCATCAGCTGAATCAGCGACCTTCATGCGCGCGGAAGCGTATTACCAGCTGAAGCAGTATAAAAAAGCCATCGTGGATTATTCAAAATTTCCGGAAAAATTCACTACGTCAAAAAAGATGCCTGTCGCCCTGCTGAAAATCGGCCAGTCTTTCGACGCCCTCGGAATGAGGGACGACGCGAAGAGTTTCTATCAGGAACTGATCGAAAAATTCCCGAAATCCCAAGAGGCGAAAAAAGCTCGCTCGAAGCTGAAATAACAGCTCCTCGCATTAGCAACATGACACTGATACTCGGCATCGAAACGTCCTGTGATGAATGTAGCGCGAGTGTAATTCGCTACCAGGCAGGTTCGTTCATCGAGGTTATGGGGTTGGCCACGTTTTCACAAACCGGCATCCACCGGCCCTATGGCGGCGTCGTGCCCGAAATCGCATCGCGCAATCACCTTGAGACCGTCAATCCCATGATCGAAGAAGCATTGCGAGAAGCTGAAATCCGGGATCGAGACATCGACGCTATCGCCGTGACAAACCGCCCGGGGCTTGCAGGAGCCCTCCTGGTTGGCGTGAGCTCAGCGAAGGCGCTGGCGTATGCCTTGAAGAAACCGCTGGTCGCCGTTCATCACCTCGAAGGACATGCCGCGAGTATATTCATCAAACGGAAGCTCCACGATTCCACCCGAACAACGGAACGTAGCGCCCCCGCGACGAGAAGCGACCCGCCGCTCCCGCTTCTTCTGGCAATTGTCTCAGGAGGACACACGAATCTTTACGTGATGAAAGTGCTTCCAGAGCTCTGGCCCCTGGATTTTCTGAAGCGATCTCTCATCGGGCGCTCTCGCGACGACGCAGCGGGCGAAGCCTTCGACAAAACCGCCAAGACGCTGGGCTTTCCATATCCAGGCGGCGTCTGGATCGACAAAACAGCAAAAACCGGAAACCCCAATGCGTTCTCCTTGCCTCGTGCGCTCCCGCAAAAAGCCACTTACGATTTCTCGTTCAGCGGACTGAAGACAGCGGTTGCACTTGAAACCGCGAAACTCGAGAAAGCCAACCTCTTGGAATCGAGTCTGGCGGATCTCTGCGCATCGATTCAGGAGGCAATCGTGGACGCGCTTTTGAGCAAAATTTATCTCGCTGCCAGGCAACATGGCTGTAAGTCACTCGCCGTCGTCGGCGGAGTGGCGGCGAACTCCCGCTTGCGAAAACGCCTGACGTCAGAATGGGCCGCTCAAGGCTTCCTTTGTGAGCCTCTTTTTCCAGAGCGGGAATTTTGTACCGACAACGCGGCGATGGTCGCTGCAGCCGGCGCCTTCAGGTTGATTCAAGGAAACGCATTCAGAGGCGACGACCTTCTCACCTTAAACGCGATACCAAATCCAGAGGTCTAACCGGTCATTATGCCTGCTCACGGAAAACGGCGCGCACTCGGACAGCACTTCCTAAAAGACCAGGCCATTTGCCGTCTTATCACTTCCACATTAATCAACGAAGCGCGGAGGACTGGCTGCAAAAGCATTCTGGAAATCGGTCCCGGCCGAGGGGCGCTTACTTCAATGATACTGAATTCTGAGTACGCTTCAGAGTTCGACGAGATCATTCTATGTGAGCGGGATCACGAGCTCGCCGCGATTTGGCGAAACCAGAACGATCAGGCGCTTTTTCGAGTCGAAGAGGGGGACTTCCTCGATCTTTCGGAAGACCGATGGCTCACAACGCAACCGATCGCCGTCGGATCCAATCTGCCCTACTCGGCCGGAACGGCCATTCTGCTCCGATTGGCGGAACACTGGCGGTCGATTCCAGTTATGGTTTTAATGTTCCAAGCCGAAGTGGCCAGGAGACTCCGCGCGGAACCGGGTTCCAAATCCTGGGGCAGCCTTTCACTTTGGATTCAGAACATCTGGACGGTCGAGAAGCTCTCGACGGTTCCTGCCCGCGCCTTCGCTCCTCCGCCTGATGTTGAGTCCGAAGTCGTCATCCTCAGACCCCATGACCTTCCGAGAATACCCGATGCTGCCTCGGCTGAAGGGGCGCCGCTCTGGAGAACACTACTCAAAGCTGCCTTTTGCCATCGTCGGAAAATGCTCCGATCGGGACTTCCGGCCGGGGTTCTTCGAAACGCCTTGGTCCGCTCACCCGTTGATGGTACAAAACGAGCTGAGCAGTTGAACTGGGAAGAGTGGGACAGCTTGTATCAGACTTTCCGAAAAATATCTGCGGAAACCTGATAGACAAAGACTTCCCAACTTTGCAAATCTGCAACTCCGAGGGTTCCGGGACACCTATGAAAATTGAACGTGCATCACCTTGCCGCACGCGGATGCTGGCGCTGTACGCCACAATCAGCCTGAGCCTTTTTTGGGGGCGAACCTTGTGGGCGAATGTCGGCGACATTTTCGGTCTCGGCTCCCGGTCAGCCGCCCTGGCTCAAGCAACCACGGCTTGGGCTTTCGACGGATTTGCCGGATACTCGAATCCCGCCGGTCTGCCATTGAGCACCCAGCTGGAGGACAACCGCCGAATGGCGCTGAGCTGGGGTCTTCTCGGAATGCGGCCCGATTTCAAGCCAATCAGCGGCGTAACAACCACGAACTCCTATACTGCGGATCGCCCCCGAACAGGCGACGTGGATGTTTCTTACCGTTCAACTTTGGGCCAGGCCTTGGGCCTCAGCTATAGGTTGGAAGACCAAGCGAAGGCGACATTAGGTCTCGTTTTTTTTCTACCTCTCAATCAGCTCGCTTATCTGGATACCGGTGAAGTTTATACTCCTGAGTATGTTCTTTATCGCGCAAGGACTCAGCGACCTCAGATGGAGCTTGCAGCCGGAGCAGAACTCATTCCTGGGTTTCACGCTGGAGCAGGCCTCCATGTTTCTTTCGGGCTGACCAGTACCGCGGACGTACTCCTTCAATCGGGAGAAAAGCCGTCGACAATGAAATTCCGAGCAACCCTGAAACCGAAAGCAGCGCCTTACTTTGGCTTCCTTTTCATCCCCGGCTCGAGAGGATTTTCGCTGGGTGGAGTTCTTCGGTTTCCGGTCGCCGCAAACAACGACATGGTTCTCGAATCCGGATTACCGGTTCTCGGTCAAGTAGTCCCATTTAAATTCAGCGTCGAATCGGCCGTATTCTACGATCCACTGACAATTCAGCTCGGGAGCTCCTGGGAGGCAACGGAACGCTGGAGAATTCTCGCCGAATTGCACTACCAGGCATGGAGAAACTTCAAGCCACCCATGGTGACCTTGCTCGGACTGCCTGGGGGAAACCCGATTTCAAACAGCATGAACCCGACGTTCAGCTACAGGGACATTCTCATCCCGAGACTCGCGCACGAGATTTCCTGGGGAGAGAAGACCGTCCGCTTGGGATACGCCTACCGGCCGAGTATTTTCAAGGACCTACCGAACGGGCCAGGAAATTATCTCGACCCTCCCCAACATATTGTTACTGCGGGTTTGGGCTTGCGATTCAAGCGCTTCCTCCACTTTAATACGCCGTGTAGTCTTGATTTTCACGCTGGATACCATCACCTCGTTGCCCAGCAGATCTCAAAAACGCCCGGCGATGAAACCGGAAACCCCGCCGAAACCAAGATCGGCGCTCCCGGATACGACGCGGGTGGAAAAATACTGGGCGGAGGAGTATCCCTCAGTTTAGCTATTTAAGAGGTTTGAAATGCGGAAATTGATAGAACTCCTCAAAGGACATTTTTTTACCGGTCTGCTGGTCTTGATCCCCCTGGGCGTGATCGCGTGGATTGGCGCGGCAGCCCTTAGTGCAGTCTGGCATTTACGAGAACTCCTTCCGGAGCAGTGGAATCCGGAAAGCATCTTCCCCAATCCCTTTCTTGGACTCCTGGTCAATCTAGCCCTGACATTCGGTGCAACACTGCTGTTAGCGGTTCTCGTTTCCGCGCTGGGTTGGATTTCTAAACAATATCTCGGCCGACAAGCTCTCGCGGGACTAACACATATTATCGAACGAATTCCGGTAATCCGAAGCATTTACAGCGCACTTGATCAGCTTCTGAAGACCCTGGCAGCCCAGGGCGGACAGCAGTTCAGCCGGGTCGTGTATGTTGAATACCCCAGGAAAGACCTTTGGGTGATTGCGTTCGTCACGGGGCCCGCACGAATGCCGGGTTTACCGGGTACATACCTGAATCTCTATGTCCCAACCACGCCGAACCCGACTTCGGGTTTTCATCTGATTGTACCGGAGACCGAGATTCGCGAAAGCAATCTCAGGGTCGAGGAAGCCTTTAAAATCATCCTTTCGCTCGGTATCGCACAGAGCAGCCAACCTTCCCGAGCAACCGGGCAAAAAAGGACAGGCGTGCCGGTAGCCGACGTCGCTCAAGGAGAGCCACAGGAAAAGCCCACAGGAACCCCCATGGGAAGCCTATGACCGCTGAGCGAAAAGGAAGCGGCGAAAAGCTGATCGCGACGAATTCGGCCGCCCGCGCGAACTACTTCATTGAGGAGGTCGTCGAAGCGGGGATGGTGCTCATGGGAACCGAAATCAAAAGTCTCCGACAGCAAGCTCCCAATCTGCGTGACGCTTACGTCGAAATATCCAGGACCTCGGCCAGCACGGAAGCGTGGCTGCTGAACGCCCATATCGCCCCGTACTCCCATGGAAATATCTGGAACCATGACCCGCTCAGAAAAAGAAAGCTCCTCCTGCATAGGCATCAAATCGAAAAAATTCTCGGAGCTGTCACGCAAAAAGGGATTACAGTAATCCCACTTCGGATGTATTTTAAATCCGGCCGCGCGAAGGTTGAACTCGGGCTCGGCAAAGGCAAAAAGAAGTATGACAAACGGCAGGAGTTGAAAAAGAAATCCGCCGAACGTGAAATGGACGTGGCAAAGAAGAAAGAGCGATAAGGCACGAAGAGAATGGGGTTTATCCTTCGCAGTACCGTAGGCGAAACATTTCTGGCACGAGTCACGGGAACACCTGACCGAGTTGCCTTTCAGTATAAGCCCAAACCCCTGTTCACGGACCAAGCGGCGACCTGGAAGCGGGTCACGTTCAGTGAGTTCTACCTTGCCGCACGGGACATCTCATTTGGCTTGATGAAACTTGGGGTCGCCCCCGGAGATAAGGTCGCGTTATTATCGAACACACGGTATGAGTGGCCGCTTTGCGATATCGCGATTCTCGGGGCACGGGGAATAACTGTCCCGATCTACGCCTCGAATACCCTTGAGGACATCAAATACATCATCACCCATTCGGAATCAAAAATCCTCATCGTGGAGGATGTGACCCAGCTCAAGAAACTTTTCGCCAAACAAAGTGCGGACAGGAAATCCTTTCCGCATCTTAAAAGAATTGTTTTGCTCGACTCGCCCGCCTCTGAACCGCTAACGGAAACACCGTTTGGCGAGGTGATATCACTCGATTCCCTGAAAAAGCTCGGCCATGAAAACGAAAGACGGTCCCCCGCCCACTTTTCCGATAACCTGAATGCCGCCAAACCGAGCGACCTTCTGACAATTTGCTACACCTCGGGCACGACCTCCCAGCCCAAGGGGGCGATGATCACGCACGAAAACATGATGAGCGTGCTTGAGGACTGCGTGGAATCGCTTGGAAAACACATCGTCCCGGAGCACGAAGTCCTCCTTTCCTTTCTCCCGTTTTCTCACATTCTCGGAAAAGTAGAATCGATGGCGATTTACGCTTTCGGTTGGCAGGAAGCGTTCGCGGAATCCGTGGACCAGCTGATGTCGAATATCCGGGAAATACGGCCCACGATCATTTTCGCGGTTCCCCGGATTTTCGAAAAGGCCTACAGCTTGATCAGCAACGACGTGGCATCCAGCCCCTCTGCTTACCGAAGATTATTTAATTGGGCCACTCACGTCGGTGCGGAGTATTTTGGCGCGATTCACGCCAAAAAGGCCCCTTCGGTGGGAACGAAAGCTGAATACATCCTCGCGAGAAATCTCGTTTTCAAAGCGGCATCCGACCGGTTCGGAGGGCGACTGAACTTCGCGATTTGCGGAGGGGCACCCCTTCCCCGCGAAATAGGCGAGTTCTCTCAGATCATCGGTCTTCGCATTCTGGAGGGGTATGGCCTGACCGAAACCTGCGGCCCGATCACCTTAAATATCCCGGGACAAACCCGGTTCGGATCGGTCGGGCGACCCATGTCCGAAGTAAGCATCAGAATTGCCAGTGACGGCGAAATCCTGGTGAAATCGAAAAAAGTGTTCACGGGTTATTACAAAAGGCCCGAGGAGACGGCCGAATGCCTGAAAGATGGATGGCTTCATACCGGGGATATCGGCATCTTGGATCCTGAAGGCTTTGTCAGAATCACTGACCGAAAAAAGGACATCATCATCACGAGCGGTGGGAAGAACATCGCCCCCCTGAAAATCGAACAGCTCGTGGCAAAGCACTCGTTGGTCGAGCATTTCGCGATTCATGGAAATGGCCGACCTTACCTGACTGCGCTCCTCACCCTCAATAAAGGACAAACAATTCAGTACGCAAATGAGAACCGAATTCTTTTCAGTGAGTACTCCGAACTCATCAAACATCCTCGCATTCTTTCGCTCATTCAGAAAATCCTGGATGAAGCCAATGTCGAGCTTGCAAGCTATGAAACAATTAAGAAATTCATGATTCTCCCCCATGAATTCACGATCGAAGGGGGCGAGCTGACGCCATCTTTGAAACTCCGGCGTAAGTTCATAGACGAGCACTACAAGCCGCTTCTCGATACGATGTACCCCCCGGCCCCGCCTCCCCCGCAGGGCATTCAAAAACGCCGCTCTGGCAAGCTCTTGACTAAGCCTAAAAAATTAGATACTTAGCGTATCTCAAGATCCCGAACCACCGAACATATCGGCACTAAGGAGTGATTCATGGCTCGCGTTACTATCGAAGACTGTCTCAAGCGCGTCGGTAATATGTATGAACTTGTGCACCTTGCAACCAGGCGTGCGCGGCAGCTTTACAAAGGATCCGAGCCCCTTGTGAAAAGCAAGAACCGCATCATCGTGACAGCCCTGCGTGAAGTAGCCGCGGGAAAGGTCATCATGTCTTCCGAAAGTGTGGAAGGCTCGAGCGACCTGCCACCGATGTCCAACTAACCTGGAAGGAGATCAGAATGAGCCAAATCGCCTTTTCTGAACTTGAACGTTATCGGAAACGCCTGGATTACTTCAATTGGCTGAAGGCGAAGAGTGGTTCCGATTCTTCCGTTGTCGATAAATGGATTGCAATCTACCGTGAGAGAACGAACAAGCTCGAGAGAGAAATCAACCGCGCAAAATCGCGGACAGAAGCCCGGCAACACTAACGATCTTGCCGCTCATTTAATAATTATTTTTGGCGGCCGTCCGGCCGATCGTTTTCTTTTTTGAACGCAGTACCCTACTGTACGTTCCGTGCCGAAACATTCGTTTTGACGTGGGCTGATTCTCTTCAAGAGCAAGCGCGAAGACCTCTTCAATATGATTTACAAAATGAAGGGTCATCCCGCGTATTGCGTATTCCGGAACTTCCGCCATATCCTTTTGATTGAGCTTCGGTAAAACAACGGTTTGAATACCACTCCGTCTCGCCGCAAGCAGCTTTTCCTTGATCCCGCCCACCGGAAGAACTTTGCCAACAAGGGACAATTCACCGGTCATGGCAAGGCGATGTTTGGCCTTTCTCCCCGAAAGCAACGAATAGAGCGCGGTGGCCATTGTCACACCTGCTGATGGACCGT
Organism: Bdellovibrionales bacterium RIFOXYD1_FULL_55_31; assembly: GCA_001770175.1. GTDB lineage: Bacteria > Bdellovibrionota > UBA1018 > UBA1018 > UBA1018 > XYD1-FULL-55-31. Next base: position 20,127 of record MEQK01000018.1, on the reverse strand, counting down.
CCTTGGGAATAGCCCCCGCCGGGATGTGTAAATGGTAATCATGAGACCTGAAAAACTGCCTCCCGATCTGAAGTTCACGGGAAGATTTACGTTTCACGTAACTCCAGGCGATCGAAGCACTTTCGGTCATGATCTCTCCCATTTGACCGGTAAGCTTTAGATTCCCGGTACCAGGAATATCACTCGCTTCGATAAAGAGAATATCACCGCCCATGGGAGTCCAGGCCAGACCGACGGCAACACCGGGCGACGTTATCCTTTCCGCAACTTCATTATAGAATCGCTTGGGACCGAGCCAATTCACCAACTCTTCTGCCCCAATCACGATCGACTTGGACGCCTTTTTTGAGCCCCTCCCCTTTGTTGGACGCCGTGAAACAATAACAGCCGCGGCCTTGCGCGCGATGCGTCCTACGAGCTGCTGAAGCGTCCGAAGGCCAGGCTCCCGAGCGTAGTCCGTGATCATCTTTCGAAGTGCCGCTTTTTCAATTCGGAGATGCTCCGGCTTCAAACCGTTTGCCTCAAGCTCCTTCGGAATAACAAAGCGAAGCGCAATGTCCTCTTTTTCCTCGAGTGTATACCCGGGCAGTTCGATCACCTCCATCCGGTCAAGGAGAGGGCCCGGAATATTGGCGGTTGTATTCGCCGTCGTTATGAAGAGCACTCGTGACAAGTCAAAAGGCAGATCCAGATAATGGTCAAGGAAAGCATGATTCTGCTCGGGATCGAGAACCTCGAGAAGCGCGCTGGCCGGATCACCCTGAAAACTCTGTCCAAGTTTGTCGATTTCATCCAACATCAAAACCGCGTTCTTCGCTCCGGCTCGCTTCAGTCCTTGGATCACCTTTCCGGGCATGGCACCGACGTAGGTACGGCGATGGCCCTTGATTTCGGCCTCGTCACGCATGCCACCGAGCGAAAAACGATAGAACTTCCGACCGAGAGTTTTCGCGATCGACTTTCCGACCGATGTTTTTCCGACCCCGGGCGGGCCAACCAGGCAGATGATCGAGCCACGGGGATCGGGCTTGAGCTGCCGAACGGCAAGGAACTCAATGATCCTGTCCTTCACTTTTTCTAAACCATAGTGTTCTGAATTCAAGACGGCGCGGGCGTTCTCAAGGTCCAAGTTATCTTTCGTTTCACTACTCCAAGGCAGCGCACAAATTGTTTCGAGATAGCCTCGAACCACGTTGTACTCGGGCGAGTTCTCGGAGAGCGTTTCGAATTTTGAAAGCTCCTCCATGGCGCTCTTTTTCGCTTCTTCGGGCAACTGAAGGGACTCAATGCGTTCCCGAAAGGTTCGGACGGATTTCTCCCTTCCGTCTTCTTCCATTCCGAGTTCGCGCCGAATCGATTTCATTTGCTCTTTCAGGAAAAACTCTCGTTGAAGTTTGTTTATCTTCGAGTTTACGTCCTCGTTGATTTTGCGCTGGACGTCGGCAAGATCCTGTTCCTTTCGCAAATGGACCAGGAGTTTCTCGAAACGAGCCTTCACCGGAAGCATTTCAAGAAATTGCTGGGCATCCCCCTTCGGGAGAGAAAGAGCAAACGCGACAAGATCGGCCACGGTACCCGGCCCGGGAGCATTGATCATCGCCAGTCGCATCTCCTCGGTAAAAAATGGATTTACCTCTGAGAGCTTTTTTACATGAGCGATCACAGTTCGAGTCAGCGCGTCCTGCTCCGTCGACTTTTCAAGAACATCGTTCAGGTAATCCGTTTCGACGACCAAGTACGGCTGGTCGGAAAGGACACGTTTGGCGCGGAATCGTTTCATGCTGTGAACGAGAAGATTCACGGACCCATCGGGCATTCTGAGACGCTTAACAATTTTAACGGCTACGCCGATGTCGTGAAGGTCGGCAGGACGCATCTCATCTTTGATCTCCGCGGTGTCGCGGGTCAGCAAAAGCCCGATCACGCGCTGGCGATTGATTGCCTCTTCGATCATGGAAACCAGTCGCGGCTGCGTAACAAGGAGCGGTGCGAGCAGCGTCGGAAAAACTACCGGACCGTTAATCGGGAGGACAAACAAATTCGGTGGAAGCGTCTGGTCAGTAAGGATCAACCCGCCCGCTCCCGCACTTGTCGCCTGTGATCGTCGATTTTGATTGTCAGATTCTGTCATTCGGAGCCCGCTTTCCCCAGACAAGGATGGGCACCGTTTGCGATTTGGCAAGCAAAGCCGGGGAATCTTCGTTCGTACAGCCGAATTACCGAGTTAGGTGCCGTGCTGACCGCCGCGCTATTTAAATAATAGTTAATTCAGCAACTTACATCTAAATTTTCCGTAGAAGACACTGAAATGCCATTTGACGAACTTAGCCTGGTTGGTTAAAAGGCTCGGATGTGCTGCGGCGCGCTATTTCACCTCACAAGACCCTCGGGGTCCCCCCTCTTGAAAACGCCTCTTAAACGCGGCTCAGCCATTCTCATGATCGGGCTTGGACTGCAACTCACAACAGGCTGCTCGCTCGGCATGTTTGGGGATGGAAAGGACAAGGCGCTCCGCGAAAATTCGGGTTACAGGCAGGTCAACGCCGCCTGCGCTCAGATGAGCCTCACCAATCCCTCCCTCGACGTAAAGACCACACGGGAGTTGCTCGACTGCTTCAATTCAAACGGCGCCCTTCAGGAACTCGCAACACTGGTTGGACGGCTAGATGATGCGCGACTCGAACCGATCGTTTCGGCAGTCAACAAATACATCCTGAACGATTCCAAAGTCCTTTATCAGCTGGAAGAGACGCACCGGACCCTGGTGGACGCCGGGATCCTCGATCGAACGCTCTTCCAAATTGGACGCCTCCTCGAAAACGACGAATTTGTCGCCAGTCTCGTCGCACTCCTTCAAGACGGCTATTTCGCCTCGACAACCCTCCATATCGCGGGACGGAACCCGGATAAGAAGCTCCTCCGAGCATTTGAAAAGGTTTCGACAAAAATAACTCCGGAAACAATTCCGGGAACACTCAACGCGTCACTCACGCTTGCGGAATCGAGGTCGTTCAAAGCCCTGCAAGATCATTTTAGAACGGAACAGCCAAGTCGCCGCTCGCTGAATGAGATCACTGATCACTTCCTGGCCTATTTGCAGGAGCCGAATCATGTCGCTTTAGGACGAGAGCTCATCAACTCACTGATAAGCCATGATCTTTTCAAGATTTTCGATACTTTTGTTGGAACAGAGCCCGAAGAGCTGAGAACGGGCATTCCAAAAATTGCGGCGATTCTTGATTCCGTGCTCCAACCCTATTCGGGCAAGCCCCAGGATTTGATCTTGGACGGACTGACCTCGCTTCTTCACTATAGCCACAAGAAGCTGCCTTGCCTTGAGGGGGGCGCTTTGATTCCGGATCCCGCCGCCTTCGTCCTCTCCGAGTTCTCCAGGAAAAAAAGGTCTCCCGAAGACGCCGCTTCATTCATAAAACGAGAGAACCATCTTACTCTGGCGTCCATGAATTCTCTTTGCTCCTATCCCCCTCAACTGAGCGAATATTACCCTTACTTGATACGTCTTGCGGACCGGTCTTCCATCGGGTTGATAGCCGAGCTGATGCGAATCGCCTCGGACTCGGATCGGACACTCGATCTGCAGCGTCCAATGCTCAAACTGATGATCGACATCCTGGCCGATACGGGAAACGGCTTGAATGGCGGACCGGCTGAAGATTCAGCGGGGGTCAAGCATCTCACCCCCCTTCTCGACGAATTGAATGGCCGCAATGCCTGGAACAATCTTTTTTTGGTCGTTAGCCTGATCCGGCTTGAGTACAGGGAAGACCTCATCGAAATTCTGAAATTCGCGGTTGAACCCACTCAAACACTGGATAACGACAGTCTTTATGATGTCCTGACGGACGTGCTCTCCCGGACAAAGAAACAAAGTCTCTATAATTTCGTACGGAGCCTGCGGCACTTCATGAATTCGGACGAGCCGATTCTTGTCCCAGCCCTCCGGGACCTGAGATCGGCTTATTACGTTAACGACGTCCATCCTCTTTTCGATGTCCTGCACCGGTTCCTCGCCGAATCGACAAAGAATGAAGCAGTCTTTAATACGATTTTCGAAATATCCGAGATGCCGGAATTCCAGCCCGCCGTCGCACTCTTCTCGAGAATGTCGAAAGACGGGCGCATGAAGGACCTGCTCGGCGCGATTTTTACGATCTTCCATAAATTCGCTCGTGAGGGCGCGACTCCAATTCAACGTCTCACTGAACCACCGTTTTTCGCTCAACGAAGACACGACTTGACGAGCGCGGACTTAGTGACGTTCGAGAACTCACCTGTCACCCCCACCGAGGCCGTACCCGCATGCAGCCAGATCGACCTCGACAAGAAGCTCAGCGATGTCGAAGCCCCGGAGTTTGCTGACCAGCTCGAAAACATCCTGAGTTGCTTGAACGGCGACCAAAAGCATGCGGAACTTTCGGAGTCCATCCGTTTTCTTCAAAATACAAAAACAGAGTCCGGTCAATCATACTTCGCGTTACCCCTGGAAATCCTAAAGACATTACCTCTAAGGCAACCGGAATTCGAATACCTCGTCCAAAGCTGGCTACGAAGTTCGTCTGCTGAAAACAACGCGAAACTTTCCCGCTTCGATCGTCTACTCAGCGCCGCGCCCTTTTGGCTAACCGGCGATGCGGGCGGTTTACGGAATCCGCTCCGACCGCTGATCGATGTGGCGGGCTACTTGGTTGAGAACGGGGAAATCCGGGCGAAACTTCGGCACCTCGAGACCTTTCTCGCCTCGGACCTGGTTCTCAGGAATTCGGACTTCCCGGAATTAATGATTTACGGCGAAAAACTGCTCGATCAAAAGCCCGAACCAACGCCCCGCCCGAAAGCCGAGTACAATGACGAGATCCGAGAACAAATCAGGCGGTCTCTCGAGGACTATTGCGATCCTTCATCGGATCAAGAAGCAAAAATCCAGGAAATCATCGGAGACTACGAGCATGCGATAACCGGCTGGGACCTCGATTCCACAGGAAGCCCGCGCCGCAGTTGGACATTCAAAGAATTCCAGGACCGGCTGGAACCGGCACTTCAAAAATTGGGTGACCCAACTCAGAGTGCGCCGGATAAGCCGCTCCTCGATTCGATGTTCGATTTCGCGCGCTATTTCACTTTGGGATCGGGACCTCCCACCCGAGAACGCCACTACCGAATCGAAGAGCTTGAATCATGGTTGCTGGACCATTCAAACGATTATCGAGCTATCCCTTACTATTACCAGACCGAGTCTCAACCCGGCGTCTACAAATTTGAAAGTCGTCCGCGCATTCGCCTGGTCAGCACACTGGACCGTTTGGAACTCCTTCTGGTCAACGCCGATTTCATCGCCCCCCTCCTGAACAAGAACTTCGGCCTGCAGTTCACGGCGCAGATCGCCGAAGCCTGGAAGGACGAAGGCCGAGAAATCTGGCCCACACAGATCCAAAATAAGTTCCGAAACAAGAATCCCCAGACCCTCGCGGAGGCGCTGAAAGATATCGAAAGTACTCAAAGGCTTTTCGAGAAGATCATCGGAATGCCCAAAATGCCGAAGTGCCGTTCCGAAAACGGGCTCAAGTTCTCTGATTTTCAAAATATCGTCGGCGATGATGTGGCGCTCATCTCAGAATTTCTCACCAAAGAAGGACTATCCTGGCGGCAATTTGGGGAATTGAAGAAACTACTTAGCACCAAACCCCTGAAGGCACGCCTATTCAACATCCGCCAGATGATCTCGGTCCTCAGAGAAAACCTCCCAGAACCGGGGGAAACGCGCTCGGGGATCGGAATGAAATTGCTTCGAGACCTCTTCTTCGAACTTTATTACGCGACGCCCCCGGAGTTCAGGAATCCGAAAGCGGGCGGGCGGAATCACCTCAGCCTTGCCTTAATCGGCGTCAGAATGGGGGCTACGCGACAAGCAGGGCGGCTGCTTGGTCCTTTCAAAGAAGGAGCGACTTCGGGCGACGCGCCTGATCCGTCGCTCAAAGTCGTACTTTCAGCCCTGGTCGAGGGAGCGACAGCGCGCGATGAGAACTCAACCCCGTTTATCCAGAACATCACCCGGACTCTCCTTCATCAGCCCAAACACGAATTGCTCTGGAAAATCCTCGGGGAGCTCTTTGCCGCGATTGACGACGGGAAAGCTCTCCAGCTCCGGCAACTTGCGTACTATGCCCTCGCGAGCGCAAAAAACCTCGATATCATTTCGGCGGCGCTCAAAACAGCAGGCCCCCTGTTTGACGAGTACCTCGACTACTTCACGACGCAATCCAAGAATATCGGAAGGGTACTGAGATCGAAACGAGCCGGTTATCTGGTGCAAGCCCTCTATGAAGATCCAGACCTGGACAACAAGGAAAAACTTCGCCGCCTGCTTTTGGGGGCCTTGGCGGATCCCAGCCTCGCCACGGATGCCCTCGCTTTGGTACGTCAAATCCATCTTAATCCCAAAGCCAACGCTTTCTGGACGAAGTTTGTCGAGAATGTAGATCTCGTCACCTCAAATCGGGATTACCAGGCCCTCGATATAGGCCAAGCTCTCCGCCCGATCCTTGATTTTTTTGAAGAGAAACCTCTCGACCCATACAACCCACATGCGATTTCAGCTGCGAATGAAATCCGACTCCACCTCGCTGATCGAATTCTCCAGGGTGATCTCGAGCAGTTCCTGATCCTTGCCCGCAATCACCCGGATGATTTTTATCGGGTATTAATTGCCCTGAGCCACTCCATCGAAAGCAAAGAACTCCCGGATTTTTTTGCGCTGATCCGGCGGGGTCTTTCTGATGCGCCCTGATCCATGTATGATCAGGGGCTATGGCTAACATGGATGTTCAATCGCTTACCGAGGAAATCAAGAAACAAAGTCAATTCGTCGACATGATCCTGGCAGAATCGTCCAAAGTCATTGTCGGCCAGAAGACCTTGCTCGAGAGACTCCTGATGGCTCTCCTTTGCGACGGCCACGTGCTTTTGGAAGGCCTGCCCGGACTCGCGAAAACGCTCACGATCAAAACACTGGCCGATGTAATCCATGCGGATTTTCAGCGCATCCAGTTCACTCCCGACCTTCTCCCGGCCGATCTGGTCGGCACCATGATCTTCAACCAGAAGACCGGCGAATTTACTCCCAAGAAGGGGCCGATTTTCACCCATCTGGTCCTGGCGGATGAAATCAACCGCGCGCCCGCGAAAGTGCAGAGCGCGCTTTTGGAAGCCATGGGGGAGCACCAGGTCACGATCGGCGAAACCACTTACCCGATGCAGGATCCGTTCATCGTACTGGCAACGCAAAACCCGATCGAACAGGAAGGGACTTACCCGCTTCCCGAAGCACAACTCGACCGATTTCTTTTCAAAGTCAAAGTCGGATACCCGACTCAGGTTGAGGAAAAGACAATCCTGAACCGCATGTCCGCCGTTGAACCGCCCAAGGCGACCAAAGTGTGCCATCCGGCGACCATTCTCGAAGGTCGCAAGGTCTGCGCGGATATCTACATGGACGAAAAGCTGAAGGACTATATCTTGGCTCTCGTATTCGCGACTCGGTTCCCCGAAAAAGCGGGAATGCCGGAACTTCGCCAGCAAATTCAGGTCGGGGCATCCCCCCGCGCCACGATCGCGCTTGCGAAAGCAAGCCGCGCTAACGCCTTCATTCATCATCGTGGATTTGTTTCTCCCGAAGATGTCAAGTCGGTTGCCTACGACGTGCTCAGGCACCGCATCCTCGTGACCTTCGAAGCGGAAGCCGACGGAATCGATAGTGAACACATAGTCAAAAAAATTCTCGAGCACGTTGAGGTTCCGTAAGGCCGGCCACGATGCTTGCTGATGAGCTTCTCAGAAAAGTTCGCCTGATTGAAATAACCACACGAAAACGGGTGGATGATTTCATGTCCGGTCAGTATCGGAGCCATTTCAAGGGCCACGGCGTCCAGTTCTCCGAACACCGCCTTTATGTCCCGGGCGACGATATCCGGCATATTGATTGGAAAGTCAGCGCTCGTACCCGCGATCTCCTCGTCAAAAAGTATGAGGAGGAACGCGAACTGACGGTTTTTCTGATCGTCGATTCGTCAGGTTCAGGCGCATTCGGCTCCGAGGCGAAACTCAAATCCGAAGTCGCAGCTGAAATCGCGGGGATGCTCTCCTATGCCGCAAGCCACACGGGAGACAAGGTCGGGGCTCTGCTCTTTTCGGGTGGCGTAGATCTCATCATTCCACCTAAAAAAGGGCGACAGCATAATCTTCGAATCATCCGAGACATCATCAGTCATGAGCCGGAAACAAAGGGAACCGATCTCAGGGGCGCACTGGACGCAGCCGGAAGGATCATGAAACACAGCGGCGTCGTTTTCGTGATCAGCGACTTCATGGCCGATGATTACGCGATTGCCCTAAAACGGCTCGCGCGACGTCACGACGTCGTCGCCATCTGCGTTTCGGACCAGAGAGAACTCGAAATTCCGGAAGTCGGGCATTTTCTCTTTTTGGACCCCGAGACCGGAGCCGAACGTTTCGTCGATACCTCTTCTTATAATTTTAAAAATTGGGTCAAGAACTTCCGCGAACAACACCAAAGCCGCAGGGAGGCCGCCATGAAAGGCGGCAAAGTTGAATTCCTGCAGCTTCAGACAAAGGATGACTATGGAGAAGCCGTGGTTCGATTTTTTCGCGCCCGGACTCGTCGGCAAAAGCGCTAAACCTGGCGTAAAATTGCCGACCAGCCAGCCATTGTCATGGCGCCTGGTTCTAACCGGCGTGATCTTGTCACTCCCGATCGCAACGAGTTCGCCCGCTCTCGATGCGATACAGCAAGCTTCGCCGATGGTTTCCCCCTCTCCCCTCGCCGAGTCCGAATTCCTCCAGCTGCCCTCCTTTGACCTCGAATGGGCTGAGAATCCGCCAAAAACAATTCAGGTCGGGGACCGCCTCAGTCTTAAAATGAGTGGCACGGCTCCGGCCAGCTCCGTTGATCCGGCTCAAATGAGCGAAAGTCTTTTCGACCAAGGCTGGGATGTGAGCTCCGAAAACGGGGTCACCGCCATTCCCTTGAAAGCGGGAGCGCTCACCCTCCCGACCCTGCCGCTTCGGGATGGCTCAGGCCGGTTGATCGGAAGGACAAATCCGTTTTCAATTCAAGTCGGCTCGGCCATTCTTCCTGACGACCCCAAGCCCCAGGAACCCGCGCCCATGCGACCTCCAGTGGATTTAGCCTTTCCGTGGTGGGTCCTCCTGATTGCCAGTCTTTTGCTTGGCCTCCTGCTCGCCGCATTTTTTTATGCTTTCTATCGATGGCGGAAGCGCGGCAGAGTCGCCCCGCCCAAACCCCTCGATCCACCCAAGCCGGAAGACGTGGTGGCGCTCGCTGCCCTGACAGAACTCGAGAAACGGAATCTCATGAAAGGCGGCCAGTACAAAGCTCACTATTTTGGGGTATCCGAAATCATTAAAACCTATGTCGGATCGCGGTATCGCTTCGATGCAATCGAGTCGACTACAACGGAAATCCTTAGATTTCTGGAGAGCCGGGAAAGCCTCGGGGACTCAACCCTGGATCGAATCGAAAGCCTGCTTTCGCGCCTTGATTTTGTTAAATTCACGGACCACGTCCCAAATGGCGGAGACGGCATTCAAGTCCTTGAAGATGCGCGACACCTCGTTTTGACCACCCGGCGAGCGCCACCGACTACGCCAATTCTTCCGGGGGGGGCATAGTGCGATTCGCTGCCTGGCCATTCCTGATCCTGCTTTTGCTGCTCCCGATTCTTCACCGATGGTGGCTGAAGAGGAGCAGGCCCGCGCGCGTTCTCTTTCCGCTCCCGATTCCCGCATCGGTTGCGTCCCTGCGCCCAACGAAATTTCTTCTGGCGCTCAAATACCTCGGCTGGGCATTGTTTGTCGTATCACTCGCGCGCCCGCAATCGAGTTACCGGCAAACCGAACGGACGATAAGCGGCTTGGATATCATGATGGTGCTCGACATCTCAGCGAGCATGAATATCGAGGATCTGGCCGAACGTTCACGATTCGAAGTCGCTAAAGACGTTTTCGAAAACTTCATCAAAGGTCGGCAGAATGACCGGATCGGTTTCGTGGCTTTCAGTGGAGAGCCGCTCAGTCTCGCCCCGCCGACGCTGGATTACGGACTCGTGATGAAGGCCCTGCGCGATGCCAGGATCGGCGTTCTCAAGGACGGCACGGCGATAGGAGATGGTCTGGCGCTCGCGGTCAGCCGGCTTCGGAACTCAAAAGCCAAAAGCCGCGTTATTATCCTGCTCACGGATGGCGATAACAATGTCGGACAAGTCGACCCGGCCACGGCCGGAGAACTCGCCTTGGGCTATGGAATCCGCGTCTATACGATCGCGATTGGCCGCGAAGGACGGGTAAAAATGCCGATTCGGCAGCCAGGTCCTTTCGGTCAGACGATCACGAGCTATCAATGGTTTGATAACGCGCTCAATCCGGAACTCCTCGAGCAAATCGCGATAAAAACAGCCGGAAAATTTTATCGTGTCACGGATGAATCCGCTTTAAACTCGGTTTTCGCCGAGATCGACCAGCTTGAAAAGACGGAGATCGTTTCGAAAGAAAAAACCCGCTACGAGGAGCAGTTCTTCAAGCCGCTTAAACTTGGCATTCTCATCCTGGTGATCGAGCAAATTCTGTCCCGCGGCTGGTGGAGGGTTTTGCCATGAAATTCGCCGCCCAAAGCTGGCTCTGGTTTCTACTCGCGCTGCCACTCGTCTATTTCGTTCTGGTATTTGACGAAAACCGCCGCAAAAAGCGATTCGCGCGGTTCGCGCGGGAGGCGACGTGGAAATCGATCGCTCCCGAAACTGATCATTCCTCCGGAATAGCCAAGGCACGAATCTGGCTGCTCGCGATGGGATTCGCGATCCTGGCCATGGCGCGCCCCCAATGGGGCAGTCATGAGGAGATCGCTCATGTCTCCGGCATGGATATATTCTTTCTCCTTGATGTTTCAAACAGCATGGAAGTCGAAGACACCACCCCGAGTCGCCTGAAGAAGGCAAAGCATCTCATCAAGTCGATCGTCGACCGCCTTCATGGAGACCGGGCCGGGGTGGTCGCCTTCGCGGCCAGCTCCTATCTGGCGTGTCCGCTGACGACGGACCTCGATTATGTTCTCGAGGTCATCGACCTTCTGACGCCGAAGATCGTGTCCAGCCAGGGAACCGACCTTGGCCTTGGTCTTGAAACCGTCCGCAAGGCTCTCGAAAGGGGCGCTGAAGACAGCCAGGCTGGCGCGGGCGACGCCCTCCTGTCGAAAGCCGTCATTCTGATCTCGGACGGTGAAGACCAGGAAGGTCAAGTCGCCGAAACCGCGAAGAAGCTCAGGGACTCCGGGGCAAGACTCTACATCTTCGGCGTCGGAACTCAAAAAGGCGGCCCCATCCCCATTCGTGACGAAAGCGGAAATCTGCAAGGTTACAAAAAGGATCGGAAAGGTCAGCCCATCGTGAGTACATTCAGGCCTGACTCACTCCTCCAACTTGCAAACGACGTCGGCGGCCGGTACTGGAACGCCACTCCTGACGAATCCGAAATTGAGGAATTACTCCAGGATATGTCCGGGATGAGTCGCTCTGATTACGCCGAGAGACGTTTCCTCGTTTTTGAGGATCGTTATCAGTTCCCGTTGGCCCTGGCGGTTCTGCTGCTTCTTCTGGAGATGACAATTCCAAATTGGAAAAGATCCACCTCCAGACTGCTAAGAATGGAACGCGGCCACAAGCGCGGCGAAAGCTCCGGGAGAGCCGGCCTGCTCTTGATTTTCGTCGCGGTCTCCGCCTTGGACCTGCTTCGGCCTTCAGCGGCATGGGCATTGCCGCCTTCCGTGCCACTCGACACTTACCTTGAAAACCAGAAAGGTTTGAACGCATTTCAGGAAGGCAAGATAGACGAAGCGAAAAAGCATTTTGGCGCGGCCCAGGCTCTCGACCCTAGCCTTCAGGAACTCCAATTCAATCAAGGGGTCATTCAGATGCAGGAAGGCGACGTGGAAGGAGCCATTCAGTCCTTCGATGCCGCGAACAGACCGGCGCCGGACGGGCGGCTTCCAAACAGCAAGTTACTCGGCAAGTCGCTCTACAATCTCGGCGGCGCCCTGACCAAGAAAGGCGATATTCCAGGGGCGATTCGGTCATATTCCGGAGCGATCGCTTCCGCGAAAGCAGAAGGAGACGAGGCTCTCGAAAAAGACGCCAGAAGAAACCTCGAGCTCTTGATCCAGGAACGCCAAAAGCAAAAACAGCAGAATAAAAAGAAGGAAGACGAGCAAAAGCAGGAGCAGAAAGAGCAACAGAAGCAGGAACAACAGAAACAGGAAAAAGAACAGCAGGAACAGGAAAAGCGGGAGCAGCAGAAACAGGACGCGGACAACAAAGAACAGGACTCGCAAGAAAAGCAAAACCAGCCGAAGGAGTACAAAGAAACCCGCAAACAGAAGTTCAAATCTGTTAAACTGTCGGATGAGGACGCCGAGCGGGTCATGGCGGAGTTGAAAAACCGGGAACGCGAATTACAGAGACGATTGAAAAAGCAAAATGCAAATCCACACGGCACTCAAAAAGACTGGTAGATCAGCAGCAACGAAGATACTGATCCTTTTGGCGGGAGGTTTACTCGGGGGCACGCCAATTCCGATCGCGCACGCCGCGGATGTTAATTTCTCGGCCGAAGTCGATCGTGCCATCCTGTCGGCCGAAGACTCAGTCTCGCTCAAGATGGTCGTCCAAACCGACGGGAACATGAACATCGGACAACCCGAATTCTCGGCTCCCGATTTTGACTTGGTGAACGAGTATAATAGCGTTTTCGTCCAGTCCTATTATGAGAACGGCCGATTCGGCATGCGGAACAATCATCAAATCACGAAGGTATTGAAACCGCTCAAAACCGGCGACCTCCGGATTTCGAAGCTAATCGTCAAGGTGAATGGACAACAGCACACTGCCCCCGACATCATCGTCAAAGTGACACCCGGCGGCAGCGGAACGCCACCACCGCGCGGTTATGGAGGCAGCGGCAGCGGACTTCGGGGCGCAGCCAAACACGCGGCCAAAAATGTCCTTATCCGCGCCGAGGTAAGCAAGGAACACGCCTATAAAGGCGAGCAGATCATCGTCAGTTATTATCTGTACACGCGTGTGCGAACCTTCAATATACAAGTTCAGAAATATCCCATTCACAACGGTTTTCTACGGGAAGAGCTCGAAATGCCGGTAAACAGCCCGACCGGCAGATTGAGTCCGGAACGAGTGGTGCTCGATGGAGTCGCTTACGAGAGATCCCTGCTCGCGCGCTATGCGATTTATCCGCTAAATGAAGGCAAACTCAAAATAGATCCATTGTCGTTGAAATATGCTTATCAACCGAATCGAAACGGCGGCGGGTTGGATCTCGACGAGGACCCCTTCATGCAGTTCTTCCAGGCGCTCACGCCACGAACCGCCATTGATCGAAGCGATCCGGTGACGATCGAAGTCGAAGCCATTCCGAATGAAGGGCGCCCGACTTCCTTCTCGGGCGGCGTCGGGGACTTCAACGTCAGTTCCGCGATCGATAAATACGAGGTTCGCGCAAACGAAGCCGTGCTTCTAACCGTGAAGGTCGAAGGACGCGGCAACCTCGCCTCAATCGAGGAGCCCAAGACGAAGTGGCCGGAGAATATCGAGCTCTATGATTCGAAAGGACACTCCAAATCGGGGCGCGCAGGGATAGGAGAAAAGATTTTCGAATTCCTCCTCATTCCCAGGGCGGAGGGAAAGCTCGATATTCCGGCACTCGATTTTAGTTTCTTTGATCCGGAGAAAAAGGCCTACGTGACCCGCTCGACCGAGCCCATTTCTCTGGCCGTATCACCCCCGGCCCCGGGTTCTGCCGGGAATGTCCGACTTAACCGGCCGGCCGGTCCCGCGCCGCAGAGTACCCCGAATTCCAGCAATGCCGAACTGCGATACCTGAAACCCCCCAAGGGAGACGCCGGAATTTTCAACACCCCCTTCTTCGGAGGGAATCCCATCTGGCGCTGGCTTTACTGGCTGACGATCGGAGCCTTTGGAATTTTCGCCATTCTCGTCGGATTCGATCTTTTCAAAACGGGTTCCGCGAGCGCTCGGGCGCTCCTCGAATCGAAAGCAAAACTTCACGCCAAGAGCTGGGAACGCATCCGGGCCGGCGCTCGAGCCGCTACCCACGGCGCATCCTGGCAAGAAGTGACACAAACCTACGAACTGATGACGAATGCCATTTTTGACGCCCTGGAACGCGTCTACCCCATCGGCGTGCGCTCGCTGCCACGCACCGAACTGAAGTCGATTCTGGTCGACGAACGAGGCCTTGCAAAGCCACTCTGGGACAGGGCGGATCGCATTCTCGAATTCGCCGAGATGGTGCGTTTTGCCAGTTCAGCGGGAGCGATTTCGGAGGACGCGGCGCGCGCAGAGCTGGCAAAATGGGTCAATGAAGCGCATTCCATCGTTCGGATTCTTGACTCTACCAGCCAAAAGTAGTTTCGAGGTGAAATGCGAGTTCCCGTTCGCTATAACTGAAGGCAGGGACTGGCATTGGGTCCAGCCCCTCAATTGAAAACTGGGAGATTCGTTTATGAGCATGGGAACCGGAGCGCAGGCCCGCTTTGACGCCATTCGGGAAGTGAACACGCGCACTCCGCGCAAATTCGATCCGCCAAGGGACGCTCAGGGCCGACGGATGAGAATTTCCGATTACTACGGAATCAATACCTTCGACCTCCACAAGATGAGGGAGAAGCTGCCAAAAGATGTTTATCTGAAGCTCGTCTCGACAATCGAAACCGGAAAAAAGCTCGATCATGAGATCGCTAATTCAGTAGCTCTCGCGATCAAGGAGTGGGCGCTGGCGCGCGGGGTGACGCACTTTTGTCATTGGTTCCAGCCGCAGACAGGTTCCACAGCCGAGAAGCACGACGCTTTTCTGTCGTTGGACGAAAACAATCGACCCATCGAGAAATTTTCCGGAGCACAACTCATTCAGAGCGAACCCGACGCTTCGAGCTTCCCGTCGGGCGGGATGCGCACGACGTTTGAAGCGCGCGGATACACCGCTTGGGATCCCTCAAGTCCCGTTTTCATCATGGAACACACCAACGGCAAAACACTCTGCATTCCTTCGGTATTCATCAGTTATCACGGTGATTCCCTCGATGAAAAAACCGCCCTGATCAAGAGCATGGAAATCCTTTCGCAAAAATGCTGCGAACTCCTTCACCTGATGGGCGACAAAGGGATCAAAAGAGTCGTTCCCACTCTCGGCATTGAACAGGAATACTTTCTCATCGATCGTGCCTTTTACCATCTGCGCCCGGACCTGCTGATGACGGGACGCACATTGATCGGCGGGCAACCGCCCAAGGGGCAACAGCTCGAAGATCATTATTTCGGAAGTATCCCCGCGCGCGTTCAGGCTTTCATGAGCGAAATGGAAAACGAGCTTTATAAGCTCGGCGTTCCCATCAAAACCCGTCACAACGAGGTCGCACCCAGTCAATTCGAAACCGCGCCGATTTTTGAGGAAGCGAATATCGCGACGGACCATAATCAGCTGGTCATGGAGATTCTCCGCAAGGTCGCCGTGCGGCACGGTTTTGCGGTCCTTCTTCATGAAAAGCCGTTTTCCGGAATCAATGGGAGCGGAAAACACAACAACTGGTCGATGATGGTCGCCGCGAGCAGTCAGGAACTCGATGGCGAAAACCTGCTCGATCCTGGAAAAACGCCACACCAGAATCTCCGGTTCCTTCTCCTGCTCGCGGGAATTCTCAAAGGCGTTCATAAACATGGAGGTCTCCTTCGCGCCGGCATTGCATCGTCGGGAAATGATCACCGCCTGGGCGCAAACGAAGCGCCGCCGGCGATTCTCTCAGTTTTTCTGGGAGACCTCCTCACCCGGATCCTCAATTCCATCGAAAGCGAGGACGGTGCGGATCAAAGCTCCGAAGCCGCCGTTTTGCGACTCGGGGTGAGCAAACTTCCGGAGGTCATGCGCGACAACACCGATCGGAACCGCACGTCGCCGCTTGCTTTCACTGGGAATAAATTCGAATTCCGGGCAGTGGGCTCGTCTGCCTCTCCGGCTTTCCCGATGACTCTCCTCAACGCCGCCGTCGCGGACGGTTTTTCCGAGCTGGCCGAGACGCTTAAGCAAAAATCGGGTGGCAGTAAGGCCACGAATGCGCTTGTACTCGCTACTATTCGCGAAGCCATTCGCGAAACCAAGGCCATCCGCTTCGAGGGCAATAATTATTCCGACGATTGGGTCAAAGAGGCCGAAACCCGAGGTTTACTGAATCTCAGAAAAACGCCGGAAGCACTTACGCAGCTGACAACCGACGTTTCACGATCGGCACTTTCGAAACTCCAGGTCTTCAGTGAGGCTGAACTCGTCTCGCGCTTTCATGTCCGAACGGAACGCTACGTCAAGAACATGCTGATTGAAATCGACACTCTGCGATCGATGGTAGACACCCAGATCCTACCGGCATGTTACGCGTACCACGGCCACCTCGCCGCGGCCGTCAGTGCCTGCAACGCGGCTGGATTCAATGCGCCGCAGGCGGCGATTGCGAACCATATCGGCGAGCTGATTTCAAGGCTCCAAGAGCGGCGCGCCGCCCTGGAGAAAGCGATGGAAACCGAAACCTTTGCGACAGAGGACCAAAAGGCGACGTACTTGTCGCGAGAGGTCGCTGGGCTAATGGACGACATTCGGGAAGCTTGCGACCGGCTTGAAGCGGTTATTGCCGACGATTACTGGCCCTTGCCGAAATACCGAGAGATGCTGTTTTTGTCCTAGCCCTGCGAGCAGTTTTACTTTTCCTCGCCGTCCTGATCGACCGGGCCGTACTCAGCGGGGTTGATTCCGTATTTCCGGATTTTTCGAAGAAGCGTGTTCTTCGGGATTCCAGCGTGCTGAACCGTCTGATTGATCCGGCCGCCGAAGCGTTTCAGGGCGTTCACGATGAAATCGCGCTCGAACTGTTCCTTCTCGTTCTGAAAATCAATGGCCGGGCCCGCGGCACCGGGCGAGGCTCCCTCAGAAACGGAATCAACTCCCGTTAATGCAGGCTTGTCACTCTTCGGCCACAGATTTTCTGGAAGTGAATTGATCGTAATGTAACGGGAATTCTCAAAAACAAATGCCCGTTCGATAACGTTCTCAAGCTCCCGTATATTGCCGGGCCAGACGTAATTTCGAAGAGCGTTCAACGCATTCTCGCGCAACCCCCTGATTTCGGTTTCAGTCCCCTGACGTCCATGCAGTACATTGAACTTATCGATGAAATGCTCCACGAGCATCGGGATTTCCTCGATCCGGTCACGCAGGGGCGGGAGCTGGATAGGCATGACGTTCAGCCGGTAAAAAAGGTCCTGACGAAAACTGCCAACCCGGACCATCTCATCGAGATTTCGATTCGTCGCCGCGATAATGCGAACATCGCAACGGATCTCGCGATTGGCTCCAATCGGCGTAAATTTTCGTTCCTGCAACACTCGAAGCAACTTGACCTGCATTGAAAGGGAAAGCTCGCCGATTTCGTCAAGAAAAAGGGTCCCGCCCTCGGAGTATTGGAATTTCCCGATATGTCGCTGGGACGCGCCGGTGAATGCTCCCTTTTCGTGACCGAAAAATTCGCTTTCCACGAGATTCTCCGGAATCGCACCGCAGTTCACGGCCACAAAAGGTTTTTCCTTCCGCGGAGAATTGAAATGCACCGCACGCGCGACAAGCTCTTTGCCGGTGCCGTTCTCACCTCGGATCAACACGCTCGTATTCACCTGTCCAAGACGCTGGATGATTTGGAATACCGAACGCATCTTTTGCGAACTGCCGATGAACTCCTCTCCATCATCGAGCCTCAATTTGGGCGCTGTGAACCCCGTCTCCTGCACGAGTGCGTGAGCCTCGCCCGCTTTGGCTACAAGATCCTCGATGTCGGTTTCCTGAACGGGCTTTTCAATGTAATTGTAGGCACCCTCGCGCATCGCCTCGACGGCGTCCCGGATATTTCCGTGCGCGGTGATAATCAAAACCGTAATGGCGGGGTCAAATTGCCGAATTTCCCGGAGCACATCGAGGCCGGACATTCCCGGCATACAGACATCGAGCAAGACCATGTGGATCGAAGCGGGGGTGTCGACGCCCCGCTCGCGGATGAGCCGAAGAGCTTCTTGCCCTTCCCCCGCTTCAATCACGTTGTGCCGCATCGAAGTGAGGATCTGGGAGATCGCCCCCCGGAGATCGCGCTCGTCATCGACGACCAGAACATTCATAACTCGTGCTTGGGCTCGGGTCGGGCCTCGGGTTCGGTCACGGCTTGCGTGGTTCGGTGGGATAACAGGTACTGACATCGTGCAGCAATATAGTCGATTTCCGGGGACAACTCAACCCTGCTCAATCGGCAACGTAAACGTAAACGTGGAGCCCTTCCCCTCCGTGCTCTTCAACCCGATCGTCCCTCCATGGAGCTCGATGAAATATTTGGAGAGGTAGAGCCCGAGTCCGGTTCCCTTGACCTGCTCGTTCATGGGCCTAAGAAAACGGCTGAATTTCCGGAACACGAGCGGCAGTTGATCCTTGGGAATCCCCGGGCCGAAGTCCTCGACATCAACCCTGACAAACCCCTGCTCCTCGCGCGATCTCACGATCACTCGCGAGCCATTCGGGCTATACTTGATCGCGTTGTCGATAATGTTCGTGATGACCTGACGCATAAGATCCTCATCACATTCGATCGAAAAAAGTGGGTCCAGGCTCTCCTCGACAAGAATACTCTTTTGTTGAGCGACCGGACGAAGCCGCTTCAAAGCCTGCTGAATGAGAAGATTGATGTCGTTCGATTTCTTGTTCAGAATCACTTTCTGCGATTCGATTTTGGAAAGATTCAGGATGCTCGTGATGTAGTGTTTCAATTCCTTGTTACTGCTCTCGATTGAATCGAACAGCTCTTTCCAATCTGAACGCTCATCGGGAGAAAGCTGCATTTCGCGACGAAGCCGTTCAACCACGGCTTGGATCCGAGCAAGCGGTGTTTTCAAATCATGACTCACGAGGGATAAAAAATTTGTCTTCATTCGGTCGAGTTCGCGCAGGTATTGCGCCTGCTTGAGCGAGCGCCACTGGATGTTCTCTTGAAAGGCGAGCTTGTAACCCGTAAATACCAGATGGGTAATGAGGAATGCGGCAGCAATGTTTGCCGAGGGTATGTAGATACTGAAAAGCTGGAAAATGGCCTGAAAAAAGACCACCATGACAAAGAAAACCGTCGCGATCGCCGCCACGGCACTGATCAAAACGGGATAATAAAGGATGTAAAAAGCGCCCAAAAGAATCATGGCGAGCGATATCAGCGAGCGCTCGATCCAAGACGCCTGATAAATAGGATGATGGTTCACGACCGTATTCAACTCGTTCGCGATCACTTCCGTTCGGCTCATCTCACCGAGGGGCGTTCGAAGTAGTTGGGGGTTGTCATTATCCTCGCTCAAGAGAATGATCTTGCCTTTCAAATCCGAACAGGTACCCCGCTCAGCCCGCAGTACCTGTTGCAACGAACAGTGCGGAATTGACCCGGCCGGACCCGCGTAATTGATCAAGTGTTGCTTTTTCGGTTGTTTTGCCAAACCGAAGTTCAGCCGAAGCTGGAGAAACGCGGTATACGTCACGGACGGACGACCGCCCTTCGGGGCCAAAACAGCATTTCGGACAACACCATCGGAATCGACGATCAGATCATTCGGATTGTAGCGCGAAGGAACAAGGATCAGCTTGGGATCCTTTTCGCGAATAGTGGTTTCGATCTCCTGGAAGTTGGCGGGATAGTTCAGATCGCTCGAGCCGGCATCGACGATCAG
Organism: Bdellovibrionales bacterium RIFOXYD1_FULL_55_31; assembly: GCA_001770175.1. Lineage (GTDB taxonomy): Bacteria > Bdellovibrionota > UBA1018 > UBA1018 > UBA1018 > XYD1-FULL-55-31. The sequence continues at coordinate 199 of MEQK01000018.1, read as the reverse complement.
GATATTTAATCGGCCTCCCCAGCGACCCCGGAATTCAATACGTTCCGAATAAATGAGGTTCTCCAACTCCGTGGCCGGCATCAAAGAAAGAAAAAAGCAGATCGCGACGCGGATCAGAAACGAATTCGTCTTCATGTAAGGCCTTAAATCCGCGTTGACGCGGATCACCCTTTTATGGCTTATGTCTCTTAATGAGTCC
>MEQK01000017.1 GCA_001770175.1 Bdellovibrionales bacterium RIFOXYD1_FULL_55_31 | reverse complement strand
AGCAGAAAGGCTGGAAATGGTTCTCTTTTGCTTTTATGGTTCTGGAATGGAGATTCCTTTCGAGCTGAAATCGTTGGAGCACGCGGTCCGATACCAAGGCTGGGTCAGTCGAACCGTCGCGCCGTTCCTCGGCGCGAGAATTATGGAGATCGGAGCGGGAATCGGCAATCTTTCGCGACATCTCCCGATTCGGGAACGGTTGATCCTGACTGAGCTTGATCCCGAGCTCCTCAAAATCCTTGAAAATCGCTACGCCCAGCTGCACTCCGAGAATTCGAAATTCACGATTTCGCGGCTCGACCTGTTGAACGATGACCTCGAGCCGTATCGTACCGAAAACCTGGATACGATCGTTTCCTTTAACGTCCTCGAACACCTTGAAGACGATCGGGCGGCGATTCGACGGCTATGTGATCTCTTGCGCGGAAGTAAGACAAGCGGTCCGAAGAGATTGATATCTTTTGTTCCAGCGCATCAGTGGGCCTACGGTTCGATGGATAAGGCTTTCGGTCATTATCGACGTTATTCGGCCGCTTCTATTTCAAATTTATTCCGGGAAGTCGCGCCCGAAGCTCGCGCGAATGTCCGATATTTCAATGCCTTCGGCCTGGGTGGTTGGCTCGTAAACGGACGGGTCCTCAAGAGGTCTTCGATCGGAATGGATGCGATTCGCGGGTTCGAAACGCTTTGCCCGTTTTTGAGCCCGATCGATGATTTCTGTCATGAGAAACTTAAACTGCCTTTCGGCCAATCGCTCCTGGCTGTTCTGGAATGGGAATAGCGAAATGAAGAAATTGTCGATAGTAGTGCCCGTTTACAACGAAGAACGTCAGCTCGGGGAAGTCATTCAGGTTCTCATGAATTCGCCCTGTCCGATTGACCGCGAATGGATTTTCGTGGACGACAAGTCACGGGACGGAAGCCTGGCGATACTGGAGTCTCTCGCTTCCCGCTATGGCTTCAAGGTGATTGCGCAACCCACGAACCAGGGCAAGGGAGCCGCAGTCATTCGCGGTTTCGAAGCCGCGACGGGAGACTTCATCATGATTCAGGACGCTGATTCGGAATACGATCCGAATGATGTCCCGCTTCTTCTCCAGCCCCTGTTGGATGGAAGAGCCGACGTGGTCTATGGAAGCCGCTTTAAAAAGAGCGGATGGCAGGTGCACCGCACCTATCACTATTTCATCAATCGGTTTTTGACCGTGTTGAGCAATCTTTTTTCCGGCCTCTATTTGACGGACATGGAGACCTGCTACAAAATCTTCCGTTCCGACCTGCTCAAGGCGATGCGCCTCAAATCCAGGCGTTTTGGAATTGAGGTCGAATTGACGGCTTACGTCGCAAAAATTCGCGCTCGGGTATTCGAACTCCCCATCTCTTACTTCCCTCGTACCGTTCTTCAGGGAAAAAAGATCAGCTGGAAGGACGGCGCCGCCGCCTTGTTTCACCTGGTCCGGTTTAATATGTTTACTTCGCTTGAAAAGGCCTTCAGCGGTTTGCCTGATCGTTATCGGCCATGAGTAATTCACGTGGGCCCGGTGCCGCACTCCGCCATTAGCTGAATTCTTCAGAAGACGGCATTGCGAGCGATGTGTTACTCCTATCTTTATGAATGACGAGTCTTCCCTTGAACAGTTCTGGAATCCGACCGAACCAAACGAGTCCGAGGGTTCTTATCGAAAACTATTGGCTGCGGCTGAAAACGTACCTGCACCAGACCGATCGTATCTTGCCGATCTTTACAGTCGGATCGCAAGAGCTGAGGCCGCACAAGTGAAGTTGAAGGATGCCCACGCGTCCCTCAAAAAGGCCGAGCATCTTCTTCAGGAAGCGGGGGGCGCCCCACGTGTTTCAGCAACAATTCGCTGGCACCTCGAGACAGGACGACTTCACGTCCTGGAGAAAACACCGTCACAGGCCCGATCGCACCTCGTGATTGCATGGAAGTTGGCCACTGATTCGGGCGAGGATGACCTCGCGGTTCAGATCGCGCTGATGATGTCGGCCATTGAGCCTCAGAAGCAACAGCAAGATTGGATTGTTCGAGCGATCCGTTTGGCTGAGGATTCGCCCAATCAGCACGTGAAGCGCTGGCTCGGAAGTCTCTATTCGGCACTTGGCTGGAAACAATACGATTTGCGGCAATTCGAAACCGCGTTGAAGACCTTTGAAAAGGCTTTCGGTCATCTTCAGACTCATGGAACAAGGCGCGAAGTGTTTGTGGCAAAGTGGTCGATCGGCAAAGTCCTGAGAATCATGGGCCGTACAGAGCAGGCGCTTGATATTCAAAATGACTTGCTCACGGAACTCAGGACCGGGGGGGCCGGTGCGGCAGGGGGCGCCGGAGGTTCGAACGGCGGGCGGGTATTCGAAGAACTCGCGGAATGTCTTCATATTCTCAAGCGTACGGCTGAAGCTCAGCCCTATTTTGAATTGGCTTACCGGGAGCTTTCAAGTGATACGTGGGTGGTCGATAATCAGCCCGTTCTGCTAAAAAGGCTCAAGGACCTCGGAAAAGTAAAATAGACGGGCGGAAAATCACTCGAGCTGCTTCAGGCGCAATCGCTCGACCGGATCGTTTCCAATCTGTCGTCACCATCAGCGGCCGAAACGGCGCCGCTATAGGGCTTCGCCGTCTTCCTCGTTCCCGATTTTAGCGGCCGCCGTTCGGACTTTGTCTTCGTTAACCCGATGCTCCGCTTTTCTGAAGAGCTTCTGGAAGATGATGAGTCCGAGAGGGGAGACGATTGCCATTCCGCCGATCCAGAGCCAGACCATGTAGTGCAGGGGGTACGAGGCGGCGCCTTCCGGCGTGTAGGTCGCAACCAGCCAGCCGGAGAGCGGCCCGACGAAGAGTTTGGCCAAAAAGAAGGGGAGAGCGGAAAGGGCGATATAAGAACCTTCTTTGCCCTTTGGCGCGATTTCGGCCGTGAACTGCATTAAGCGCGGCGACCAGATCGCTTCGCCGATCGTGAAGATCATGACCATGACAACGAGACCCAACACGAGAGGCCGTTGAGCTTCGGGGGCCATGTTGAGCCAGCGGTTGAGCATGAGTTCCGAAAACCAGGTGCCCATGAGCGGCTCGAAAATCCGCTCGGGCATCGCGGCGATGAACACCGCGACCGAGGAGATCGAGGTCCCCACGACGAGCATGACGTAGGAGCGGGTTTTCTTGAAGATCGTCGCGAAAAGCGGCGTCAGGAAAACGATCATGACGGGGTTCAGAACACCGAAGATCGATCCCACTTTGATCTTCTCGCCGAGAACGCGGATTCCATATTTCGGGAAGGTGTAATGAAAATGATAAAAGGTGAAGCGGACGAAAATAAGCAGGCCGAGCATGAAAAGAAAAACCCAGAACGGCTTTTCGAAAAAGACTTCGCGGATGATCTTCCCTGAATCCCGAGCCCCTTTTTTTACCTCGGCCCAGGCGTTTTTGAGCGATCGCTTTGACTTTTCTTTTTTGGAGGGAAGTTTGACGCCCTCGGTTTCCGAATAGACGACCCCGTCCCTCATGAGCATGATGAAGACGAAATTCAGGAGCGTGCAGAAAAAACCGGCGAGAAAAACGGCCTGGTAAGTCGAGACCGAAAGTCCGAACCAGACGGTTGATCCTCCCTGGCTGTTGACGAGCGTTCTGACATGATCGAAAATCCAGGCCCCACCGGCCCAGCCCACGTTCATGAGAGTATAAAAGAGCCCGAAACCGAGGGCGGTGGTTTCTTTCGACGTAAATCTCTTGATGCCGACCGATAAGACGGGGCTCATCATCGCCATGCCGATTCCGAGCGGTAAAAAGGCGAACAGGGACAGAATATAAATGTTGGTCGAAAACGGCATCACGATACGGGCGAAAACCAGGAGTGTGATGCCGAGAAGCAAGGTCTTTTTGATGCCGATCGCGTCGGCGATCGAGCCGACAAACATCGTGGTCAGCGTGAGAACCATCGACCAAACGCCGACGTAAGAGCCGGCCGCGATGTCTCCCATGCCGACATCTTTTGAGAGGAATAGAACGAAGGCGAGATTCGCCGAACCGTAGGCCAGGTATTCCATGACCTTGGCGGCAAAGAGAAGCCAGAGCTCTCTCGGGGAGTCTTTCAGCCCGGTGGCATAGCTCCAAAACATATAGAGAAGCGCCAAGCCAAGCGCCGCGCCGCCGACATAAATAATGTAATCAACGAGTGACATGAATGATTCCCCTTATGGGGTCGAGAGAATAGCCAAAAGACTCGGCGTTGCAATCCTCAAATGCGATGGTTTCGCCTCAGCTGGTGTCTTTGCGGCTGCGAGAGAGGTCCCAAATGGCACCGGAGCATTGTTGCACTCAGGGGGCTGGTTCCAGCGGCCAAAAAAAGCTTCAGGAAATCAGCAGCTTCGATCCAGTTTTCACAAAACTTTTGGTTGGCACTGAATCTGCTCTGCGCGTTCTCCGTATCGTTTGATAAAAAAAAAGGGGGGGCAATGGTCGTAAAAAGACCGCTCATGCGGAAGTGTGTAGTCTTGTTGTTTTGTGTGTCGCTGATTGGCCCGGCTTTCATCGGTTTAACCGCAAAATCCGTACACGCCGGCAAGAAAGGCGATGTTGCCGAACAAATCGGTACTGATTTGCTGGCCGGGGGTGTTTCACTCGCGGCGGCCATGACGGGTAATATCCCGCTCGCGTTCGCGGCCGGATTTTTGACCAAGTACATCAGTACCTACGGCGTGAAGGGGATCAAAGCACTCATTGAATTCTTCAAAGGGTATCAGCCGCAGGATCTCGGCGAGATCAATCTTTACTACGTTTATCTCCTTCACGTTAAAAGGAACCTTTACCAAAGCATGATCACGATTCGAAAGTCCGTCGAAGCCGACGGTGGGCTTTCGAATCTCGAAGGTGAACTGAAGCGTGTTGAAGAAGTGCTGAAAGGCGAGTGCAATATCGAACAGGGCTGCACGCCCGTGGGTCTCGATGACAACTTGGTCAATTTCCAGTTTATCAACATCATTCTCGATGCCAAGCAGTCCGTCGACGTCAGCAGGTTTCTCAGCGTTTACGAGATCAAGAACACGTATCAATACTTGTTGTTGCTTTACCTCGATGTCATCGTCGTTGAGCAGAAACTCGTCGAAGCTCAATACAACATGATGGCGAGCCGGACGCTGAAGACCATCAAAATTCTTAAAGACAACAAATACATCTCGAATGCCGAAAAAGAATTCCAGACACAGCTTCTCATGAATATGGCCTTACGTTGGATGTACCTGGCGGATACCCGTCGGGTCGTCGTTGCGAGCGCGATGAGAGGTCCGGCTGACATTCTTCAAAAGGAGAACGACGAGCTCCAAAGGGAAATTGACGAATATCGAAAACACAACAAGCGAAGGAGTGGTCTCCAATGAATACCCATATCCGGTTTACTGCGTCCTTGACCTGCGCGATCGCGTGTTTGGTCGCGACGATGAGCGCCTCGCGAGCCGAGGACTACGATGACTACATGAAGCGGATTCAGAAAGACATGGAGAAGTCGGGCACCCAGATCGACGTATTTTCACAAAATCCGTTTCAGACAGGCACGGCGTTGAGCGGTTACTACCTGAACGAAAAGACGCTTCTACTCGAACGAGACGCCTTTTTTCAGATGAAGTCAAATGAGCTCAAGACTACCGAAGAGGTGGCTGATTTTCAGCATCGGATGAAGGTCCTTCGCGCTCACGGAAATAACATGCTTCTTCAGCTGATTCAGGCCGTCGACCAGCGCAACAAGGAAGGGTTCACCTCGATCGAGGGTCCGAAGCAGGCGGTTGAGTTAGAGAAGCTCGTGGAAGAATGTAATAAGGACGCCGCCTGTGTTGCAGATCGGCTTCAGAATCCCGAAACTTCGGTAAAGAATGTTATTGTCGATAATTTCGCTCTCGCCACACAGGTCTTCGGTCAGATTCCATACATGCATGTTCTGGAGATCAACTCCGTTTACCAGCTCGTCAACCTGATTTACCTCGAGGTCTTCTATTCGCAGAACTATCTTTCAGCGGTTGAATTCAAGATCTTCTATGACAAGCAGAAGAAAATCGAGAAAAGCATCGCTCGAAATCGTAACCTGAGCGAAACCGAGCGGCAGCTCCACACGAGCATGGTCGTGAATACGATCAATAAATGGAAAAAGCGGATACTTCAGAGAAAGTACGATCACAACGAGGAATTCAAAAGAAAGGCTTTTGAACTCCATGCCGAGAACAAGGCTCTGATTGCGAAATTGACGAAAATCCGCGGCACTCATCCCGAGCTGTTCGAGGGGTTGTACGATCGACATGAGAGTTGCTTGAGCTTCGTTGATTTCAGAAAGTGGCGATGGTGCAAGCACAGAAAGTCGCTTCTCAAGCGTATTGAAAAAATAGAGGCTGATGAATTCGAATTCCTGAACGAGAAAGAAGAAAAGCTTCCCGGCAAGTTCTGGGACGAAATCGGTGATTAAATGGACGGGTTTCGTGTGAAGCTATTTGGCCGGGTTCTTCTTGCCGCGTTCGTCACGACGGTCGGACTGGCGAGCGCGGGCGAAACGGAGAAGGCCTCCCGAGTTGAATTCTTTGTCTACCTGAACGGAGACAATGACCTGATTCAGGTAGACAAGGCCGGACGCGTCTTCAATCAAGCTGATCGGGAGTTTGAGCTCTGGAGCTCCATCGCCGAGCGGTCACCCAAGGGGACGGAATTTCACCTGTACTATGACGGAAACGCCGCTCTGGATGGGAATTTGTTTCGAGGCACCCTCATGCGGCGCTATCGGGATCAGGTTCTGCTGGAAGAGTCAATATTCAGCGAAACTGATAGCGCCGACCCGAAGTGGCTTGAAGAACTCCTGTCGAAGGGGTCTTCCTCGTCTCTCAAGATCCTCGTGCTCTGGGGTCACGGAAACGGCTGGCGAAGCGTACCCACATATGATTTTTCGGAGCCGGAAAAGGACTTCAGCTACGTTTCGCTCGCGGAGCGGCTGAAGCCCTACAAGCTGGATCTCGTTGTCTTTGATGCCTGCGCACTGGCCTATATGGAGGTCCTTACAGCCTATAAAGATGTAACGTCGGCAATGATCGCTACTCAGTTCCAAATGCCGGTTGAGGGAATTCGGTATCACGGGCTGCCCGCAACTCTTGAAAAGACACTGAGCGGGGTTGGCTCAGAGGCTCTGAATAAGCGGGAGCTGATCAGGGAGCTTTATCAGGTATTCAAGCGCGACACCGATCAGAGTCAGCGCGAATCCGGGTTGAGGGCGCCGATCGTCCTTTATGAGTTGGAGGCGCTCGAAGGATTTCGTCTCATGTTTAATGAGGCGGTTCATTTCTTTAGAGCTACCGTTACGGACTTGGATGCCTGGCGGTCAGTTGCGGAGAACTCTTATCCCAGAACTCGGGGAGCGGTGCTCGATCATACCGATGTAGCCGACGTAAGAGCCTTTGCCGCACGGCTTTCCAGGGATTTCGGTTTCGACACGCAAGCTCTTTTGACGAGCTATCGCGCACTCTCTTACCAAGGATACGGATCGATTCAGTTCTATTTGCCGGAGCTGCCGTATTCCGGTGCGGTTCCGGTTTCAGGTCACGGCTGGGAAACACTTCTTGAAAACTGGCGTTTGCCTAATCATAGGGGGGATTCATGACAAGGTATTTGGCGATTATTCTCATCCTGCAAGTGGCGCTTGCGCCGATTGCAGGACAAGCGAAGGTTGGCACCGTACCCGACCAGAGTAGGCGTGCGAACTATTTGCTCGAACTTGTTTTGGAGAGCGTTTCGGGACGCTATGAAGGGATTTTAAAGAAAATTCCTCGGGAGCTGGTCAATGGATTGAAAACTCAGCGAAAGGCACGGCTGGAGCAAGCAGTCGGAGAGAGACTCCAGGCGCTCAAAGAGGGAACGATGACCCCCAATGCGCTCAGGGAGGAAGTCGTTCGGCTGAATCAGGAAAACCTCAAAGCTCAGAAAGAGGAGCTGTTCTACCAGATCCATAACCTTCCCGCGGAGGCGATGGATGCGATCGCATCGAGGATCGAAAACCACCCGAGCTACGTCGACGGGCTGCAGGAATATCGAGCCGCATATACACGAACCGAAAAAGCCAATGCGTTGGCCAAAGCGGTTTCCCAAGACCTGGATCACCATTTCAGCATGATCGGAAAGCGCTCGAATTTCCTGACGAAAGAAGGGTGGGTGATGGATCTCGAGCGGTTGCGTGCTACCCATAAAGTGAAGCGAATTGATAAAGATGAATGGCTGACCATTATTGGGCTCGCGGCACTCGGAATCGCGACGGTGGGTTTGATGACGTGGGGTATTGCCGCCGGTGTGTATGGAGGGAAATACAACGCGAGAAAAACCGAGCTCGATAATCAGTATGAGAGCTTGAGGAGACAACTCGAACAGCATTACAACCAGTATTCGCGGCTCCTCTCGGACGAGGAAGCGCGGTACCTTCAGGACAACGGCTTCGTGAAGACCATCTGCGGAAGATACGAATTGCCCGATTCCATCATATGCAATCGTTACGATTACGCCCTTTTTCAAGGCACAAGATATTGCACGGTGGAATGCTTCAAAAGCCTCGCGGACGGACGCGAGACTTTCCATTCCGCACCGAGCTGCAGTGCTCCCTTTATTCCGGCTGATTGTTATGACCCTTCTGAATATGAGCAGGGCTACGAAGACGGGTACGGCCCCGGTTACGACGAGGGCGTTCCGGATGGAGAGGAGCAGGGGGACGAAGACGGCACACGGGTCGGCTACGACGACGGGTTCGAAGACGGCGAGGATGAGGGTTACAACGACGGCTACTCGGATGGCTTTGATGACGGTTATCAAAGTTATACGGGTGTGATGATGAAACCGCTTTGGACTTCACGGACGGGGAGTTCGAGGTCACTCTACGATCGAGGTTATCAGGACGGCAAAAGGGATGCTCAGATACTTATGGGTGGAGGAATTCTAAAATGAAAGCTCTATTAATCGCGATCATCAGTATGCAGTTGGTTTTTGCGCCGATTCCTAAGGAGGCTCGCGCCGCGGATCGGGCGCCGCAAGTCGCCGAGAGTGCGGCTGTCTTTCGATTGATTCGGCAGGAAGTGTTGAAAAATCCCGCTTTCTATTACGGAGAAGCAGATCTGACGGCAGATCAGGCGACCGAAAACAAAGCGATCGCGCTCGAAGGAATTCAGGAAATCCTCACAAAACTCGAGGACAGTTCCTATTCCTTGGACAGTATTCGAGAGCAGATCGCGCGACAGACGGTGCTGGAAGAGCAAGCCCAGTTGATCGAGCTGCGCTACATCATTGCCAGCATGCCTTCTGAGACTCTCGATCAGCTTTTTCACCAGGCGATGAGCAAGGGCCTGTACGGTCAGGAGTTGAGGCAGGAATACGAGTCAGCCTATACGGCGGATGAGAAGCGAAATATCGTTTTCGGTATGGCGCAAGGCGATCTTTACGAGACAAAATCCCTGACACTGAAGCGGCTTGGCCTTTTGGATCGTGACGCTTTAATCAAGGAACTCCGGATGTCGCGGTCGCTCTTGAATACAAAAGGGCGCGATACCTGGAAAATCGTGCTTGTTGTCGTACTCGCGGTCGCGGCGGCCGGCTTTGTCAGCTGGGCTGTCGTTTCGGCGACACAGAAACACTATGACCAGAAGACCAGAAGGGCCGAAGAAGAGGAACAGCGAAGAGAGAATGAACTGAGGGAGGAATGGCAGAATCGTGAGGATCAGATTCGGGCCACCTTTGACGAAAGAGCCAGGCTTCGTGATGAGGGCTACGTCTGGACCGTTTGTGCAACGACACAAAGAGCGAAAACCGTGGCCTGTTCCTATGACTTTCTGACTCATTCGGGAACTGAAACGTGTATTACCCGATGCTTGAAGAATCCGACGACCGGAGAAGAAAGGCAGCGGGAGACGTCCTGTACCTCGGCTTTTATTCCGAGTAACTGTACTTTCAAGAATCCGTATCAAGGCGGGTTGGATGATGGTTTCAATCAGGGATACAACGATGGGTTCTCGACCGGCTACGACCGCGTTTATCGCGAAGCATACAACGACTACTACAACCGTGGTTACGATAATGGGTACATCAGTGGCTACGATTCAGGATATAACGCGGGCTTTACCGATGGTCTGAATGAGGCGGAGTATGATGATCGAGCAAACGATGCATCATCTGGGTCCAGTTCTGATTCCAGCTCGGACTCAGGCTCGTCGGGCTCGGGAAGCTCGGGAGACTCAGGTTCGGGCTCTGATTCCGATGATTCCTGGGACTGGGGTGATTCCGGTGATTGGGACTGGGGTGATTCCAGTGATTCCGGTTCAGGATCGAGCGGCGATGACTACGGCGATGGCAGCTGGGACTACAAACCTCGCCCCGGTTCAAGGCCGCAGACGGATAGCGCTGGTCTTGGCTACAAAGCCGGCTATCGGGAAGGCTATGCATTTGCCACGATGACGCGTGTTGGGCAGTAGGCACTACCACCCGTCACTCGTATCCGAGCTCTGCCAGGCGCTCCTCGGTCAGTCCAAAGAGGTGACCGATTTCGTGAATGAGCGTGATCTGGATCTGCCGCTTGAGCTCGCGGCGATTTGAGCCGGCGAGCCGGACGATGGGACCGCGAAAGAGGTGAATTCGCGGCGTGTCCGGTTGATCGCTCATCGAACTTTTTTCGTTGAGCGGGATGCCCCAATGCAGGCCGCACAGATCCGACTCTGAGCTGACTGGAAGGTTCATTTCCCTGAGTAGTTCGGGCCACGGCTCGTCATCCACAATAATCGGGACTTCGTCCACCAAACGACGGACTTCTGGTGGAAGCTTTTCGATTGCGTCCCGAAGCAGGTCGTCGAACTCGTCGCGGCGAGACTTTCGATCGGATGAATCCATTCAGGCTTTCTTAAGAAAACAGGTCTTGAGGACAAGCGTGCTGCCACCGATGCGACACTCGATGTTCTCCGGGTCGTCAATCAGATGGATTTTCTTGACGAGGGTACCGCGTTTCAGGTCACTGGAACCGCCTTTCACTTTCAGGTCCTTGATAACGAGAACCGAATCCCCTTCGCCAAGCGGAGTGCCGTTGCTGTCTTTGACGACGACGCTTTCGTTTGTCTGAGCCCGTTCAAGGAAGGCGAGGATCGTTTGGAGCCAGGCACGAGCTTCTTCGGCATCGCCAAACCAGCGATTGGCCTCGCTGCCGAGTTCTTCGGTGGGAAATTCCGGATCCGCGATCAGCATTTTCGCCTGGGACAGGATCTTTTGATGATGTTCGCGTGAGGAGGCGGCGATGAAGGAAGAGGTGACCTGCTCATCTGTTTCGGGATCGGCATCCAGGAAGTAAGTTGATAGAAAAGCATGCAGTTCAGGGGTGCGTTTCAGCTTCATAAAGTAGCTCTGCTTTCTTGATTGTGTATCAAGTTTAGTACCCAAATTCGGTGGTGATGTCCAGTCAGGGATCCAGTTCGAGTACGATGAACGAGTAGGGTTCCACGATGGGAAGAGTGAGGCTCGCGGCTTTTCCATGCATGCCCTGGGCATCGGAGGTCAGCGAGGCTTTTTGTGAAAGTGCTTTCCTCAAACGCGCGGCTCCGCCGAACTCCTGATCATGATTGTCAAGGACGAGTTTGCAGTTTGCTGAGCGATCGACGCCGAATCCGTAGTCCAGGAGTTGACGATCGCCGAGATTCACCAACGCGTAAACATGTTTTCCGGATTGAGGATCGAACCGCTGCAGGCTGACGACTTTGTTCTGGTGGTCCACGTGATTCTCGATCGATCGGCGCAGATACTGAGGCGCGAAAGCGGGTTCTGTTTTGAAGTAGGTGGAGAGTGTTTTGAAGAAGCGGGAATTTCGGATGACGTCGTCTTGCGTGCGGGCACCCCATTCCACGGCCGGTTGATCGTCAAAATTTCCCTTCTGCAGAAGTCTCACCGGAGGCGTATCGACGTAATAGGAACCCGAAAACATCGAAAGCCCGCCAAAACTCTGTATTTTGCGAATCGACATCTCATGCCCTAGGTTTTGGGTGAGATCATGCGGGTAGGCCCCCATGCCCGGTGCATATTTCAGGGAGGCTTCGTCCTGGTTCGTGAGTGCAAATACCTTGTGAAATTCGCCGTGATTAAAGGGAGCATGCAGTGCGGTATGAAGTTCGCCCGTATCGATTTCCGTAATCGGACGGACGAGATTGTTGCGGATGAAGAGAGTGTATTCCGCCTGGGTGGTGAAATCGATTCCAAGCCCGCCCAGGTCGGAGGCGTGGCTCAGACCTGGATAGTGATGAAAGACCTCAGCCTCGATCACGACTTCAGGTTTGTACTTGCGAATTTCTCCCGTCAGCTGGCGGAGAAACTCTCGACCGCCTTTGCGCCGGATGATTCCGTCGAGATGATCGAGCCGCAGAGAATCCAGATTGTATTCTTTGAGCATCGTGAGAACGCCCTCGATGAGGTGACGGCGGACAAACGGGTTCGCGAAATCAAAATAGACCGTTCCCCATTCGGTCTGTTCCGCTCCATAGAGCGTTGAGCCATCCGCTTTGCGCCATCCAAGAGCACCCGTTCCCGTTACGGAACGAATGCCCCAGTTTCCACTCGTTGGAACATGTGCCGCGACAATATCGGCTTGGACGGCGATACCAGCCCGATGAAAGGCATCGATCATCTGTCGAAATTCGTCAGGAGTCCCGAATTTCGAATTCACCCCGTACTGATTGATGACGAGATAGTGAAACCGCCAGCCCGGCCCGTCGATACTCGGGCCGAACGGATTGAACCTCACGGAATTGTACTGGCCCTCGTGTTTGAGCCAATCGATGATTCCTGATTCGGCGATGAACCGATAGGTATCGCCGATCGTTGCCGGGCCGTTCCGCCCGCGAAACGGCCATTTGGCTGGCAATCCCCAGAGATCGAGTTGGGCCGAAACGATTGGCGCATCCCGCAAACTGATCGAGGGCGCTTTGAATCGGTATCCGCCGGGTCTCTCAGAATCCCAAAAAACCGAGTTCAAGTGGTCCTCTTCGCGGCCGGTGAGTTTTTTAAACAGCTGGGGCGTGGTAATGGTGCTGGATGTTGGATCGAAAACCTCTTGTCCATTGACGAGGAGGCGATACTGCATCCCGTGTTTGAGCGTCCGAACGTCGCCCTCGTAGTAGGGGGTGTCGGGAATGGGCCGGAGTCGATCGGCCGCAGTCAGTTTTTTTCCCCAGTCGTTAAAGTCGGCGATGATGTGAATGTCGGCCGTTGGATGGTCCACGAGCACACGAATTTTGCCGCGAACTGCTTCGCCTCGGCTGTTCCTGCGCGTGACCCGGATTCGTTGTTCCGGCTGAAACTCCGAAAGAGGTCGTTCAGCGGTTCGGAGTCCCGCGCGAAAGCCTTCCTGTTCAGCCATGCCGGGTTCGAGGTGGGCACGGGAAAGTTCATGGAGCAACCGTCGAACGCAATCGGTTCGCGGCTTCGTTTCCGCGCTCGAGGCTTCCGGTCGCACAGACAAAGCAAGACCCGCGACCGTTAGAAACACGATGAGTTTCTTTCGAAAACTGCACTGTTTCATATCACTATTATATCAGAAAAACAGTTGGAATATCGCTGGCTTAAATTGGATTGGTTTTATTGGCTTTTTCCGGTTCGACCCTTATTCTTTAGTCCTCAATCAACAGTTTGTTTGGCAGCTCGTTAAGGTTTTCATGGTGAGCCGGGAAGTGATGGGTCAGGATTTTTCCGCATTTCAGAATGGCCGCGCACATGCCGTCGGTGAGTTTTCCTTGCCGGATCTCATTCGTGAGTTCTCTCACGATTTCGTCCCATGTTCCGGCTGGCGCTTTCGCGTTGATTCCGCTGTCGGCGAGGATTTCGACCCGGTGTTCGAGGATTGAAACGAATATCAATATTCCGGTTCGTTCGCGCGTGGCATTCAAGTTGTTTAAGTAAAAAGCCTCCAACGCCCGTTGGTGGACCTCTTCATCGATCAGGGAATCGGAAAGGAAGAAACGCTGAACACTGCTGATGTTCGCGATTCCATGGCCGAACAGAAGACCCGGCAATTGGATGACGAGGTACCAGAGCGGGTTGAGTGACGGGTTGAGGCCATAGAGAATTGCCGCCGAGAGGAGAGCGCACGCAAAACCGATCGACCAACGGGCGCCAGGATACGTATCACTTCGTCGAACCACGATCGGGACGATCTCGCCCAGGGTCGTTTTTTCAGCATCGAGGAGAGTGCTTTCGATCAGAGCTTTTTCGTCATCGCTGATGAGTGAGTTTGAACGCATAAGAGGATTTCTCCTTACCATCTGCCGCTGGCGCCACCGCCCGAAAAGCCTCCGCCGCCTCCTCCACCGAAGCCGCCAGCGCCAAAGCCTCCGCCTCTTCCAAAGCCTCCCCAGCCACCTGAACCATGCCTGCGCCCGTGTGATCCCCTGTGGGATCCGAAGACCCCGCCTAAAAGCATGCCGCTCAAGAAACCGCCCAGGCCTCTTCGCCTGCCTCGGCCTGAGAGGCGTGGCAGGATGAAGAAGAATAGGATCATTAAAAATAGAAAAGACGCCAAGGGCGACCGTTGACGATGCTGCGGCGTTCTGGCCGCCGATGCCACGGGGACCCCCTGGAGTGTGCCGCCCAGGCGGTTTGCCACCGCATTCATGCCCGAAACCAACCCGGCGCTGTATTGTCCTTCTTTAAAGAAGGGCAGCATGACGTCGCGAACAATCCTTCCGGTGAGAACGTCAGGCAGCGGTCCTTCCAAGCCCTGCCCGACTTCGATTCGAACCTGGCGGTCCTGATCAGAAAAGAGCAGTAAAACTCCGTCGTCCCGTCTTTGATCCCCGAGCTTCCAACTGTCGGTCACTTTGATCGAATACGCCTCGATCGGCTCACCCGCGAGGGTCGGGACAGTAAGTATTTGAAGCTGAGGGCCGTGCTGCCTTTGAAATTGAAGGAGACTTGCAGAGATCTGCTCCTCTTCGACCGGAGTAAAAACGTCCGCCAGGTCGACGACAGGAGCGGTATGTGGGGGAACATCGAGCGCATGCGCCTGAAGCGGCGAAAGTAGCATCAAAATACAGAAGAAGAGCACACGATGAATGCTCATTTGAACTGAACCTTGGGGGCGTTTTCGATGGCCTTGGGGTCATCCACGGTAAACTGCGGCTTTTTCTCGTAATGCAGAATGAGAGAATTTGTCCACGAAGTGGGCGGAACGGTTACGAGGTTGTTGAACCTTTGAACGGACTCGATGTACCGTTGCCTCGCGATTGTGACTCGATTTTCAGTTCCCTCGAGTTGTACGGAAAGATCGCGAAAATTTTCGTTCGCTTTCAGGTCCGGGTATCTCTCAACTACCACCATGAGTCGTGACAGGGCGGAGCTCAAGCCTGCCTGGGCCTGGGAGAATTTTCTCATGCTTTCCACGTTGAGGTCGCCGACATTCACGTTCGTTTGTGTCGCGCGAGCGCGGGCGTTCACCACGGCTTCGAGAGTGTCTCGTTCATGCGAGGCGTAGCGCTTTACTACTTCCACCAGATTGGGAATGAGATCGGCTCTTCGTTTATACTGGTTCAATACCTCTGACCAGGAGGCTTCGACTGCGTTTTGCGCTTGCGGTATGCTTTGGATGCCGCAACCCGTATTGCTTGAAAGGGTGAGTGATAGAAGCAGCAAAACAAAAATTTTGTTCAGCGTCATGGCGCTATGTTTATCAAGTTTTACGCCAGATTTACGGCACGATTCGATCAAACGAGAAATTAACGCGAAATCGGGCGTGACGCGAAGATCCTCTGTAGAAAAGTCGCCATTTCATTCCATGATTTTGTGTCCGCCTCCGCGTTGTAAGCGATCGGAATGTCGTATTTCTTCCCGACTTCCGTCGCATTTGGATTCGTGAAAGCGTGGGAAGCGCCGGGATATGAAAGAAAGGTGAGGTCTGCGTTCGCCCTTTCCATTTCGTCTTTGAACTGAACGACTTCCTGCGGCTTGACCATCTGGTCCGAGTCGCCGTGAATCACCAGGAGCTTCGGTTGAATCGGTGTTTTCGCTTCGAGTTTTGACGACAGGGTTCCGTGAAAACTGACGACTCCGGCGAGATTCTGATTTTTGGGCAGCCTATTTGCCCGCGCCAAATTGAGCACCTGACCACCGCCGAAGCAGTAGCCGATCGCGGCAATTTTAGACATGTCAATTGAAGCAGGGGCTTTCTTTGCCGCAATCGGGGCAGTCGAAATGAATTTCTTGAGGCGATTTACGCCGAGCATTGGCTGTTTAGAGAACTGAGCGGCCAGGGCTTGCGCCTCCTGAGGGGTTGAAGCGGACTTGGCCTGACCATAGAGGTCCACGGCGAGCGCCGCGTACCCGAGTTCGTCGGCAATTCGTCGCGCTCGACTCGCGGGGAATTCATTTTTCCCCCACCATTCATGCACGACAAGCACGAGGGGCAGCGAACCGGCGGGCGCGTCAGGCAAATAGAGGTCACCCTTCAAGGAAGTCGCCCCGTCTTTTACCGTCACCGGAACAGATTGGGCCGCAAAAGCTTCGGCGGAAATGGATATCGCACTTGCGAATAGCAGATACGTTACAAAAGTCATCATTGGTTTTCTCCCAGTCCTCTGAGCGCACAAGCAAGAATCGGGCATAACTCGGCGGCACAATGGTTGCACGTTTCGTGAGCGTTGCGAACGTATGCAAAAATGGGGGCCAAACGATGAACATTTTCGAAAGTCTTAAAAAGGATCACCAGGATGTGAAAGCGCATTTCGAGCGGATTACCATGGCACGGGGGCGTGCCGCCGCCACCGGCAAACGCACCTTCGATTCGCTCGCAAAAATGCTCGAAGTTCACATGTTGGCTGAGGAAAAGATTTTCTACTCCGAGCTCAAGCAGCATGACGAGACGCGTGTGAGCGCGTTCGAGGCGCTGGAGGAGCATCGAATCGGAAAGTTCCTGTTGAACGAGCTAAAAGGCGGAAATCAAGCATCCGAACAGTGGCAAGGGAAGTTCAAGGCATTTCGCAGTATCGTGGAACACCATATCGAGGAAGAAGAAGAGGAAGTTTTCGAAAAATCGCGAGAAATTTTCGAAAAGTCAGAGCTGGAAGAAATGGGTCAACACTTCCTTGAGGAAAAACAGCGAATCATGGCGCCGCCCGCCAGAGGCAAGGCAAAGCGACGCAGGGCCCGCGCCGCGTAGCTGTGTCCGTTCCGAAACGGCTTGAACACGGCCATTCGCCTGAGCAGATCCGGCAACGCCTGTCCAAACGGCAGGAACTGAATTACCTCAGGGATTGGATTTACGGTGCTGTTGACGGTGCCGTGACGACTTTCGCCGTCGTTTCAGGGGTCGTGGGTGCGAATCTGCCACCCAAGGTCATTATCATCCTCGGCTTTGCTAATCTCGTTGCGGACGGGTTCTCGATGGCGGCCAGCAATTACCTGGGGACGAAAGCAGAGCGCGATGAGTACCGGCAAATCGAGGCCCACGAAAGACGGCAGATCCAGGAGGAGCCGCGAGGGGAGCGCGAAGAGGTTCGGCAGATTCTCGCCAACAAGGGTTTCAGTGGAGAAGTACTGGAAAAGTCGACCGCGATTTATACGAGTGACAGTCAGAAATGGGAGGATCTGATGCTCACCGAGGAATACGGCCTGCCCCGGTCCTATCGGTCAGCCTGGAAAGCCGCGTTCAGCACTTTTACCGCCTTTCTGCTTTGTGGTTTTCTTCCGCTCCTTCCGTATGTTTTGGAATTGGGCAGAGCCCAGTTCGTTCTGGGCGCGCTCCTCACGTGCTCCGTATTTTTTCTGATCGGTTCATTGAAAAGTCGGTGGTCACTCAAACCTTGGTGGATTTCAGGCCTCGAGACTTTGGGAATTGGGTCGGCGGCGGCTGCATTGGCTTTTGCTGTCGGTGCGCTCTTTCGAGGTTGAACCGAATGTTCAGGACCCATTTATTCTGCAGCTGCTCGAGCAGGCCCTTTTAAATACTTCGGCTGATATTTCTGGTTCTGGATCGAGCAGTAGAGTGACCACTCCTTCTTTGTTTTGACTGGCAGGATGGAAAAGTCGGAGGATTAGCGGTAGGCGGGGCAGATCGTTTCGCGATTAGATGGAGCCCTCAGTAATGCGGGCTCGAGCGGGTAAGTCAGCCCTTTGAATCGCTTTCCTCGCAGGTGAGCTTTGGTGACTTGGATTACAGCTCTTCCGGGACTGAGCGCTTGAAGATCGGTGAAGGCATTGACTGTCCGCGCAATCCGTACTTCAGGTGTTCGTCGCGAATGCGGTTGAGGGGCGGATGAGCTATGGATTTGTGCTCATCCACGATCCCCTGAGTCGGGAGCTGCTCCTGATGTTCTCGGGTTACTACATGGGTTATTACTGCGGCTTATGTTTTAGAAGGACTGATGCTCGATCGTGCTCAATTTTTTCTAGAATTGATCTCATTGTCGAAAAGCGTTCAAAAAGAAACTCAATTGATCTTATGTTTGAAACAACTGTCTCTATCAGTTCAGCACAGTTATCCCCATGGGCTTTAGTATCAACTTCTACAGCTTTCATGACCACATTTGAGTCAAACCAGTTCGCTGGTTCGGATAAGCTGGCAAACTCTATTGAATACTGTGATCGATCCTGAGCCAGCCTGACAAGAAAGTGTGCGCTTTTATGAACATCTACTCTATTGCCAAAAGTCTCCGAGATGGAATAACTGGACTGAGCTTCGAGCGGAAGCCCCGCTCCGCGTAATCGATTTGGAAAAATTGTGAAAAAGTCCTTCACTCAATCGCCCAGGGTTCCGTTATCGAGGGAAACGGGAACGAAGAGATATGCTGGTGTCCCCCGATACGAAATGAGAGTCGAGCCGCTGGCGTAAAGGGACGTTCCGACGACGGTTAGAGATGCCACTTTGGTGCTAAAGCCGTTCGCGGTCGCACCCACCGGACTGAAGGTGGTATCAATCTCGCCGCTCGTGAGATCCAACTTCGCCAAAGCGTTCGCTGAATTCACGACTCCTTTGTAAGAAATGAACTCACCTCCGACGTAAAGAGATGTTCCATTCACCAGAAGGGAAAACACAAAATAATTAAACCCGTTCGTCGTAGCCCCGACCGGACTGAAGGTGGTATCAATGTCACCACTGGTCAGATCGAGCTTGGCCAAGTACTTCGCGGAATTCGCCACGCCCTTGTACGCGGTGAACTGGCCTCCAACGTACAGGGACGAGCCACTGGTCGCCAATGCGTACACAGTCGAACCAAATCCGTTTGCGTTAACCCCCACGGGGCTAAACGTCGTGTCGATCGCACCTGTGGTCAGATCCAATTTCGCGATACGGGATGCGGAGTTCGCTACTGCCTTGTAAGCGGTAAAAGTCCCGGCCGCATAGATTGAACTCCCAGCTGCTACGAGCGCGTTGACGGCGCTATCAAAACCATTTGCTCCGGCCGGACTGAAAACCGTATCAAGATCGCCCGTTGTGAGATCGAGTTTTGCGATATACCTGGCTGAATTCGCCACGCCTTTGTAGGCGGTGAAGAGCCCACCCACGTAAAGTGATGTTCCGCTCACCGTAAGCGCATTCACGGCGCTGCCAAATCCGTTGGCGCCAACCCCAACCGGTGAGAACGTGGTATCTATGGCACCCGTCGCGAGATCCAGTTTAGCCAAGTTGTTCGCGGAATTCGCGACTCCCTTGTACGCGCTGAACAGCCCGCCGACATAGAGTGAAGTCCCGTTTGCGACGAGCGCTTTGACTTCTCCATTGAAACCATTGTCTGCGGGCGGATTGAAAGTCGTATCGAGTGTCCACGTCGAAGGATTGACCTTCGCGAGGCGATTTGCGATCTGGCCCGCATACCCGATAAAACCGCCTCCGACATAAAGAGTCGTTCCAGCAAAGGTGAGCGCAATGACGTTTCCGTTAAAACCTTTCGCGCCACTTGCCGGCCCGAAACTGGTGTCCATGGCTCCGGTCGTGAGATCTAGCTTCGCGATACGTCTCGCCGAATCCGGTACCCCTCGGTATGTGCTAAAATAGCCTCCAACATAAAGCGAGGTCTCGTTTACCACAAATGCATAGACAGAACTGTTAAAGCCATTCGCGCCTACGCCAACCGGGCTAAAGGCAGTGTCAATTTCGCCGGTCGTCAGATCGAGCTTGGCGAGGTTGCTCGCGGAGTTCGCGACCCCCTTGTAACTCGCGAACGCCCCTCCGACATACAGGGAAGTTCCCGCCACCGCGAGCACATTTACTGTGCTACCAAAGCCGTTCGCGTTCACTCCGACCGGTGAGAATGTCGTGTCGATCTCCCCGCTCGTGATGTCGAGTTTGGCGAGATTGTTCGCGGAATTCGCCACACCTTTGTAAGCGGTGAAAGCGCCGCCAACGTAGAGAAAGGTCCCATTCACGATAAGCGCGTTGACGCTACCCCCGAAGCCGTTGGAGGCAGGAGGACTAAAGGTGGTGTCGAGTTCTCCCGACGCGAGGTCGAGCTTCGCAATCCGGTTCGCAGAACCCGCGACCCCTTTGTAAGCGGTAAACGCGCCGCCGACATAAATCGACGTCCCGTTCACGGCAAGAGCGCTGACGGTGCCTCCAAAGCCATTCGAGGCAGGAGGACTAAAGGTGGTGTCGAGTTCTCCGGTCACAAGATCAAGCTTCGCGACCCGGTTTGCGGAACCCGCCACGCCTCTGTACGCGGTGAAAGCGCCCCCAACATAAAGGGACGTCCCGCTGATGGCTAACGCATTCACGGTACTGCTAAAGCCATTCGAAGCTGGAGGGCTGAAGTTGGTATCGAGCGCGCAGGTCGAAGCGTCGAGCTTGGCGATGTAGTCTGTCGGCTGCCCCTGGTAGTAATGAAATGATCCTCCTACATAGATCGAGGAGCCACTGACCACGATTGCCCTCACATCATTGTCAAACCCCGATTTCAAATCACAAGAGATGAGGGGTTTACCCGTTGTATCCAATGTCATCATTCTAGGAGCATTAAGCGGATTGATCGCGGTGAAATTCCCTCCGATATACAAGGAAGTTCCATCGTAGATCGCGGCATTCACCTGTCCGTTTGTACGGATCCGAACCGTTTCGATGGACGCGTTCCCCGAATTTCCGTTCGAATCGGAGACTCTTAACGTGGAAGTGCCCTTCGCGTTCGGCGCGGTAAAAATGCCTGAGACAGAGCCAACCGAGCCCAGCCCCGAAATGATGGAATACGTGAGATTCGTCCCGCCCGGACTTTGGAACTGATAGGGATAATCCGATCCGGCTGTCGCGGTGAGTGAGGCCGGACTGATCGGAATCGGAGAACTGGTGCTAACGGGCTCCGGGTTCGGCGAAGACAGGCTTACAATTGGGAGCTCCGTGCCGCATGCCGCGAACAGGAAGAAATAGCCGGCAGCTAAAAATGTTTTTTGAAGCGGCGCAAACAGGCGGTCACTAGACTTTTTCATAAAATCTCACCGAGGGTTACTTAGGTATTTTGATAATTCTTACACCTTTTCGGAAGAAGCCGTCCATTTCATGACAGAAATGGAGTACTTTTTTGTCGCCCTTTTCGAAGCGCCATTGTGGCTTCAACTCCTGACAAACTCGATGTGTTTAAAGTCTGCCAGAGGACGGTATCCCACTTTTTGATAGATGCTATTGGATGTCGAATTCGCCAAATCAGTGAATAAGATGCACTTTTTCCCGAGGTTTACAAATTGTTGGCTGACGGCGGCTACGAGTGCAGAGGCATATCCATGTCCACGAAAATTCTTGGGAGTATAAACAGGGGCAATCCAGCGTCTTGCGTCCGTTTCGCGAGTTGATCCGACAAGAGAAACCCGCTCATGATCTTCCCAGAGGTAATAAAAATTTCTCGAGATGCCATCACGGAGCCTCTGTCGAAGCTCCTCCAGCGAAGGCACCGGGTCATGAGGAACCGCTTCTGCAATGAACTCGAGGTTCCATTGCATGATCAAGTCTTCATCAGATGGAACTGCGACTCGCCAATCACCGGAAGGTTTGCGAGGAGGAGACACGGTTTCGAGCGCAAAAAGACGTAGATTGGTAATGAGCTTCGTCTTGCATTGTTTGGAATCGGCCCACTCGGATGCAAACGCATCGATAGTCGGCAAAGGTCCGGTTGCACCCGGTAGTGATGCAGTTTGTTGGCTAAGTTCAGCGGCAAACTTTGCTGCAATCGCTTTCGATGCTTTTGACAGAACCATGGGTCGAAAAGCATCGGTTTGTAACCCAGCGATGAGGAGCTTTCCGTCGGGTGAATGCCCCCTCACCAATAAAGCAGCATTCTTTCCCAAAGCGTGGGTTCGATCGGCGAGGCTCAGAATCAATGAATGAATCGTCGGATCCTCGCTTAAGGTTGGCGAAACAACCTTAAGAAAATGCGGAATGTCGGTATCGAAATGGATCGTCAACATGGAACGGGTTTCTCACGGGAATAGCGATTCCGCAATCATCTCCGAGCGTCCCGTTTTTATTTGGCCATTCGTGATTCGGTTGCGCGAGACGATCAGCGCAACTTACAGTGCATCGTGAGTGTCTGCTTTTGTTCTGTTTCATTCAGCGCGCTTTCAACTTAAACTGGATGTAGAGAACACGATTGAAACCAACTCTTTTCTTCGGCCTATTTTGCTTTTTCACTCTCGCCGCAGCCGTCTTCGGAACGGGACGGCCCGCGTTCGCCGATGGGAACTGCGTCACCCGATTTCTCGTCGAGATGTCCGCTCGACATACAGATCCCAAAAGGGCTCCCGTTCTCATTAACACCAAGATGAACTTCGAAAATACGGATTGGATCACGGAAACGGTCCGGACAGTTCGCAATGATTATTTCGTGTCGGCAAAGACGCCTTCAGAATTTCAGAGCTACTTAAAGAATTACATTTCGGCGACCCGAAGTTTCGATCAGGATTTTCGGTCCGGAAGTGTTTCCGCCAATTTGCGAAACGTTCTTAAGAAGCAGCATTCGGTCATGGTTCACGGCGAAGATGGCACATCGCTTTACCAGGGGACGACCCGCAAGACTGGAACGATCACGTCGGGTCGTTTCGTCTCGGAAACCGGGAACGTCATCAGCACGGCGACGATTGACTTGAAGGTGGGGCGCGGTTGGAATCAGAGCCGAATGGCGCCTCCGGTCGGCTTGCCGGGGCCGTTCCCGGAACATGGTGAAATCTGGAACCTGTGGTTCAACGAAATCGCCGAAAGCGCGAAGGCTAAGGGCCTCAACCCAGAGGACGTCATGCCCAAGAATTTCGGGTTCAAGGGGGGCGTTGGACATCGATATCCGGCTTTCTTCCATCAGCATTTGTACATCAATCGGATGGCCGAGATCATGGGGCATATCGAGAATTGCCTGCTACGAACACATCCATCGACTCCGCTGAACGACGTTCTCGTTCTTCTCGCTGATTATTATCAGGTCGGGATCAATGCGCATCTTTTCGAGCGCGTGAATAATTCCCTTTTGATGAATCAGATGAACTATTTTTTGCATTACATCGGGCTTCGCGGAATTTCTCACGGCTCGCTCGACTACTTGGCTCTTTATAAGGTTCCCGAGGATTTTCGCGGGATATTCATCAAAGCTGTTATCGAAAGAAATCCCGGCATAGGGCGGTAGGAATCGAAATTTTCAAGATTCAGGACGTGGAGACCTCTCAAAGACAAAATGTACAGTCCACTTTTCCAGAAATCGGGTATCGTCATATGCATGAAAAAGTATTGGAGCTTTCTTCTGCTTGTTTCGCTTCCGGCGATCGGCGTTTTTTTCTATTTCGCTTTCCTGAGATCTCCTTCGGATGAAGAGGTCACCAAAAGCCTGGAAAAAATGATTCCCGGTCTCGAGAAAAACGGCGTGGTCGTCTATCGAAAGCAGGATTGGTGTCAAGTCATCGAGTATGAGGGAAAAGCGTATTCAAATAACGATGTGAACACCTGTACGTTTGTGACGAAGCTCCGTCCCGAACGATTCACTTTTGAAGCATGGGCGAAACTCGAGGAAGTTGCTGCCACTCTGTCGTCATCCCCTGTGAAAATCGTGTCGCTCGTTCAGACCCGGAAAGCGAAGGGGAGATTCAGTTACGTTGAGTTCCATCTGGATTGCGACCTTTGCAGGACAAGATACGTGTACAGTCCTGAGTACAAGTCGACTCCGGCCGATATTCCCGAAGAGCTTCTGCATTATCGCATCAACGCGAACTGGTATAGAGTGGAAGAAGACTGGAACTAGACGCTTTGGATCTTCCTGGGCAAGTCCGTGCGCGCGTCCTGTTAGCGAATCATCCGTCATACGGTAGGAATCGCCCTTATTTCCGATTCTCCTTCGCGGCAGGTTGTGCCGCCGGACGATTGGGCAGCCCCATCAGGGCGCGGTTCAGAGGAGAGGCCCATTCCTCATTAGAAACTTTTTCGCGATTCCGGACGTAGCGCTTCGAAATGATCTGAAAAATCGATTCTTTTCCCGATGAATGCCAGATGTCCTCGTTCGATGTTCCGGGAATTCCCGAAGCCGGAAGGAGCGAGATTTCTTTCGAGCCTCCTGCCGCGTTTTGCGCTCCGGTAAGTGTTCCAAAACCGAAAGAAAGGGGTTCCCCAGATCGTCCTGAAGAAGCGGTCGCGCCGCTCCCGCCCGAGACGTAGCCCGGGTTGTCGGCTCCGCCCAGGAGCTGGATTTTTCCATCCCGGATATCCTTGTCGGCCTGGTTCATGAGTCCGGCAAATCCGGCGGGCATTCCTCCCATCGACGCGAGTAAGTTTCCCGGAGATTGGGTTTTAAGACGCTGTCCGATATCCGCGACGGAGAGCCCCTTCTTTTCCAATTCCGCCGGGATTTGCGAGTAATTGGGCATTTTGTCGAGGAGCGGGGCACTGGACGCGGTCGCCGCGCCCGATTGTGAGGGGGTATTTCTCAGGATCGCGTCGGCCGCGGTTTCGGGGCGAGTGCTTTCTCCACCGCTATTTCGCGCAAAATAGGAAGCTCCGTCAGAACCACCACCCCTGGCCGGAGTGATATTCGTAGGTTGATCTCCCGTTGCGACCCCCAGGGCGGGGCCGAGGAGGGATTCGACGGCCTGGCATTCTTTGTCGGCGTTTCTGACACTTCGGCTCGAGCTATACCACTTCAGCCCCGCCAAAATAGCTGCAATTGAACCCGAGACGCAGGGGTTGAGCGCGTAGGATGTTGTGGCCATGTTCGAGCCGACGGCCGCGGAGCCGGCGGCACCGGCCAAGGTTTCGGTCCCGATCGCAACGGCGGCGGTGATTCCGGCGGCGCTCACGATTCCGCCCGCGATCGCGTCCATGGCTTTTCCGATTGCCATCGAATAAGCCACGTCGGCGAGGGTGGCCGCCGTGACTCCGACAAAGCATCCCACGGGGGCTCCGGCAAAGGGGTAAGCGCACGCGAAAAGGCAGACCGCGGCGATCGAGGTATAAACGATCGACATGGTTTGTTGCGCACTGCCGGCCTCCTCAAATCCGACAAGTGCGGCACAGTGAGGAGGTACTTGAGCCCAGCTGCTTTGAAATCGGGCCGGGCAACATTCAGAGTCCTGAAGGGCGCAATCCAACCCCGACGCAAGCACGGCCTCGCAGGAGTTCTTGACGGATTGAAAGTGGTTGCACTGATCCTGGCATCCGCTTGGGATTTTGATGGGCTCTACGGAAGGTGAAGTACTGGGCCCGACGGCGGTTGGGCTAGGCCAGTTGTAAGCAAAGCCGGGCTGCGCGGAACCGAGAGCGACAACGAGACTCAGAAGCACACTTGGGATTTTTAGGAACATAGGAAGCCCCCTGGGACGAGTGTATCGTGCAACTATTCTAGTTTATGGTGAGGCTTCTTCCGTCGGTTGTCAAACCCGGCGGATCTTGTGCTATGGTCAAGCCGCTTGGAGGAACTTTATGCGTTTAGCCCTGATTGGTGCCGTTCTCCTGTCATCCGTTCCCGCTTTCGCGACCCATGAAAGTTCGGGTATCCGCGTATACAATATGGGGGCTTGCCCTATCTGGGCCAATTCGTCTGACGGATTTGGATTTGTCTGCGCCTCGATGCCGTCGACGGTGACGTTGCCTGATGCCTACTCGGTTGCCGATGAGATTCGCGCGTTAAAGGGACGTATCGCGGAACTCGAAAACCGCATCGCCGAGCTCGAAAAGCCGAAGCAGTAAAAGCTCTGCGCTGCCGATATAAGCTATCGGGCAGAGGGTCCGAGGAAGATTCGATCAAAGCTTCGGCTGTGATGAACCCATCTCCGCAATAATCTTCGCAACAGCAATCCGTCGCTGCTTGACGAAACGAGACGACTCCGCTTCGCGAATCCACCGGAATCGATCGGAGAGCCGGCGCACCTTATCCTGCACAAGACTCGGAAAGTGATGTTTTAACGCCTCGAGGACACAAAACGCGACCAGGATTTCCCGAGTAAGC
>MEQK01000016.1 GCA_001770175.1 Bdellovibrionales bacterium RIFOXYD1_FULL_55_31 | reverse complement strand
CTTGGGATGGTTGAACTCCATTGTTCTCCTCAAAGAGACCGTAAACGAGCGAAGTCCCTCGTATTTATTTCGGTATTTTGAAGGAAGGAGTTTAGAGCCTTATCTCAGTCTTATCTCAGTCCGGGGTAATGACACGCCACACCGTGCCGATCTATCCCATCCACGCTATCTTTTGTTGCACCCGGTTGTGCAAGCTCGCGAAGCTCAGGCCGTTCCAATCTACAATTATCCTTACAAATCGGGCACCTAGGATGAAAGTAACAGCCTTTTGGCGGATGGACGGGTGAAGGAACATCGCCTCGTAGAATAATCCGCTCTTTCTCGTGATTCGGATCAGGCACCGGAATCGCCGAAAGCAAGGCCTGCGTGTAAGGGTGGCTTGGTGCAGCATAAAGAGCTTCTGAATCTGCGATTTCCACGAGTTTCCCGAGGTACATGACGGCCACGCGGCTTGAGATATGTTCGACCACTCTCAGATCATGCGCGATGAAGAGGTACGTCAGGCCAAGCTCTTTTTGAAGATCCTGCATGAGGTTGATGATCTGCGCCTGAATCGAGACGTCCAAAGCCGAAACCGGCTCGTCACACACGATGAACTCAGGCTCGACCGCGAGTGCCCGCGCGATACAGATCCTCTGACGTTGCCCGCCCGAAAACTCGTGGGGATATCGGGCGACCGCTTCACGCCTGAGGCCGCACAGATCCAGCAGGTGGAGAATCCGGTTCATCCGGTCCCTCCTCGTTCGACAGAGCCGATGAATGTCCAAGGGCTCGCCAAGGATCTCCTCCACCGTCATTCTCGGGTTTAAAGAGGCATACGGGTCCTGGAAGATAATCTGAATATTACGTCTTAGCTTTCGAAACTCGGCTGAATTGATCTGAGTGATCTCGCGTCCCTTAAAGAACACCTTTCCACTCGTTGGCTCGATTAACCGCAAAAGGCAGCGGCCCAGAGTTGACTTTCCGCAACCCGACTCGCCGACCAGGCCGAGAGTTTCGCCTTTTCGAATCTCGAACGAAACACCTGAGACAGCTTTCACGGTACCGATCTGGCGCGAGAACACGCCCCCCCGAATCGGAAAATGTTTTACGAGATTCTCGACTGACAGCAGAACTTCACCGGTACAAGTCACGAAAAATCCCTCACGCAACGAATAAAATGAGGTACCTGCCCGGGCACGGCCCTGAGCTCCGGTTCGCAGGACCGGCATTCATCCCCCACATGCGCGCATCGATCCTGAAAACGACACCCCCTCGGCAAGTCGAGCAGATCAGGCACGATGCCCGGAATCGCCTCGAGACGTTTTTTCCTCATGCGCCCGTCCGCGCCTCGCGCCAGGTTCGGAATGCTGTTCAGCAACCCCTTCGTATAGGGCATTTTCGGGTTCGCGAAGATCTCCCGAACCGCGCCCTGCTCGACGATCCGTCCGGCGTACATGACGAGAACCTCGTCTGCCATTTCTGCGACCACCCCGAGATCGTGCGTGATCAGGATCAAAGCCATCCCGACCTTCTGTTGCAGGTCTTTCAATAAATCCAGAATCTGCGCTTGAATCGTGACGTCAAGTGCTGTCGTCGGCTCGTCAGCGATCAGGATATTGGGATTACATGAAAGCGCCATAGCGATCATAGCCCGTTGACGCATGCCTCCCGAAAGCTGATGAGGATAGTCATTCACCCGCTGCTCGGGCGACGAAATCCCGACAAGGCGAAGCATCTCGATGGCCTTGTTCTTCACCTCGCCTCGCGAGAGGTCTTGATGAAGTGCGATCGCTTCGCGGATCTGATCTCCGATCGTGAATACCGGGTTCAGCGAAGTCATGGGCTCCTGGAAAATCATCGAGATCTCGTTGCCGCGAATCGCTCTCATTTCGGAGGACGGAAGATGAATGAGATTCCTGCCCCCATAAAGGATCTCACCACCGACGATTTTGCCGGGCGGATGAGGAATCAGCCGTATGATCGAAAGACTCGTCACGGTTTTCCCGCACCCCGACTCGCCCACAATCCCGATCGTCTTTCCTTTGTAGACGTTGAAGCTCACGTCATCAACGGCCTTAACCTCGCCGGCTTCCGTGAAAAAAGATGTGCGAAGATGCTTCACCTCAAGAATTATTTCCGCCACTTGCTTCACCTCATCGACCTCATGCGAGGGTCGAGAACGTCCCGAAGGGTATCTCCCAGGATATTGAAAGCCAGAATAACAAAAAACATGGCCGCCGTCGCCCCCGCAAGTTGCCACCAAACGCCTTGAGCCAGCTCGAGTTTAGAGTCATCGATCATGATCCCCCAGCTCGGCTGCCCCTGTACTCCGAGACCTAGAAAGGAAAGAACCACTTCCGATCTGATCGCGACCACAAACTGAATCGAGAACTGGATAATAACAAAGTGAAAGACATTCGGCAGGATATGCCGGAACAAACAAGCCCAATTGCCGGCCCCGATACTTTTCGCCGCGAGGACGTATTCCCGCTCCTTATGTCTCATCACCTCGCCCCGGATCACGCGCGCCATCGCTACCCAGGACGTCGCCCCGAGCGCGACGTAAATGGCCGGCAGCCCCCTCCCGAGAACAAAGGCAATCCCCATAAGAAGCAAGATATTCGGCACGGAAGAAACGACGGTATAAAGCCACACAACCATCGAATCCAAGCGCCCGCCGAAATACCCCGCCAGGCCTCCCAGCACCACACCAACAGGAATACTGATGAGGCAGGACACCAGGCCCACGCTCATCGCGATTCGGGCCCCGTGAACCACCTTGTAGAACACGCTGCGCCCGAGAAGATCCGTGCCCATCATCAACCGAATCGACTCGAACGAAGGCGGGGCATAGCTCCGAGCGACTTCTGCATCCCAGGACTGCGCGATCAGCCCGCCCGCCGCGAGAAGCGCGACCAGGGCGTACCCGATGATGACGAGAAAACAGGTCAACGCGACGTGATCCCGGCTAAGCCGGCCAAAGGCTGTCGCCTGAATCATTCCAACCTCACTCTCGGATCAAAAGCGGCGTACAAAATATCCGTCGCCAGCGTGCCGGCGATGAAAAGCATCGAGCCGACCGTCGTCATGGCCTGAATAACGGCCAGATCGCTGTTTCGGATAGCATCAATGGTGATCCCGCCCAGCCCCGGTATCGAAAAGAAATCCTCGAGGAGAAAAGACCCGAGAATCAGCATCGGAATCTGGAGAACGACATTCGTCAACACGGGAACGATTCCATTCCGCAGGACGTGCTTGGAAAAAATCCGGGTTTCGGAAAGGCCCTTCGCCCGAGCCGTGCGAACGTAATCCTGGTCAGCCTCCTCCAAAAAGGCCGTCCGGTAATATCTCACGTCGTACCCCAGGTTCACGAAGATCCAGATCAGCATCGGCAAGGCCGTATAGCGGAGGCGATCGGGCCATTCAGATTCATAGCCCGAAATCGGGAACCAGCCCATTCGGTACGCGAGGACGTATTGGCCGAAAAGAATGAATGCAAGCATCGCGATGCTCATGCCGAGAACAGACAGAATCACGATTGACTTGTCCATCCACAAAAAAAGCGGATTTCTCGAATTCCGGAGAAAAGCAGCGAACAGTCCGATCGCGACCGCCAACGCGGTCATCACGCAAAAAGAAGGAAGCATGATGGTCAGCGACGGCCCGATACCGTTCAGAATCATTTTCCGGATTGGCTGGTGCGTGACGCGACTTACACCAAAATCGAATTTTAGCGCCTGGCCGATATACCTGCCGTATTGCTGGTATAAAGGCGAATCGTACCCCTCCTGGGCACGGAGTTCCGCAACCTGTTGTGCGGTGGCATGTCGTCCGAGGAGGACATAAGCCGGATCTCCGCCCACGTAATGAAAAAGGACAAAGACGAGGGTCCAGACGCCGAGCAGTACCGGTACTGTCTGCAGCAACTTCCTGGCAATGTATACGAGCATCGATCAGTTCTTCCGATCCTCAACCCTATAATACTTAGCCGCGCCGTGGAAGTCGTGATACTTATAGTTTTTGAGCCATTTCTGCGAAACGCGATACCCAATCCGGTGAGCCTTGAAAATCCAAGGGCAGTCTTCGATGACCAATTTCACCATTGTCTTGTACAAAGCCGTCCTTTCGGTCCCTTGCGGTGTCGCGATCGCCTTTTCATAGAGCCGGTCGAACTCGGGATTTGAATAGTTGGAGTCATTCGGCCCCGGCGACGCATTCTTGCTATAAAAAAGCTGAAGGAAATTTTCGGGATCGGGATAATCCGCCACCCAGGCGAAGGGCCACATCTGCCCCCTTCGGTTTCGAATCGCAGTCTGGAACTCCGGCCACGAATAAGACTCGACCTGCAGTTTCACCCCGATCGCGGCAAACACGTGGGCGTCGAAATCCGCGATCTGACGAGATGTGGCATCGGAAGCCGTCAC
This sequence comes from Bdellovibrionales bacterium RIFOXYD1_FULL_55_31, assembly GCA_001770175.1. Lineage (GTDB taxonomy): Bacteria > Bdellovibrionota > UBA1018 > UBA1018 > UBA1018 > XYD1-FULL-55-31. Next base: position 13,344 of record MEQK01000016.1, on the reverse strand, counting down.
ATATACCAATGGCGGAAGCCCCTTGCCGTCCGGGTAGCCGGCTCTCGCAAGGTAATCTTTCGCTTTAGTCAGATTAAATTGCCTGTACGGGTTTTTAAAACTCGGATCATAACCATCCAGACCGGGAGGGATCGGTCCTTGGGCGGCAATGGTCCGCCCGTTAAAAAAGAGTTGGTCGAATTTATCCTCGTCATACGCGAGACTGAGCGCCTGGCGTAGTAGCTTGTTTTTCCCGAGCAAAGGATCCGACATATTCAATGTCAGATGAGTTATATCGAGGTAGGGCGATCGCGAAAGGCGGATACCTTTTACCTTCAGCTCCGAAGAAAGCTCCTTACGGGGCGTAATCGCCTGGGCAAATCCATCCTTTGGGATAAAGGTCGCATCGAGGCCCCCAGAGAGAAAAGCAAGCCACATCGGGTGCCACTCCTCATATACCTGAACAACAATCCGATCGGCGAGCGGCAGCTGCTTTCCCCCATCTTCCAGAAAACCCGCCGCCTTGTCTTCAGCCTCCCCTTCGCTCGGATAGAGTTCTTTTCGATAGGTCGGACTGCGCGCCCAGACCAGCCTCGAATTGGAGGTGAATTCAAGTAACCGGAATGGTCCCGTTCCGATCGCTCGGGCGCCGAACTCCTTACCGTAGAACTCGACCGCCTCGCGAGCAACAATCGAGGTAAACGGCATCGCGAGTGAATAGAGGAAGGAAGAAGAACGCTTTACGAGCCGAATTTCAACGGTGTACCGGTCCGTGGCGCGCAAACCCACGACGTCTCTGCCGTAATCGGCCCCGTTCTTCCGGGCGAGTTCGCGCCATTCGTTCAACCCTTCGATTTTTCCATCCAGCAGCCACCAGCCGGTCGAGATCAGTTTGGGATCCGCAAGTCGTTTGAGGGAGTAAACGACGTCCTGCGCCGTCATTTCACGGCCTTTCCCTCCGGTTTGTTTGAAACAGCGGTCATCTTGAAAAAGCACGCCTTTCTTAAGGCGAAAAACGTGGATCTTCCCGTCGGCACTCACCTCGGGTAGCGATTCGGCAAGATTGGACACCAGCACGTACGGCCGCTTTAGAAAGTGATACTGAAGAAGCGTTTCATACCCTCTGGTGACCTCTTCAGCCGAATAGATGTCATCAGCGTAGATCGGATCCAAGGTCCGGATCTTCTGCGGCTGCGGCCAGTGGATCGTATTGAGAGGCTCTTTTCGTGACCGGTTACTGCATCCGCCCGCACCGATGGCGAAACATAACAGGAGCCCGACTGAGACCGAAGAAACCGTATTACGCGTCAACACGCGTCCAGCTCGGGAGGAATGCATCGATCAGCACCTTAATGGACGGCATCACGGTCGCGCCAGCGGACCTTGATTTCGCCGGCTCCAAGCGACGATGTCGCCTCCCACCTCCGCGGGCTCTTCGTACCCTCCTCGGGGTCGTCGAACTTGAAATGAACGGCCATCGGCACAGTCCCCTTTCGCTCCCAAATCAAGAACTCGGGCCATGGGTTTCCGGCCCATGGGCGATAGGAATAAGTAAACTGCTCTTCCTCTCGATCCAGCGACGCTCTCGTCCGGACGACCAACTCACCTTGCGCAGTGACGGAAGAATTTGCTTCTCGCCGCGCTTCAGGACCGGGACAGGGTATCCGGCCCAAAAAAAGATCCGTCGCGAAATGGAGCGGAATCCCTCCCCAGGAATGATAGCCCTGCTCCTGAAGTCGCGGGGCTTTTTTACTTCCCGAAGACTCTATCGTGTATTTCTTGCCTTCGATTCGAATGATAGCCTCGGATGCCCCAAGGAGATTCGTCACCTCGAGATGCAGGGAATCCGGTGATTTCACTTGTACGGTTGCGGGAAACTGCCCCGAAGCCTCTTTAGATTTCGCCTTAAGCCAGACCGTCCCGCTCGCCGCGGTGACAGACATTCCTGGAGCCGCAGGACCGCAAGTCTGCTCCAGAAGAATTCTTGGATCAGCATCTTTCGTGATCGGGGCATGAGCACACCCGGTCAGAGCAACAACCAAGAGCCCCGCAAACATGAAAAAGAAATGTCTATGCATGGCAGAAGCTTCACACGAACTCTACCGCCGGATCAAGCCTATTTGCCCCGTTTGCCAGCAGGCATTCTTCGGGCATCCTGCGGAAGGGTCTCCTCTGAAGGGGGCTGACTCGCGATTTCACCCTCCGAAGAGCCGGACGGCTCGCCTTTCGCCAGCTCGCGTTCAAGGTTCAGGAGCTTGCTCTCGATCTTCTTCTTCATCGAATCATCTTCCGCGTACTTGACCGCGTCCGAGTACTTGCTCAGGGCCTTTTCGCGGAGGTTCTTTCGAAGATAGACGTCCCCGAGATGCTCGAGGATGGTCGGCTCATTCGGCTTCATCCGGGCGGCTTTCTCGAGCGCGACGACAGCCTCGCCCAACCTTCCCCGGACAAACAGATACCACCCCCAGCTGTCCTGGATGTAACCATTGTCAGGCTTGAGCTCGATAGCACGTTTCAAAAGTTTTTCAGCGTCTCCCAGACGGATTCCTTTTTGAGTCCAGGTGTAACCAATGTAATTCAGGGCGTCGACGTAATCCGGATTGAGCTTCAGGATTGCTTCCATCTGCTCGAGCCCCTTTTCAGTGTTTCCTTGCCGATCGTAAAGACTTCCCAGATAGTAAAGCGCCTTCTCGTCTTCCGGAAATTTCTTCACGGCACGTTCAAGGATACTGACCGCCTCGTCCAGATTCTTTTGCTCCTCCTCGAGGCTCGCCTGAAAGATATAGAAGGTGGGTGTATTGGGTGCTTTCCCAATAGCCTCTGAAATGAACTGCAGGGCCGAAGAAGCCGATCCGCTCTGCTTCAGAAGATAAGCAACGTGCAAAGCGGCTTCGGAGTAGAGCTTAGAATCGGGCTTCACCTGTTTGAGCTCGGCGATTGCTTCCGGATAAAGCTTCATTTCCTCATAGACACTGCCCAGGTAATAATGCACCCGATCAGATTCAGGGTTTTTCTCGAGAATATTCTTGAAACTGGCGATCGCTTTTTCAAAATCTTTCGTTTCCATATAGATGAGCCCCAGTTTGACCCGGGCGTTCATATCGTCAGGATCGCTCGCCTCAATCCCCTGAAGGAAGGGGATGGCTTCCTTGTATTTTTCTTGCTTCAGGTAAATCGTCGCAAGTCGATTTGCCGCAGCCAGATCCTGCGATTCTTCATAAATCGAGCGATAGATCGCGATCGCTTCCGCGTTCATCCCTTTTTCTTCGTAAAGAAAGCCCAAAGCAAGGCCGGCCTGCGCGAATCCCGGCCGAAGGCCTATGGCTTTGCGATAAGCTGCAATAGCTTCTTTCGTATGCTCGATATTCTGTTCAGCCCTGCCCAAGTAATACCAAGCAAGCGCCGCGTCGCGATTGCGTTTCAAGAACTGGTTCAAAAACCGCGCTGCCTCGATCGTTTTTCCCGCTTCTGAAAGCGCCTGCGTTTTGTAAATCGCCGCCTCTTCGTGTTTGGGATCGATCTTCAAGACTTTTTCATACTCCGCCAGAGCGGCTGGTAAATCGTGCGCGCTCGAATACAGCCCCGCCAACATCAATCGCGCATCTAGAAAATTCGGATCACGCTGCAATGCTTCTTTGCACGTTTCCATTGCATCCGTCAGCATGCCTTTTTTGACATACTCCGTCGCAAGCCGAGCGTAAACGAGAGGAGAGTTGGGATCGAACATCAGGGTCAGCTTGAATTCTTCAATAGCGCGGTCCGGATTTCCCTCGGCGACGTAGGCCTGGGCAAGGGCAAAATGATATTCCGCCGTGGCCTCTGAATTTCTTCGCGCGACCTCGGCATTTCGACGTCCTGCTTCGAGGTCCTGCTTCAAATCCTGGTTCTGCGAATCACCCGAAACGTGCTGCTGACGCGCTTCAAGAGCGACATCAGGCTGAAGCGGTTTGCCAGAACAAGCCGTCAGCATCGACAGTCCTGTCAGGACACCAAGACCGCTCGCAAACAGCGTTCTGTTCATAAAAAAAGCGACCGGCGAAAAGCTTTCGAGCGGTTGATCAAATGGACATCTCTTCATCGGAAGACCCTCTCAACATCACCTTTCGACCTTTTTTCGGGAAAACTGTAAAAGCCGGTTGGAACGCGACGTGCATTGCCCGCAAACCAGCGTCTAGTGGACCTCTTGCGTTAATTCGAAATGTATGGTTTGCTCGGCGCGTTAAAGGCCGAAAAACAGGAATCTGCGGCCGTTAGAGCCAGGCTTGACTTTATCGCCGCAGGTTGTTATTTGGCTAAATAAGTGGTTATGACACATTGTGGCGTAGGCCTGTGTGTTGTTCACTCAACGGGGATCCAAAAAGGGAGCACGGACCCGGGATCAAAGGTCCGGCAGTAATTAATTGTTAGGGGGAATCATGAAAGAGGTCAAAATCATTAAACGTTATCAGAATCGCAAGCTCTACGACACCCATGAGTCCAGTTATGTGACTTTGGATGAGATTGCGAAGATGATCAAAGGCGGAGAAGATCTGCGCGTCATCGATAACAAAACCAAGAACGACATCACTGCCGCGACACTGACGCAGCTTCTTTATGAGAGCGAGCGCAAGGCGAAAACACAGCCTTCCGTTGACCTCCTGAAAGAAATCATTCGTCACGGCGACGGCTCGTTCTCCGGCTACATCCAAGCCAAGATCAGCACTGAGATTGCCCGCTTCGACCAAGATGCGGCAAAAGACATTGCAGCAGCGACTGCGAACACCCGCGCCGCTGTCATGAATCAGTAATTCAACTCAAGACCGACCAATAAGGTCGCCTTTGGACTCCGTTGTGCTCTCGATTTGCGCATAATGGAAAATCCCGCTAAGCTAAAAAGAGATTGGGAATAGGCAGCACGATGTGCTGTCTATTCCCACTACGTGCAAAATAAGCACAACCGCGCAACGGCGCTGAATGCAAAGACATGGAGGTCTGAGCATGGCAAGTCTCTCAAAGCAATCCATTACTCGACTCGCAACCAACCTACTGCTGATTTCCTGGGTATTCCTAGGTTCAGCGCCCGAAAGCCAGGGTTCGACAGGGCGCAGCTGGCTTCAACAGCCGTCCTGGGCGGGAACAGATCAAATCACGGACAGAAGACCCGCACTTTCGAGAAACAGGTACACAGCGTCCCCCTTCACACCGGGCTCCAACAATCTCGCACTCGATGTGGGGCAGATTTTTCTAATGGGCGATCTCGGTGAATACTCGGACAGCATCGGCTCACAAATTCACTACACGTACGGTGTAAGTGACCTCTTCGGATTCGACAGCAGCCTAGGATATTCCGATCACTCCGACGGAAAATTTTCAATGATCACGCTTTTGGCCGGCTTGCGAACCAACCTCAGCTGGTACGACAAGGTCGTTCCTTATCTGGTTTTTGGTTTGGGATTTTATCGACCAAGCTATCAGCAGCTCGTTTCAGCTTCGGCGTCGGCAACCGGCAACGCAACCGCGACCTCGGTGGCACCCGTGCTCTTCGGTGTACACCTCGGGCCGGGCGTAGACCTCGAGGTGACACGAAACCTTTTCTTTGGAACGTCCCTCACCTTTCACGACGTCTTTGGATCAACTCGCTATACCGCTGATGGAAAACTGTTAAATGTCGGCGGGACTTATACATCATTTTTCCTGCACGCCGGCGTCACGTTTTAAGCCGGTTACTTCGCAGGAACAAGCTTTCCGTCTTCAAAATGAAGATCTGAAATCTTCTGCCCTTTTTCATCCCACTCAATCCAACGCCCGTTCTTTCGGCCACTTTTGTACTCACCTTCGAGAGCTCTTTTTCCATTCGGATACCATTCGAAATATGGCCCGTTATTCACGAATTGCCCCAGCTGATCTTTCTTTTGTGTGCACTGTTTGGTCCCGCGGAACGGCCTATCTCTCGGTGGCTCTCCCCCCTCGCTGCACGGACGAGACGGTGTCGAAGCGCACGCGCAACAAACCAGCACTATGCCGACAAAAGCCGCCGGTGCCCCGATTTCCATGCTCCATTGCATAGCGACTATCTTATCCGAACAAAGCCGGAGTAAAAAGCCAAGTTAGGGCAACCACATGCGATCTCTTGATAATGGGGAGCTTTGTGGCAGCGCGTTTGACGGAGCTTTGACTTTGATTTCCGCCTTCCTTATCGTCGAGCCATAAGTTATTGAAATTCTAATCAAAAAAGCCATTAACAAATAGTCGCTCGGTGTTCTGTAAACTATTTTAATTTGAATTCGAGAAGCAGCCAACTTTTTGTTGCCGTTTCGCAATAAATTGCTATCTTCCCCCGACAGAGGGGAAGTGGCAGGCGCGAAAAGCACTGTCCATTTTGACTATGAACGAACGAGGATACTTACTATCCCGATTTTGGCTGATCATCAGCCTGGGATTCGTATTTTCCTCGTTGCTGCCTCTCAACTCTTTCGCTGCTCCCCGCAGAAATACAAACGACAAAACAGTTTACGTCCACCTCTTCGAATGGACATGGAAAGACATCGCTCTCGAGTGCGAAACTTTTCTCGGACCCAAGGGATTTCGGGCCGTCCAAGTTTCTCCGCCGAATGAGCATGCGGTTCTCCCGAACAACCCATGGTTCGAGCGCTACCAACCCGTCAGCTATCAACTCACCACTCGAAGCGGAACGCGCGACGAATTCATCGACATGGTGAAACGCTGTAAAGCTCAAGGCGTGGATATTTACGTTGACGCCGTGCTGAACCACATGTCCTGGGTTAACCGCTCCGGGCGATCGAAATATGGAGTCGGCGGTTCACCGTACGACGAATACAGTTACGCGGGACTGTATTCACCAAATGACTTTCACCGCTGTGGGAAGAACGGCGATGACAGCATTCAAAATTACCAGGACCGCTGGGAGGTTCAGAACTGCAATCTGACAACTTGTGCCGATCTTAAAACAGAATCAACTTACGTCAGAGGAAAGCTCGCAAGCTATTTACAGGACCTGATCGATATCGGAGTCGCGGGTTTTAGAATCGACGCCGCTAAGCACATCCCTGTAACGGATCTCCAGACAATCTTCTCGATGACGAATCAGTCGTACTATGTCTATCAAGAAGTCATCGATTACGGCAGCGAGCCGATCAAATCGTCTGAATATTTCATGACCGGTGACGTGATTGAATTCCGTTTTGCCAGACAGCTTGCGCATACCTTCAACTCCGGACAACTCAGCTGGCTGGGTCAGTTCGGACAGACTTGGGGCTTCGTTCCCGATCGTAAAGCGATCGTCTTCGTCGACAACCACGACCTTCAACGGGGTCACGGCGGCGGAGGAGAAGTACTGACCCACAAAGACGGACAGAAATACACACTGGCCAACATTTTTATGTTGGCCTGGCCGTACGGATACCCGCAGGTCATGTCCAGCTATCGTTTTAATGACAGCAGTCAAGGTCCGCCCAGCACCGGCGTGACCACAAAACGGGTTTTCAGCGGAAGCCGCACGACTTGCGGCCAAGATTGGATTTGCGAGCACCGGTGGGCGCCTATCGCCAACATGGTGGGTTTCAGGAACTACACGCAATCGACTCCGGTTCAGAAGTGGTGGAGCAACGGCAAGAACCTGATCAGTTTCGCCAGAGGGAACAGCGGTTACGTGGTTATCAATAAAGAAAGCCAGGGAAGCGATCGCTGGTTTGATACCGGTTTACCCTCCGGAAGCTATTGTGATGTGATCTCAGGTGATGTTTCCCCGGATGGAAGGCGTTGTACGGGCCCGACGATTTTTGTAAATGAATACGGCTGGGCTCAGATCAGCGTAGGACCGAATAACGCAGTTGCGATTCATGGAGGGGCGCGGCCAAGGACGCGCTGACCGACATGTCAATAGCCCCAAGGAGGAGGCGCGACATGACAAGGCCAGTTGGGCTGCTGATTACTCTTTTTCTAATCCTATGCGCTTATCCCGTCTTTGCGTCCTCGGGAAAAAAGCTCTCCCCCTGCTTTTCAGCCGCACGGGACAATAACGTTTTAGCGGATGGCCTCGGACACAATACGTTTGAAGCAGTTTATCGATCGCCTTTTGGCGCGGTAAAGTTCGACCAGGGAACAGTGCGGCTCCGACTCAGGACTTGCAAAGATGACGTGGAGCGCGTCCGTGTTCGGGTGTGGTACGGAGCTGAGAGATCAGAACGCTGGATCGAAATGGAGCGAGACAACACGCTCCCACCGACTCTCAGTAACGACGGAAGCCTTGGACCCGTCGAATTCTGGAAAGGGAATGTTCCGATTCCCGAGAACTCTGACCTTCTCTTCTATCATTTTGAAGCAACCGACGGCAGCAGCGTCGCCTATTACAATAACGTGAGCCCATCTTATGCGATCAATGGCTGGGGTCGCTATTCTAAACACTGGGATGACACCAACACCTTCCAGATCTCGGTGTACGATCCAAATTTTCGGGTTGCCGAATGGCTTAAGGGAAGCGTCATTTACCAGATTCTCCCGGATCGGTTCCGAAATGGTGACGTTTCAAACGATCCAATCACCGGGACCGGTTTCGTCTTCGGCAAGACCGTTCGAAAGCTGAATTGGAACGAACCCCTTTGCGATCCGAGGGGTCCGTCTTGCCCCAGGGAATCCGACAGTCAGTTTTACGGCGGTGACCTTCAAGGGGTGATTGAAAAACTGGATTACCTGAAAGAACTCGGCGTTAATGTGATTTATTTCAACCCGATCTTCCAGTCTGCGACAAATCATCGCTACGATACCCAGGACTACCACTCGATCGACCCAAAACTGGGTGGGCTGGAAACCTTTAGGCGGCTGGTTTCCGAGGCGAAATCGCGAGGCATCCGAGTGGTGCTGGACGGCGTCTTCAACCACGGTTCCGCGGACAGCGTCTATTTCGACCTTTATCAGCGCTGGGATACGGTCGGCGCGTGTGAAGCGCCAGACTCACCCTTCAGAAGCTGGTTCTACTTCCCGCATTTCCAGAATCGGCCTTTTGATCATGCACGCCCGAGCGATTTCTATTACTGCCTCGGGTTGAATGGAACGCTCACGACCTACGAATCCTGGTGGGGCTATTTCGAGCACCCTGTATTCGACAAGTGGCAACCCGCCGTTCGTAATTACTTCTTTAGCGGCGGCTCGGATTCCGTAGCACGGCGCTGGATACGCGAAGGAACGGCGGGATGGCGCTTGGATGTCGCGGGCGATGTCAGCAAAGGCGAGGGAGTTGATCCCGTTAATGACTATTGGCAAGGCTTTCGGAAAGCAATCAAGGCAGAGAACCCCGACACCATTATGATCGGCGAAGAGTGGGGAAATGCGAGTTCCTGGCTTCTGGGCCATGAGTGGGACAGTGCGACGAATTACCGGTTTCGTACGGCCCTTCTGGACTGGCTCGCTGACGGCTGCGTAGGCCTGGGATGCTCAAACGGAACCTATTTCGAAGACGACGATAACAACTGGGAATCGAGCAACGGGCCCATTTTCCCGATTTCCGAGACACAATTCGAAAACCGGCTCAGGGCCATTCAACAGGATTATCCGCCTCAAGTCTGGAAGGCGATGATGAATCCGCTCGGCAGCCACGATACCCAGCGAGTTCTTTTCGTTTTAAAGAAGGCCTCACGCGATAATGAGCAAATTGCCCGTGAAAAGCTCAAGCTGGCAGCCCTGTTTCAATTCACTTATCCCGGGGCGCCGGTCATCCTGTACGGCGACGAAGTCGGCGTGAAATCGGAAGGGATGTATTACGAAGGGCGATGGAAAGACGACCCCTACACCCGCGCGGTTTACCCGTGGGTCGAACAAGGACTCCTACCTGATCTGGATCTCAAAGCTCACTTTCAAAGAGTGAGCACATTGCGCAATCGTTATCCCGCGCTCAAAACCGGCGACTACGAACCGATCCAGCTGGACAATTATCACCGGGTTTTTGCTTTCCGAAGGAGCGAAGGCAGGCAACAAATTTGGGTCGTTCTCAATCGGGCGAATCGCCCGGCTCAGATCAAACTCCCCGTCCTGAAGGCCCTATCGGATGGTACCGAATTCGAAGACCTTCTCAACGGAGGAGTATTCAGGATTTCTGGCGGTAACTTGGATTGCGGAAGCATTCCGGCCTTTTCAGGGCGCGTCCTTCTCATGCGTTGAGTCTTGATGAGTCAAAAAATCCACTTGGCCGGAGGCCTAGACTGGATTAGGTTCTCTGGGTTCAACTATTCCAAGATCTAATGGAGAGAACCGCGTCGCCAAGGGGGATTTGCGAGAATGTCACCGCAGAAAAGTACCGACCTGAGATCAATTCGTGGGTCAGTCAGACCTGTCATCGAGCAGCTTAAGCCCGAGTTAAACGCCGGCCGCTATTCCGTAAAACGCGTTCAAAATGATTCTGTATCCATCGATGCCACGGTTATCCTGGATGGCCACGATATTCTCGCCTGCGAGCTTCTCTACAAGCACGAACGTGACCGCGACTGGTCACGTGTTCGAATGAAGCAAACAGTGCCTGGGCGCGACTTATGGAATGGTTCCTTTCTCGTTCCAAAAATGGGCCAATATGTTTATACGGTCCAAGCCTGGGTCGATCATTTTGAAACCTGGAAAACCGGCTTGAAAAAGAAGAGTGATGCCGGGCAGGATATTTCTGTCGAACTCCGAATCGGTGCGCTCCTCATCAGGCAGGCTGCCCGCCGTGCACAAGGTCCGGATAGCACGAGGCTGATGCGTTACCTCAAATTTCTGGCCGACACTTCCATGCCTAACACAGAAAAGGTGAACCGGGTCCAGGAACCCGAGCTTTCAAGCCTCATGGCTAAATGTCCCGACCGGCGACTGGGGACGACCTACGACCGTGAACTTCGCATCACGGTCGACCGAAAGCGCGCTCAGTTCAGCGCCTGGTATGAATTCTTCCCGCGCTCGGTCTCAAAAAAGCCCGGAGCGCACGGCACCTTCAAAGATTGCGAAAGAATGCTCCCCTACATTTCGGGGATGGGGTTCGACGTGGTTTATCTCCCCCCCATTCACCCGATCGGAAAAGCTTTCAGAAAAGGAAAAAACAATTCGCTCGCAGCCGAACCAAAGGACCCGGGTTCCCCGTGGGGAATTGGCGGGAAAGCCGGAGGCCACAAATCCGTTCATCCGGAACTTGGCAGCATCAGGGACTTTCGACGTTTTCTGAAAAAAGCCGAGGAGCACGGCTTGGAAGTCGCTCTCGACATCGCCTTTCAATGCTCGCCTGACCACCCGTACGTGAAACAACATCCGGAATGGTTCAAAAAGCTCCCGGACGGCACCATTCAGTACGCCGAGAACCCGCCCAAGAAATACCAGGACATCTATCCTTTCCACTTCGAATCCGCTGAATGGGCTCCCCTCTGGCTTGAGCTCAAAGGCGTTATTCGTTTCTGGATCAAGAACGGGGTCAAAATATTCAGAGTTGACAACCCGCACACGAAACCGTTCGGCTTCTGGAATTGGCTGATCGCTGAAATAAAAAAGGACCATCCCGAGGTGCTTTTCCTTTCAGAAGCGTTCACCCGTCCCGCAATGATGTACCACCTCGCGAAAATCGGGTTCACTCAGTCCTACACGTATTTCACCTGGCGGAATACCCCGGCCGAGTTCAAAAAGTATCTCGAGGAATTGACACAGACCGAAGTCTCGGAATTTTATCGCCCGAACTTTTGGCCAAACACGCCCGACATTCTTCCCCTGCATCTTCAAACAGGCGGGCGTCCGGCTTTTCTCACCCGCGTCGCGCTCGCGGGCACCCTTTCATCGAATTTCGGTATTTACGGGCCCGCTTACGAGCTGGGAGAAAACGCGCCGCTCAAGGAAGGCGGAGAAGAGTACCTGAATTCGGAGAAATACGAGATCCGCAATTGGGATCTCTCATCCTCAACGAGCATCGGGGATTTTATCGGTCGCCTCAACCGGATCCGAAATGAAAATCCTGCTTTGCATGGCAACAGGAATATCCAGTTCCACCCGACTCACAATGACCAAGTGCTCTGCTTTACCAAACACACGGACGACCTCTCAAACATTATCCTGGTTGTAGCCAATCTCGATTTCCACAAGACGCAGACAGCTCGGATCGAGCTTCCGTTGGACTCTTTCGGTTTTAATATTCGATCGAGCTATAAAGTGACGGATCTGATCGCAAATCGCCCGTTCACGTGGAAAGGCCGTACGCAAAAGCTCCAGCTTCCCCCGTCGTCAAGACCGGTCACCATCTTCAGGATTCAAAAACAATGAAACAATCTCGAACAGTAAGAAAAAGCAAACGGAACCCGAAGCGGGCAAAAACCAACTCCGAGGAGGCTCTCTGGAGCGGTCTTGAAGCCATTCTCCCGGAAGTTCTTCCAAAACTTCGATGGTTTGGGGGGAAAGCCCGCAAAATCAGGGCAATCGAAATGGTCGAAAGAATCCCGTTTTCGAACGAGGCCGTGATCGCCCTCATGCTGATCAAGTACACCGCCGGAGCTCCGGACACCTACGCACTTCCGCTCCGAGTCGTAAAAGGCAGCGCCGCTCGCATTGTTAAAAAGAGACACCCGCAATCGGTGCTCAGCGCGATCAGGTCAGGCAAAGAATTCACCGTGATTCAGGATGCGACCTGGGATGACGGGTTCCGGGCCGATCTGCTCAAATTCATTTTCGAGAAGAAACGTTTAAAAGCATCCGCGGGTGGCCTGATTTCCTCGCTTACGCGGCATGCGCGTTCGGGAGCCAAGCTTCGAATAGGACCACGTTCGGAGGTCTTAAAGGGGGAACAAAGCAATACCTCGATCAATTATGGAAACCGTTTCGTTCTGAAGCTTTTTCGAAGACTGGAAGAAGGCGTGAATCCGGACGTCGAAATCGGGCGTTTTCTGACGGATCATACCGATTTTAGAAATGCCCCGCTTTCGATCGCCACGCTTGAATATCTCCAACCCGATTCCGAGCCGATCACTCTCGCGAGCGTCCAGGCCTTTGTCCCGAACGAAGGAGATGCCTGGAAAGTTTTCATGAAGCGCCTCTCGAGATTCTGCAAGAAGCGCGGAACTCTTGGATTGCAGACTATCCAGCTTCCGATGCCTTCAAAGAACATTCTCGAAGCCTCAAAAGAGCCTTTCCCAAAGGAGGTCACGAAATATCTCGAACCCTTCCTTTCGATGGCGGAACTCCTCGGCAAACGAACGATAGAGATGCACATCGCACTCGCCAGCCGCGCCGGAGCCAATAACTCGGACTTCGAACCCGAACCTTTCACGTTGTTTTACCAGCGGGCGCTTTACCAGTCGATGCGCGAACAGGCTGACAGAACTCTCGATGCACTCCGTGTCGTCGGGGAGGACCTTCCCGAAAGCGTCCAAC
>MEQK01000015.1 GCA_001770175.1 Bdellovibrionales bacterium RIFOXYD1_FULL_55_31 | reverse complement strand
TCCGGAACTACGCTGGCGACCCGAACTCCTGAACCCGCAAAAGCGAAATCAGGAACCGTCCCCAGGAAGACCTTCCGCGGCTGACCCGGATCATCCGGATTACCCGGAGGACCGGAACCGCCCGGCGCCGTAAGAGGCTCCTTTCTCGTCGCGAGATACTCAGCAGTCTCCTTGACTACCGCGGCGACCTTGAGCATGCCAGCTAAGTCGAGCTTTTCGGAAGTATCGGTGGGTCGATGATAATCGAGATTGGCGCCGGAGAAAAATTGGACGGCGGGAATCCCCGCCTCCTGAAAGCTCCTCTGATCGCTTAAGCCGGGATCCGAAGCCACGGGCTGCATCGGCACCGCGGTAACATAGCCGATTCCGGTGAAAAGTTGCGGCCACTCTCGTGCCGTGCCGACGCCAAAGATCATGAGCTTGTTGGAACCGAGACGCCCGACCGTGTCCAGATTGAGCATCGCGAAAAACTTTTTCGCGCTTCCAGCGGGAGAATAGGCTCGGACAAAATGTCTCGAACCCAGAAGTCCCGCTTCCTCGCCGGTGAAAGCAACGAAAAGCACGTTCCGTTCGGGAAGAACGCCATTCCTGGCCTGCTGCTGAAAGTATCGGGAAACCTCGAGCAGAATCGCCACTCCGCTCGCGTTATCATCGGCGCCGGCATGAATCTTACCTTGATCTCCCTCGTGAACATCCGGCCAGCCCAGGCCCAAGTGATCGTAATGCGCGCCCACTACCAGCGGCTCGAGACCCGGATCGCGGCCAGGAATCATCGCGACGACGTTCGTAAGAGTTCTCCTGCCTTTCGGAGCTCCAAGATCCTCGCTCCAGCTCTGAAAATAACCCTGCTCGCCCGCGGGTCGGAGGCCGGAAGCGCTGAACTGTGAGGCGATGTATTCCGCGATTTCGTCGAGTTCGGGGGTTCCAAGCTCGCGCCCCTTGAAGCGTTCCTGAGTCAGCGCATCAACGGTCGCGCGCAATCGTGATTCCGAAAACATGGCCGGCATCTCAATCAGAGCAGGACGCGGCGCCAGCTTGGCTTTTGGAGCCGTGATGACCGAGCCATCCGGCTGCGAGACCGGAATGGACATGGGAGAATGAATACTGGGCCAGACGCCTTGAAGAACATTCTTGGGTTCGGCGCCTTCGAACACCAGATAGCTATACTTACCGTAATGCGGCAGCTTTCGCGTCAGCCCCTCGACGGCATCCACCGGATCGGCAGCGACCCAGGAAATGACCTGTGCCGGATCTCCGGGATGCCGGGCACTCAGAACAAAACTGTGGTGAGCACGGTCGAACCGGGCCTCGCCGACTCGAATTTCGCGCTCATTAAGGCGAACTCCGTATTCGGCAACAGCTTGCTCCACAATCCCGGCGAAACGACTTTCGGTCCCAAGAATCCAGATCGAACGACCCGCCGGGAGTTCCTGGATCTCGCTGTCCAACTTGATCTCAAACCCCCCGTACTCAGAATCGCTCTGCCAAAATTTCGCGAGTTTGCGATAGGCCTCCTGCACCTGCTCCGGAGCGCCGGAGGGAATAAGGGCGAGAACCTTTTTCGAACCGAACCCCTGAGACAGGGCGGGCGGGATCTCGTAACGGTTCAGCCTGCGAAAAAGATCGAACTCCGGATCGATCTCCAGCCGATAGGGCCGACCGGGAACCTGGATCTTGAGATTGAGAACACGCGAATTCATCAGAACCCGGGTCTGATAGGCCGTGGTTTTGCCTTCAAGCGAAACGGCGATCGGGATTTCCAGGTCGTAAACCGCGCCCGGCTGGAGCTGCTCCACTGCCGCCGTAAGCTCGAATCCCTCGCTCGTCGGATGCGCCACGGCGCCGGACACTTTCAATTCGGGCGCTCCGGTCCAGTTCACCCATTGGTCGAAACTCCGGGAAAGATTCCGGCCGGAAACGGCTTCGAAGGCGCTCTGGAGGTCGCTGAATGTGGCCTTCTGAAATTTCTGCTCCTGATAAAAGCGCTTTACTCCATCCGTGAACATGCGGTCCCCAAGCTCCTGTCGGAGCATGTGGTAGAACATGAGAGCCTTGCCGTATCCGACTGCCTCCGTGGCAGAGCTGAAGCGCTCCTTGAAATCGGCTAGTGGAAAGTCATTCTGCTCGGAAACATAATCCGTGTACTTCTGGAGAGTTGATCGCCTGTACTCGTTGCCTCCGCCCTGCTGCTCCTTGATGAGATGGTCAGCTAAATAGGCGGTCAACCCTTCGCACCAATTCCCGGACTCGTAATTCACGAGAACGCTGTTACCCCACCAGTTGTGCAGAATTTCGTGGGGGTAGGACGAGTTGATGATGAACGGGAACCGGATTATTTTGGGCCCGAGAAGAGTGAAAGATGGCATTCCGTAGCCGGTTTCCCAGAAGTTCTCGACGAGCGCGAACTTGGAATAGGGATATTTGCCGATGAGCTGATCGTACATTTCAATGTAACGGGAAGTAGCGGCCAGATATTTGTTGGCGAGTTCCGGGTCAGGCGTCTGAAGGAAAGCAAACGCTTTCACGTTTCCGAAATCCTGCGCATATTCAATGAACCTCCCGGCGATCAGAAAAATCTCGTCCTGCGCGTCAGAAGAGACCCAGCGAACCCGCGTTCCCGAGGCACTCATCGCATGCTCGGCGCGCTCGCCTTGGCTAACCGCGTCCCAGCTGTTCGGAAGCATGACCTCAAGTGAAAACGTCACCAGCTCATTTTTAAATTGAGGGTACCAGACGCTTGAACCGGCGAGATAGATCCCTTCGTTTGAAATCAACCCCGGGGTAGCGCTGAACCCACGCGCGTACTCCTCTTCAGGCGTCGAAAGAGGATGGTAGATCCTGCCAGAATAGCGGATCTTCAATTCCGTGACCCCGTCCGGAACCTCGACTGTGTAGGTTCTGATCGGCGGCTCTTTTTGTTCGACCGGACCCGGAATAATATGCGCGCCCAAAGTCATCGGCACCGGCTGAAGTCCGTCATGTAAGGCAAAGCGATAATGCGCCCGCCCGGCTGTTCGTGGCAGAGTAACCGTGTCCTGAGCTTCCAAAGTGCGATGATCAGGGCTCAGATTGACCTGAATGTCATGATGAAGAACCTCTGCGTAGCTCGTGTGACAAAGAAAGAACCCAGCCAAGAACGGCAGTAGGAACGAGGATTTCATATCTGATGGGTATAGCCCGCCGCAGCGTGTCGTCAAGAACTAAAAGGCATCAAAAACAGCGAAATCAGCCTTGATCGGCGCCAGCCGCTGAAGCAGGACAAAGCGACTTCACTTTCGCCACGAGCGCATCCCGCTCAAAAGGCTTGACCAGGGCTCCATGAATGTCTTTTCCGATTCGCATGATCAGATTGGGGTTGAGGTTTGCGCTGATCACCAAAACCGGAGTTTGAAAATTGAAAGAGGTTTTATCCTTTCGAATTGAGGAGATAACATCTTCGCCGCTACCCTGTTCCAAAGACATGTCCAACAAAATACAGCTAAACTTCTGATTATTGAGGAGCTGAATGGCGCGAGGGGCTCGGGGTGTTGAAAACACCTGAAATCCCTCGGCGTTCAGCTTCGTGGAAATGACGTCCACGATATCGGCTTCATCTTCGACAATCAAAACCGAGTATTTCTTCTTTGACATGACCAACTCTTCCCTATTCCAGAATGCTACCCAGAATACTCATCGCTCACAACCCTCTTTATTTTTTCTTCATACTTCCACTCAGCCACTCTCATTTTTCGCGAAAAATTTTCTGAAAAAACGAGTTAAATCCGACGATGCCAAAAAAGCCGAGGTGCCCTCCCCAGGGGAGACGAATTAGGCTGCCTCGAACCCATTCTGTACTGAACAAATTCCAATCCTCCCGAGCATTCAGGAAGTCATCGTCAGTGGTCAGAATGCGGACCCTTGATTGACCTTCAGAATCGAGTCGGTTGAACCAATAAGGAAGCGTTTCCTCGTCCGTTCCTCGCTGGGCCAGGATGTCGGGCGTGAAATCCTGTAAAAAGGTCCTGAACCTGAAAGCACGAACCCAACGCTGGTATTCGGCCTCGTTCTCCCGCGAAGGTACTTTATGCGTTCCCCTCACACGGTCGAGAGCGATTGCCGTCGAAATCAGGTCTGCTTGAAACCGCGCGAAGCCGACCAAACCTGGTGAGCAACGGATACTCGCGTCGTCGAGATCGGCTTGCTTACGAGCCGTAACAAAATCGAGTCCGATACGGCTCAGGTTTTGAAACTTTGCACAGAACCGGAAATACCGATTCACCTCCTGATCCATGATCGCATCAAGATGGTCTCGCCCCTTGCTGATCACCACTGGCGGGCTAAGGAGCGTGACGTGGTGATCAAACAACCTGACACGGCTGCGGCCCGCCTTCACATCATCCTGCTCAAGAGCAAGACTCACCGCGGAGAGGAAAGCTCCATAGCTGATCCCCATAAGCTCAGTCCGAAGCACACGGGACGGACCGATTCGATTCTTGATCGTTTGAACAACCTGCAGCACGACCCTCGCCTCGGCATGAATGCTTCCGGGATTGTGCTTAGGCCCTGCATGGATATAGCTTTTTCCGAACGGATTCGGCAGAACCGCGACATCGTACCCGAGACGCGCGAACGTGCCGACGAGCTTCAGGTTACCAAGCCCGCCAGGATCGCTGAAAATTCCCGGCAGGAGTATCAGAAGCGGCGCCCGCTCGCGATTCCGCGCGATCGAAAGCACGACCGGAATACTGCCTCGGGCGAACTCAGGATTTTCCAACTGAAGCAGCTCGTATTCCGGAATCAGGAACGGCCGCAATGTCGCGCGGATATTACCCCAGACTGAAGCGACGTGGCTGTCATTGAATTGTATCGGCTTTTGGCTGAATTTTTCGGCCCAGCTCAGATCGCATTCATCCCACGTCGCGGAGGCGTTCGAGACAAAAAGAAAGAACAGGAAGAAGAGAACCCGTCCGAAAACCGCGGACCTGGCCGAGAAGAACATCGTCCCTCCGGGAGATTTCAACAGGCACGCGGGAAAAATATAGACCGGTCAATTTCCGAACACAATGCGCGCTCAGCTAAGCGCGGCGTTTCAAATCCAAGAACGCAGGAACCAGAGCTTCCCGAGAAGCTTCAAAATTATTTTCGTTGTCCAGGGCGCCACGGCTTCGGGGGCAGGCTCATTGGGATGCGCCGCGATTCTTGGGTCGGTCTTGCTGGTCAGATCGAGAGAGAGCCTGATATCGGATTCAATTTTCTCGATCAAAACCTCGGAGAATGCTTCGGAATCGACCACCGTCACGATCTCGGAATTGATGTCCTCGCTGATCGCGTCCATATTGTAAGTGCCGACGACCGAGACTTTTCGGTCAAACACGAAGACTTTCGAATGGAGCTTCCGGTTTTCGAAAGCATAGATTTTGGCGCGACTCATGTCATGCATCAGTCGCCCCCAGTCATTGATAAAGAAAGC
This sequence comes from Bdellovibrionales bacterium RIFOXYD1_FULL_55_31, assembly GCA_001770175.1. Classification (GTDB taxonomy): domain Bacteria; phylum Bdellovibrionota; class UBA1018; order UBA1018; family UBA1018; genus XYD1-FULL-55-31. The sequence goes on along the minus strand of MEQK01000015.1, from coordinate 11,297 downwards.
CTGTGTGAACAGGCTATCGGTCGAAAGCGGGCTATTCGTGTGAAAAATCAGGTTCACACCCCGGTCATACGCGCTCTTGAGGGCCGAGTACATTTTCGGAGTCATCACGACATAAGGATTCTGGATATAGATCTCGCGTTCACTTCCGTCGATCAGCTTAATGATATTATCAGTGATCTCGTTTTCGTAAACAGTCGCGGTTATTGAAACCTTATCAAGAACCTTGATCGGTTTGGGCGCGTCAAATGCGAGAAAGTCGAAGCGGCGCGGCTCATAAGCGACGAGGTGAGTCAGTGTCTTTATCTCCTCGTTGTACATATCCGGCCCATCCGGCGCGAACGTGTCTGCCGAGACGGATTCATCAAGCCCGGATTCAGCCAATGCCTTCCGGGCCTTCCACTCCCGGGTAGCTTCGGATTCTGGAACCAAGCCTCCTCCGCTCATCCACTGCTCGATTGCCGCGGCGGCAAAGAGCAAACGCTCGCGTTTTGACGTCCAGTTGCCGAACCAATCCCTGTTCAGACGCCTGTTCCGGGGATGCCCGAATTCCTCCTCAAAAGCATGCTTAAATTGAGCACCGACCTGTTCCCCTTGAAGAACGATATCCGTATCCCGCCACGACCGCGGGTCCTCGGACGCGTCCATAAAGTAATCGCGCCCGATATTCCGGCCCCCGGTGATCGCAAATCGGCCGTCTACGAGTATGAATTTGTCATGGAGCGAAGCCATGAGTTTCTTGGCGCTCCGATCAATCACCCTTCCAGCCTTCAGCATCGGGTTGTAGGCTTTGATTTCGACATTCTCAAAAGAAGCAAGTTCCTCGAGGTAATCCTTGCCGATTCCCGTGAAGTAACTCGTGGCCTTCGCATCGACGATCAATTTGATCCTGACGCCTTCTTCGGCCTTCTTGAGCAGCAAACCGAGAAAGGCTTTTCCAAATACGTCATTGTGCAAAGAATAAAGCGATATATCGATCGTGGATTCTGCTTCTGAAAGAAGCTTCCACCGAACATACCAGGCATCATTGTTATCGACGATTAACTGCGTGGATGCCCTGAAGGCCTTTTTCTCGATTTCCTGAAATTTCGAGATGACGTCGGCGCTGCCTGCCCAAGGAATGGACAACAGAGTCAGGCAAAATAAGGCTGAAAGCGCGCTTTTCAGCGTGACCAGTGGGGGACCTGCTTTTAAGTCCTTTCGGATTCGCATCAGCACCCGAAACTGATACACCGCGTCAAAACCAAAGTAAAGGCCCTTCGGTTAGCTCTTATGCTACGGTAATCATTATTATTTTCAGCCAACCCATGTTACCTTTGCAACATGAAATCTGAACCTTCAAAAGAGAGCTCGTGGTCGATTTTACCGATGACCGAATCTGATGTTGAAGCCTGTGCGGACCTGGTCGGGAGAAGCGAATTTTTCCGAAAGTACGACTTCAGCGCCGAGAGGGCCACCGTTCTCCTCAGGCAGGCACTCGCAGATCCCGGTTCGGACCTCCTGGTTATCAGAAGACCGTCGGGGCAGTCTGGACCGCCACGAGGTTTCGCTTGGTTTATCCGACGAGGCGCTTTTCAGAGGTCCGGATACCTGCGCCTGATCGCCATTTCTCCGGATTCGCGAGGAACAGGAGCTGGCAAAGCGCTCATGACCGCCATTGAATCGAAATACCTTTCGAACAGGGGAATCTTTCTTCTTGTGACCGAAGGCAATACTGCTGCCCGACGTTTCTACGAGTCACTCGGTTACGGGTTTATTGGAACGATTCCGGATTTCGTGAAACGCGGACTGAACGAATGCATCTATTTCAAGGCGGGCTGACCGCCTGACGGAATATGGGTTGCATCCTCTAGAAGAGTTGGAGGACGGAACCCATGCCGAGATCAAAGAAAAAAAGCGCAGCACAAACCAAATCGCGTCAGGCGCGAAGTAAACCGCCCCGCCGCAAGGTTCCGCAAGGATCACCAGGATTGCCGAGCAGCTCGCCGAGTCATCAAGGAGAAATCCTGAAAGACATCCAACCGGTCGAGGGCGGGCGCGAGGAGATCGAAGAAGCGCTCGAGCACGTGGATATGGAGTCCCACCGATCGGCGGCATAAATCAAACGAACAGACGCGAGCGTCATTGTTCGCTCTTCTGAGCGGCGGGCATCGTGGCGATGGCGAATCTGTCTGCCCCCTCTTTTCGCGCTCGATCCATGATCTCGATCGCCGATCCAAGAAAAGTCTCCCGGTCTCCTTCGAGAATGACAAGCCTGGATGAAGTCTTTTCAAAGGCGCTCTTCAAGGATTTTTCGAAGGTCGTGTCTGACAGACTGACAGCCCGTTGATTGATCTGCACCTTGCCGCCCGGAAGCAGCGTGATAATGACGCCTTCTGCCTGACTTTCGGCAATCGAGTGACTCGCCTTCGGGAGATTGACGTTGACGCCCAACTGGGACATCACCGAACTCGTCACCATAAAAATGATCAAAAGAACCAGAAAAATATCCGTGAGCGGAGTGATATTGATTTCGGCCATGATCGCGCCGTCCTCGTGATCGCTCCCGACGGCGTTCTCCCTGGCCATCGCTTTAAGAGACATGCGGTTGCCGCTCATATGCACTACTGGGACTGGGATCGGACTTTGTGTCCTGGAGCATTTCGACCAGCTCTTCCGTATGAACCCTCAGCATCAGGACGAGCGAACTCCAGCGAGTCTGGAAGGCGTTAAAAGCCATGACTGCTATGACGGCGACAACAATTCCAGCCGCGGTCGCGATCAGAGATTCCGAAATTCCAGCCGCCACGACGTTGAAGCCGCCCGACCCGCTTCGTGCCATTTCCTGAAATGAACTCAAAATACCGACCACGGTACCGAAAAGCCCGATGAAGGGACTCGCGCTCCCGATCGTGCCGAGTATCCAGAGATTCTGACGGAGTTCCTGATTCAGCAGCTGCCGACGACGCTCCACGGCTTCCTGCCAACGCATCCTGAGCCGTTCATCCTTGGCATTCAAGCGCTCCAGCGCGACGAGCAGCAGATGGGCCGTCGGAAGATTCGCGTTTCTGTGGCAAAGATTGGCCAGACCGTCCCGCTCCCCCCGAAGAAGCGAGTTCAAAGCTTCAAGATGAAAGCCCTTGAGATCCCGCCCAAGACGGCGGTAACTCCAGAGGCGCTCGAGAACGACCGCCCACGACAGCAGCGAACAAAGAATCAGCGGATACATGGCAAAGCCTCCGCTGGCGATCAGGCTCCAGATATTATGATGTCCCAAGGTCTGCGACATAACGCTTGCAACCGTAGCGAGCCACTCATAGGATGTCAACGCTATGAAAAGACCCACGCTGCTTCGAGCCCTTCTCTTTGTGCCGCTTTGCGCGATCGCGGTTTTTGGCTGTTCTCCGTCCCGCGTCCCTGATTCGAACAAAAGCAAAACGACGCGAGTAGCCGACCTGCGAGTCTTTCGCTTCGATTACAAAACCGCGACCCAGCTCGTCATTGAAGAAGGGGGGAAAGGGGTAAAAGACCCTGAATGGTCCGTTCGCCTGCAAAAGAACGAAAGCGGGAATTGGCAATTCACTTCGGCTCCGGAAGGAACGACCCTGCTGGACCGGCGTGCGGATACGGTTTTAATCGATCACCTCCTCGATACCATCAGCACTGCTCAGAGGGTGACTTCTATTTCCACCGGCACTCCGGAATCGCTCGGGCTCGTGCCCCCACGTTTTGCATTTCGCTGGCTTTCGAAGGCGGGTGAAATGGAACTTCGAATCGGCAATCCTGCCGGAGATGCCACCCAGCACGCCGAAATGCAGGGCCTCGCTTTCGCAAGCGCCCCGCCGAACCCGGAAATCTTCACGATTCGCGGTTCCGTCCTAAAAATGCTGGCGCATATCGCGTCATTTGAAACACTCCGTCAACGCACCTGGGCCACATTTCCGGCTGATGATGTCGATGAACTCGAACTTTTCACCGGTCCGTCTCATCGAAAAACACTCCTCTATGCGCAGCGGGAAGGCGATGTCTGGACGGACCGAAAACACAAGCCGGTTAAAGCTCAAGTGGAACCATTTCTGGAATGGCTGACCACCTTCAAGGTCGCGGAGTTCATCGACGACGAAAAACTCGCCCATAAGCTTGCCGGTTTGCCGGTGGCGTATCACGAGATCCGCCTTACTGATCGTCACGGCAAGGCAACCATCTTCCGTTTGAAAGATCTCCGGGGCAAAAAGACCCAGCCAGAAATCGTCGGAACCCTTTCGACTCGGCCGGGCGCCGTCGCGATTTCGATTCGCGATTACGAACGGATCAAATCGTTCTTCAGCTCGGGCCGCTCAGGCGGCTAACTGTTCGGTCTCTTCGAGAATCGTCGTCGATTTGGTCAGTTCAGCGAGCTCCTTGCTTAAGACCGCCAGCAGGTCACCAAACGAGAGAACGCCAGTCACCTTTCCGTCATCGTCGACAACGGGCATTCTGCGCACCTTTGCGTCGCGCATTTTGGTAATACAGTCAAAAATCCCGTCCTCTTCGTGACAAGTTACGGGCGACTCGGTCATGACGTCCTCAACGATGCAGTCGTTGGGGCTCAGGTCTTCCGCCAAACAGCGCACAACAATATCACGATCCGTAATCATGCCCCCGGGCGTGCCGTCTCTCGTGACGATCGCACTCCCTACGTTCTTCTCTTTCATCAATTTGGCCACGTCGCTGATCCGGGTGTCAGGCTCGACGCTTACAACGTTCCGGTTGACGATATCGCGCAACATATCCGATCTCCTTTTTAACGAGGTAACTGCATCTTACAGACCAGCACGCCCAAGCCCATCCCCCAGCCCAGAATGTGTTATGATGAGCCTGAATGATAACGACCATCCTGTTTGATCTCGACGGAACTCTGATCGACACCGAACCGACCGCCGCAAGAACGGTGACCGACTGTTTCTCGCGATGGGGAACTCGCGTCAGCCACGAGGATGCCGCTCATGTCACCGGCCGGACCTGGGCGAGCGCTCTGGAGTTCCTATATCGCAAATATCCTCCGCCGCTGCCTCTCAAAGACGCGACCGATCTCATCATGCGAGCCTACCGTGAAAATCTCGAAAAAGAATTGATCGTGGTCCCAGGCAGCGTCGACGCCGTCCGCGCGCTTGGCAGGAACCACAGACTCGCCGTTGTTTCGGGCTCAGGTCGGGTTGAGATCCTCTGGGCTCTGACGAAACTCGGGATTCAGGATCAGTTCGAGGTGATTTTGGGCGCCGAGGACTACCCCCGAAGCAAGCCCGAACCGGATGGATACAGAAAAGCCTTGACCCTCTTACGCGCGGACGCAAAACACAGCTTGGTCTTCGAAGACTCGATGGCGGGGATCGCCTCGGCTCGCGCGGCAGGTCTTTGGGTGGTCGCGATTACCGCGACGAATCACTTTCAACAGGACGTCTCGATGGCTCACGAGCAGATTCCGAATCTCACCCCTGTCACGCCGCAATGGATCCGCGAACTATCCCACCGGCTCGGCCTGGGCTGTTGATGCCCTGCTTCAATGTGGATTCGCCCACTTCTCCCCTCGCGAATCTCAAAAAGCTGTGTAATTGTATCAAAATAGGACGTCGGTCAACAGATTCTCAAAGGAGAGATAAACGTAATGAAACTCGCAAAATTTTATTTCACTGCAATCGCAGTCACACTCGTCTTAGTTTTAAGTTCATGCACCAAAAAGGAACCTGCTCAACCGCCCCAACAGCAAGGTTCACCTGGAGCTACTCAGGAAGCAACTGAACTTAAAATCGAAGACATGAAGGCCGGCACTGGGAAGGAAGCCAAAGCAGGATCTATGGTCACGGTGCACTACACCGGCTGGCTCACCAGCGGGCAGAAATTCGATTCATCGTTGGATCGCGGACAGCCCTTCAAATTCAGTTTGGGCGCTGGCCAGGTGATCCCGGGCTGGGATAAAGGCGTGACGGGAATGAAAGTTGGCGGCAAGCGCAAGCTCACGATTCCTCCTCAGCTCGGCTACGGTGAACGAGGCGCGGCTGGAGTGATTCCGCCCAATGCGACGCTCGTATTTGAAGTTGAACTCCTGAACGTAGAAACAGCAGGCAAATAGAGGTTTTAAATGGAAGAAACAAACGAAAATCCAGGCACCGCGACCAAAGAAGTTCTGGTTGTCGCGTCAAAAGTCAAAAACTATATCAAGACCAGTTCCGGTTTGAATACCTCCAGCGCGGTAATGGAGGTTCTCTCCGATAAGGTCCGCCAACTCTGCAACGAAGCAATCGAAAGAGCGAAGCAAGACGGTCGGAAAACCGTCATGGATCGCGATTTCGGCGTCGAAGCACAGCAGTAATTTTTTTGTTCCAAAGCCCCGGCCGATCATTCTCCCTGAATGACTCGGACCGGGGTTTTTTTATCCCGAATCAGCTTTTCACTTTCGTGACAGCCTGGGCACGCCGGAGCTGTTGAACGGCCAAAGCCACCCCCAGCAAAGCGAGCTGAACTCCGACGAAAGCTCCGACCATGGCCGCGCCTCCGCTCGAAAAGCCATAGGAATGCAAACCGGCGGCGAGAATGAAATTCACCCCGTACCAGGCCATCACGACAAGCAGATAGCCCACCGGCGAAGCGGCAAGAATGCCGAAGCCATTGAGCCATCCGAGATACTTGGCGTGAAGAATCGAAAGATATCCCAGGTCAGCGATAAGCGACCAGGTTTCCTTCGGATCCCAGCCCCAAAAGCGGCCCCAGGAATAGTCAGCCCAGATCCCCCCGAGAATGATCCCGGCCGTCAGGAAAAAGACTCCGATCTGGATCACCCGATAGGTCAGGTTTCCATACTCTTTATAAAAAGCTTCGTCCGCTTGCAGCGCCTGCGACGATCGCGAACCCCGCAAACCCGAGATGATCCCACGAATCAGGGCGACATTGCCGATCAGCATCGCTATCGTGAAGGCGGCATACGAAATCGTGATGGTCAGGACATGGATGGTGAGCCAGAAATTATTTCTAAGCACCGCGACAATCGGATCCATGTCGGGACTGAGGACGAGCGGCAGGTTTTCCGTCAAAAGCAGCGTTGCCGCGGCTCCGATCAGGACTCCGCCCATCACAGCGTAGTTGCGATACGCCAAAAACAGGAACGCGCCGAAGAGCACCAACCCGAAGGCGACCCAAACCATCGTTCCGTACATATTCGTGACCGGCGCGAACCCGGTGATCACAACTCGCACGGCAAAACCAGCGATATGGGCCATGAGAGGGATTGCGGTCATTCCCAGAACGGTTTTCAGGCCGAGCCGCTTGCGCACATGCGGGATGATCAGGGCAATTCCCAGGAGGAGATATGCGATCGCGGTCCAGAAAAAGATATGAGCATGGTTGTACCAAACCTCAAGGCCGAGCTTCCCGAGGTTTTTGCTGAACAGTTCGGGCATCGGCTGTACCTTCGCGGCGGCCAGGAATGCGGCGGCGCTCTGCCTCGCCAGGGTCTCATCCCCCGCTGAGAGCGCATGGAGATACTGTTGGGCCTGCTCAATCACCGGGGAACCCGCCAGGGAATCCGCCATGGAACCTGATCGACGATGTTCGGCGGCTCCGGGGAAAGTCAAACCATCCGTCAAATGGCGTCCCGAAATCACCCCTCGGCTGAGCCAGACCTGCTGCATCAATTCAAGAGTTGCCTTGTCGCGGGCGGAAAGCCTCGCATTCCGTTCCTGTCTCATCAATGCGGGCTTGGCCAATTCCTCAAGTCGGCTCGATTCGAGTTCCTGGAGGGAATAGTGCCGACGGGCTTTGGAGAGGCCAAGCTCGGTACGAAGCTCTGGATCACGAACGTTGACGATCTCCGCCTGTTGCGCGACATCAGAGGTCATCAATGCAAGATAAATCTGACCGGCATCCATTCCCGACATCGAGTATTTTCCGGTCAAAAAGACGATTGTTTCGCGGGCAAAACTGTCGAAGGGCTTAACTCGCCCCCTGCTCTGCACCGGGACTCCCGCCACGGCAGCCGAATCGATTTTGGCGGCGAACGCTTTGAATCTGGCTGAAGCCTCGCTGGCGGAGAGGGCCGTCGAGCCGGGCTGTTCCGCCTGAGCGAAAGGCAGTCCTCCCGCAAACAACAAAATTCCAACGCAAGCCGGAAAGAACTTTTTCATGCGGTCCCCTTTAGGTGCTTCTTTTTGTACCACTCACTTTTCATAATCGAAAAAATCATGATGCCGACGCAAAGTATCAGGCTGCCGGCGTACTTTACCGGACGGCCCGGGTCCTTGTTCACGGAAAAAATGGAGGCCGAGGGCCCGCCCTGCCCAAGCTCGTAGCTCGACTGATAAAGCGTGTAACCGAGAAATTTGAGAGGCTCGTTCATCGATATCAATATCGGCTCACCCTCTCCATTCACCCGGACCGTACTTTGAAAGCTCATCGGCATCTCAGACCCCGGGTAATCGATTTTCTCGAATTTCTCCAAGGAGAGGGAAAACGGCAGATCCAATCTGCGCGAGCCGTAGTGCAGGTCATACGTGTTCTGTCCCGCCTGCAAAGTTTTGAAGTCGCCCTCAACGAGCCAAATTCCCGCATTCTCTGGCGAGTCGGACGACTCAGGCCTGACGAAAATCGCGCTCTCGGGCAGCGACGCGCCGGGCGCAATCTCAATCGGCTGGACGCTGTTCGTCAAGATCGCACGTGGTATGATCGAATCGACCGAAATCTTGATCCCGCTGTGCCCGCCTTGCGGCATCCAGGGGGTTTCGATGGTTTCACCGGTTTTGGCTGCTTTGGAAAAAATACGCTTTCCATCTTTAAGCAGGGCCAGGGTCACGCGGCCCGGATCTTGGGAAGACGCGCGAAATTCGATCTGCGTTTCGGATACGGCCGCTTGTGCCTCGGACAGCTCGTTTCCCGGAACATACTGGAACAGAACCCCCAGACTGGCTCCGCCATTCAGCGAAAAATCGGGATAATTGGCGAACGAGATCTCGCGCACGGGTTTGCCGTCCCGGCCTTGCTGGAGCCTCAGCTCAATCGCGGGATTGACCCCCTTGCCGCCTTGATCCACGAGTTTGTTTTCAGCAACGACGGCCTGTTGGTAGGTCTTCACGAGAGAGATGGTCACCCCCTTTACGGAACGCGACTTCTTCTTCAAATCGGAAAGGCTGATTTTGGCAAGCTCCGCCCCCGATGTGTCCTTTACGATTAAAAGAGCGCCGCTCCCGCCACGCTGCGCAACCTTCGGCGCTACTCCATGGTCTACTCGTTTATTCACGATCTTTGAATTCGGAGCGCCGTCCGAGCCGTCAACAACGAGCCGGAACAGGGTCGGTCCCATCTGTCCCTCGGGTCGATCCTTGGAATGGAGCCAATCACCCGCCGGACCGAACATCGAACCTTTGAGTGAAAAATTGAGGGCAACATCAGGGATATCGGAACCGGCGGGAGCACTCGTATAAGACTGTTCCCGGAACACAAACGGGAGAAACTTTTCGATGACGAGGCCTGCTTTTTTCAAACCCGAAAAATGGAGCCCCGAACCGGTGCGCATGTCGAGCCCACGTTTGATCGGGTAACTCGCGACAGTATGCTGTTTGAGATCGCCGACTTCGAGTGTCAGCTCGGGCAAAACGACGCGATTGCCCGACTGCCCCTCGACGATTCGGAGCTGGCCATCGATGCCGTACCGCCCGGTGATCATCCCCCCCGCCAAAAGCGCGAGAAGACCGATGTGAGTGATAACAAACCCGGTGTGCTTCTTCTTGAACGGGAACCGCGCAAGAGTCGCGAAAAGAATATTGATCCAAAGCAGAACCATCAAAGCCTCAAACCAGCTGCTCCGATAGACCAATATCCCGGCCAATTGTGCATTATAGCGGCTCTCGACGACCGTTCCGATCGCCACGATCACCGCAAGTCCCAGCATCAGGGGAACCGCCATTTTCACCGAAGCCATAAACTGAAAAACGCGGTTCTTTTTCGCCAGCTCCAGGAATTTCATTTCGGGCATGTCGTACCTCGTGAGACAAGTCGGACCTTAGAGATCGTATATCCATGATCCTTCATGTTAAGGTCAATGGAAAAGATTTCCGAAAAATTTTGCGGGCGGTCAAATTCAATCTCCGTTAAACTGCAGGAAATCCTGACTACTGAGAAAGAGATGAATCAATGAGTACGTTTCAAACCGTCGTCTACAGTGTCATTCATGGTTTCACTGAATTTCTACCGATCAGCTCAAGCGCCCATCACGCCCTGGTTCCCTACATCATCGGTTGGCAAGCCCCGGAAGGCGCGTTCGCCGGAGCTTTGACACTGGGCGCTTTCTTAGCACTGTTGGTCTACTTTCGCCATGACTGGGCAGCGATGACCTCTTCTTTTCTACAGGTCATCATTTTTCGCAAGCGGCCGATGATGATCGACGAACGGATGCCGATCTTCATCATCCTCACGAGTTTGCCGGTTGCAGTCGCCTGGTATTATCTCCGTGTCCCCATTTCGGAGATTGCCTGGAATCCGATTTTGATTTCGGCGAGCCTTGCGATTTTCAGCCTTCCGCTTTGGTTCGCCGATTCTTTCAGCAGAAAGAACAAGTCGATGTCAGACTGGAACAGCCTTGATGCCCTGCTCGTCGGCATTGCCCAGATCGCTCTACTCATCCCCGGATGCGGCCTCCAAGTCGGAACCCTGATCGGGGCGCTCGGTCGCAATTATAACCGCGAGGCTGCCGCAAAATTCGCCTTTTTCGCGGCTCTCCCGGTCCTGGCCGGAAGCACGGCCGTTCACCTTCGCGGCCTCGATTTGCATGCTTCTCAACCGATGCCGGACCTGAGCTGGCTCTCCTTCACAATGGCCGTCATCGTGACCTTTTTTTCAGGTCTGCTCGCGATCGGCGGCTTCATGCGAAATGTCCAGAGTAAAGGTTTTACGCAGTACCTGCTCTACCGGTTTGTTTTCGCGGCAGCCGTAGGCGTGATTTTTTGGGTTCGATCCAGCGCTGGATGATTCGAAAAGTTCAGGTGGTGCGGCCAGATGTCGCATCAGTCGCTTTACGATTCGTGTCGTAATCGACCATTTCTTTGAGTTCTTTCCCGACCTTGAAAAAAGGAACTCGCTTCGGGGGCACTTGCACGATCTGTCCCGTTTTCGGATTGCGGCCCTGATAGCTGCCATAACTGCGGTTGACAAACGAACCAAAACCGCGAATTTCGATGCGGTCATCCCGTTTCAATGCATCCCCCATCATATCAAAAACCATGTTGCAAACGAGCTCCGCCTGCTTGTGCTGGAGATGGGCTTTTTCCGCGATGATATTGATGAGATCGGCTTTTGTC
>MEQK01000014.1:19188-24911 GCA_001770175.1 Bdellovibrionales bacterium RIFOXYD1_FULL_55_31 | reverse complement strand
TTATAGCGGCAAAAAACTTGCTGATGGCGAAGCGACCTTGGTAAACTGATTAAGATCGTGAAAAGCCATGGAAAAGCGCCAGGGACGGCGGAGGGTGTTCATTGATGTTCACTAGAATTTTCACTAGGGAATGGGGAATCCGGGTTTTAGTCATTGTACTTGCGACGCTGTGGATGGCGCTCTTGGCGGCTAGCTGGGCGGACGCGGCTGATGCTCCCGGTTCAGGCTCAGGTGATGAGTACAGCTTCAGCTGGCTCGATCCTGAGAAAAAGATCTATGTGCTTCAGAATCGCAGGTACGGAAAAGCGCACCGGTTGTTGCTCAGCGCGATGGCCGGAACGGGGTTTTCCAATCCCTATCGCACTTCTTACATTCTCGAGCCGAGAGTCGCGTTTTACGTTTCCGAGAGCATCGGCTTCGAGGCCTTTCATACACTGACCTCGAACAGAACAAATGCGACCTTCGATGCGCTCCAGCAATCGCAGCCATCGATTTGGCCGGTTGTGCGCGAGATCAAGTCACAATCCGGAATTCTTGCCCATTGGGTCCCGTGGTACGCGAAAATCAACGTCTTCAATAAGATTCTCTATTTTGATTGGTACTTTTCAGGGGGAATCGGAACCCTTCAAACCGCGCTCGAAACGCGAAACGTGACGAACGGACCTTCAACATTCACGGATCAGAGCTTCACGGCGCTCTATTTGGGGACCGGTCATCAGTATCACGTGACTCGGGATTTTTCGGTGCGGCTCGATTTCACGAGCGCGTTTTACCAGGCCCCCGTGATGGGCCTTTCAGGCTCGAAATCGTTGTATTCGAATCTCAACTTCGGAATCGGCGTGGGGCTTAGACTATGATTCGTTCGAGATTCGCCCTGGCGGCGTGCTGTTTGCTTACGGCAGCGCTCGCGCGCGCGGAAGAGCCTGCCGACAATCATACCGGATATCTTCGGGACGCTCAGGCGCTTTACCAATCGGGCCAGTACTTCAAGTCCGCGCGCTACGCGTTTGCCGCGCACGAGCAGAATCAGTCACTTCGACCGGAGGCTTACTCCTGGATCACGCTGTCCCTGACCCGGGCGGGACTTTACAACGCGGCTTCGTATTTTTTTATCAGAACGCTGCAAACCGGGAATAAGTCGGCGATTCGAAGGGTTCTCGGAGAGACCGAAAATCTTCTGGTCAGGATCGGCGGCGACATTCTCCGAAAGTATCTGATCCGGCACACCCGGTATGAGGATTACGATCTCCGGAATCGGAGCGCTTACCTTTATTCCCTCGGAAAGGACACGCTCCTTTCGGGGAAGGAGGAAAAGGCGATCGGCTATCTGAATGGTATTCAGGCCGGCAGCCCGCTTTGGCCAATCGCGCTTCAGCTCCGGGGCTCCGCGAACGCGATTCTCGGCAGGAACGATCTTGCCATTCGCGATTTTCGGGAATGCCAATCGCGATCCGTTGATCTCGGGTCCCGTATTCTGCGCGATCCGCGGGCCTCGCGCCAGCTCAGCCGCGAATCGGACGATCTTCACGCCCGGTGCGTGGCCGGAGAGGCACGAACGCTTTATCAAATGGAACGTTTCGATGACGCCGACCAGGTCTATGACGGTATTCCGAAGTCGAGCTTCGTCTGGCCGGACATTCTGTTTGAGCAAGCCTGGAATTCCTTTGGACGCCGCGAATATAACCGCACGCTTGGGCGGTTGGTTTCGTATAAAAGTCCCGCGCTCGGGTTCGTATTTAATACCGAAGTAGACGTGCTGCGGGCTCAATCTTTTCTCGCGCTTTGCCTGTATCAGGACGCCAATCAGGTGATTAACGAATTCAACGATAAATATACGCGGGTGGGCGAAGAGGTGAAGCGTTTCGTCGAAGTGAATTCAAACAACCTCAAGACCTTCCATGAACTTGGAAAAAACGCGCTCAGCCGGTCGTTGTACACGAAGAACGACTTTCACCGGTTGGCGAATCGGTTCGTGCGCAGTCCGTATTTTCAGAACCTCGTCGCCGCTGAACGCGATGTTGGCGGCGAACTGAATGCCGTCCGCCAATTCGATCACATGCAGCCGGGGGTTTCTCATGAACCCGGAAAGGGCTTTCCCGGCTTTTTGGAACAGGTCCTGGGTTGGCGGCTCAAGTCGATTCAGCTCCTTGGCGGCGCTTTCGTCAAAAACAGCCTGATCGATTATCACTCGGCGTTGATCGCTGATTTCGAGAAGATGGCGTTCATCAAGCTCGAGATGCTGAGGCAGGCCAAGGACAAGCTTATCTACAAGAATTCACAGCTTGCCCGTGGCGATGATCGTGGGCGGGGCAATATGAGACCCTCCCGGCGTGACTATCAGTACTACTGGTCCTTTAACGGTGAATTTTGGAACGATGAACTCGGTGATTACGTTTTCGGGCTCGAGTCGGAATGCCAGAACGGTGGATCATGAAATGACTTCTCTCAAAATTTTGCCGGTTCGTGCGGTCCTTTGCTTTTTCGCCGTGCTGACCTTCGCGTTCGGGATTGTTTCGCCCAGTGCAGAGGGGAAGACGGCTTACGCGGTTTCAGAGTTAAGGGAGGTGGAAACTCCGGACGACGCAAAAATCCGGGAACTCCGCGACCAGGAGATCGTGCAGCTGAGAATCGCTCTCGGACGGAGACTGGCGAATAATCGGCGAGCGGATCTCTATTTCCGGCTCGCGGAAATCTATGTCGAAGCTTACCGGTCGGCATTCTTGATGGAAGGGCGGGTTCACGAAAAGCGGTTGGAGAAGGGGGTTAGCGATAAATTCATCGACCGTTCGTACTCGAAACCATTTCTGAGGTCAGGAATAAAAGCTTGTAATGATATTCTCACGCTCAAGATCCCGTATTCGAAGTTGGACCAGGTCTACTATTTTCTCGGCTTCAGCTACGCCGAACTGGAGAATCGCCGGCAGAGCACGGCCTATTTCGATACCCTGACTCGAAAATTCCCGAACAGCGTTTTTGCCCCCGAAGCCTACCGGGAATTGGGGGACGCCGCTTTCGCCGACTCCAAGTTCAGGAAGGCGCAGGCGTATTATGAAGTAGCGGTGAAAAAATCCTCCTCGGGCATGGTTCCGAGAATCATGCACAAACTCGCCTGGTGCCATTATCGGACGAAACAGTATAGCCGAGCCGTGGCTTCCATGAAGGAGGCCATCTCGTTGGCTACGAAGAACGGCGAGAAATTTCTTTCCCTTCGCGAAGAGGCCCTCAGAGACATGGCTCTCTTCATGACCGAAGCCGGACAGACGAACGAAGCGATCGCGTATTTTCAGAGCGTGGCCGATAAGACGTTCTACCCGAAAATTCTTGAGAAGCTCGGCAAGCAATATGAGCGCAATGTCGAACCCGCGAAAGCGACCCAGGTTTACGAATCCCTCCTCAAGACGAATCCGGAAAGCGAAGCCACATTCAGGGTGCTCGTGAAGCTGGTCGACCTCGATCTTCGCCAGGGCCGCTACCGGGAGGCCTTGGGGCGCCTCAATCAGGGCCGTCTTTATGAATCCGGTGACACCGATACCCAGGTCGCGGCTCAGAATCTGAGGGCCATGATCCGCCGGACGGCCACGGAACATCACGAGAAATTCAGGAAAAAGAGCGGCCGCGCCGATCTCGAGGTCGCTGAAGCCTATTACCAGGCCTATTTGAAGTCCTTTTTGTCCAAAGACGATCCCCGTCGCGAAATTCCAGAAATTCAGATGTACCTTGCCGAAGTGAAACGTGATCTCGGGAAGTCCAAGGAAGCTTCGGAACTCTATCGCCAGGTCGTCGAATCCAGTGATAAACGGTACGCGAAAGAAGCTGGAGCGCTTTGGACCGCGAGCCTCGCCGAAGCGATCAAGAAATCGCACGGCGCTCAGAACGCCGCGACGAAAAAGGCCGGTCGTCCTTCGGAGCTTGAAAAGGAATTTGTCGAAGCGGCCGACCGCCTCGAGGAGGCCTTGGCCGGGACCAATGAAGCTCGTGATGCGGCTTTAAAGGCCGCGCAGGTCCATGCCGGCTACAAGAACACTCAAAAAGACGCGATTAAGAGGATCAAGAGGATCATCGCCCGTTCGGAGAAGACGCCCCAGTCTCTGACCGCGGCGCGGCTCTGGGTTCAGATCCTTTCAGACCGGGTTCCGCCCGTGAACGCGCCTCCCGCCGCACAGGAGGCGGCGAGCGGCGCTATCGAGGACCTCGCGGACGTTACGCAGGAATTACGCAAGAATGCGGTTTTGATGGCCGCCGATCAGGAAATCGGCGGCGGCAAGCTGAAAGCCCTCTTGAGTGAACACGAAACGCGCTTGAAGCTCGGCACGATCGCTCGAGAGGAGCAGGATCAAAATTTCGCCGTCGCGGCGAAAGGCTATGAAGCCATGGCGGCGGACTCGACCCAGCGGGAGTTCGCTGAAAAGGCGTACGAAAACGCGTTGGCCAGTTACGTTAAGGCCGTGGAGTGGGAATCTGTCGATCGCGTCATCGTGACGTGGTTGAAGCGCTTTCCGAAAAGTTCCCGTGCCGCGGATGCGGTCCGCTTGACGGCGACGCGGTTTCTGATTGACGGGCGCTTCGAGCACTCGGCGCGACTTTTTGAAAAACTCGGCCGCGACGGCAACGACGCCGATTCCCTTGAGACCGCGGCCCGGCTTTACGAAGGGTCCGGGGAAATCGCCAAAGCACAGCAGTGTTGGTCGGGTTACCTCGAACTTTATCCCAAAGCCGCGAATCGCTGGAAGATCGCGCTCGCTCTCGCCATGTCTTACGATTCCGCTCGGCGGGACAGCGAGGCCTCCAAGAGTTATCAATACTGCATGACGGGGCCGGTTGAATTTGAAGCGGTCTGCGGGGCCCGGCTCGGGGACCTTTACGCGCGCAATCGGGATTTCGAGCAAGCGAAGCAGAGTTTTCGAAAAGTTTCGACCCAGGGCGATAAGCACAAGTCGGAAGGGCTTTCTCCTTTCGTGGCCTATGCCAGGTTCAGGCTAGCCGAAATGCTGGAGAGAAACGCCAAGTTCCAGCCGCTCCGGCTTCCTGAAGCCCAGCTTAAAAACGCGATGACCCAACGGCTCGAATTCCTGGAGCCGCTCAGCCGGGCGTACGTTTCGGCGATGGACGCGGGGGGGCCCTGGGGCGTGGCGGCTCTGGGCCGGCTTGCGACCTGGGTGATGAAATTCGCGGATGAACTCGAGCGAATTCCCGCTCCGGCCGACGCAAATCCTGAAGCTCTCGCGAGCTTCAGGAAGAACGTCGAGGCGATCAGCGCGCCTCTTCGCAAAAAGGCCGTCGCGACGTGGAATGATGCCTATGTGAAGGCGCTTTCGGCTGAATTGTTGAGTCCGGCGGTTCCCGAGATCGTCGATCGATTGGCTGACGTGCGTGTCCCGAATTTGAGCAGGGCACAGGGATTCCGGGGGCGGTTCAGGCTTGCGGGAATGAGTCCAGACGGAGGCAAGGACGGGAGTACGACAGCCTTGCAGAATGTCCGGGAGCGACTTCTGAAGAATCCGCAGGAACCGGCGTCCTGGATCGATTACGGCAATCTGCTCTGGGGCGAGGGCAAGCCGCTTCTGGCGAAGATCACTTATGATCGTGCTCTCGGGCTCAAAGCGAAGTATCCCGCGGCCTTGAACAACCGTGCAGTCGTCGATCTGGGAGGCGAGGGGCAGGAGGACTGGCTTCGCGCGGCGGAAGCTCAGCAGCTTCTGCAAACGGCCCTGAAAGAGGACTCG
>MEQK01000014.1:0-19169 GCA_001770175.1 Bdellovibrionales bacterium RIFOXYD1_FULL_55_31 | reverse complement strand
TTTTTTCTGGCCGCGAAAATCAATCGCGCTTTGCTGCTGAACTATTACCGTCTTTATGCCAAGGCGAGGCCGCTCTGGGACCAGATCGTCGTCAAAGAAAACTCGAGCGACGTTCAGGACGGCATCGCCATCGCCCTCCAAGGCTCTGGCGATCTGCCGGGCGCCGAAGCCGCTTTCAAAAAGGCAGCCGATCTCGGAGCCTCGGATTCCCGATTCGCGGGTCGTTATCATGAAGCAGCCCGAGTTTCAGTCATGGGCTCTGAAAAGGCAGGGGACTGCCTGGATAGATTGGAAGATCTTGATGCGGGGCTTTTCGGTTTTGAAAAGACGTCAGCGGAATACCTGAAGGGGATTTGCACTTTATGGAAAAGTGGAAAGTAGTGTTTGCTTATCGTGCCGCATTCGTCGCGATGCTGTTCGTCGCGCTGAGCGGTCTGGCGTTCGCGGCCGGCATCGCCTGGTCGACTTCGGCCTCCGCCGCTGAATCAAAAGCGGACGCCGATACCGCCGGAACTAAGGCACCGCGGGTGGTTTATCCGAAAAGAACAGACCTCGATTTCGAGGGCACTCAGATCGAAGGTGAAGTGCGCAATCCTGGGGAATTTTATTTCCAGCGGCGCACCGAGGAAAAATTCGACTCGCTCGTCAAACGGCGAAAGAACTTCCATCGCGAGATGCTCAGGGACGCGGTGTTGAGCAAGTGAAGACTGAAGCGAGTATAGCGAGTATAAGGAGCAGGGCATGAATTCAGAGAAGACGGCTCAGAGTACCGGCACCACGGGACCCGTAGTGGAGACGAAACGTGAACGGAATACCGTCGCCTTCAATCTCGGGAGCGAAAGAAACTTTCGCTTCGACAAGGACCGGATTGTCATCGGCTCGGTTGTTTCAGCCGATGTTCGCCTGACCGGTGAGGGGATTGCTCCGATTCACGCGGTGTTGGAGAATGGAGCCGAGGCGGTTCTTTATGACCTGGCGAGCGAAACCGGAGTTTTCGTAAACGGTAAACGGGTGGTCACTCAGGCTTTGAAAGACGGTGATAAGGTCACCATCGGCCAGTACACCTTGGACTTTAAACAGGAGAGCGTCAAACAGGTTCATCCCAAGGAGCGCTTCCGGGAGTCTGACGGGCGAAAACTCTTTTTGAGCGAGACTGAGGACTTCACGCCTCTTCTTCTCGAAGAGGAACGCGAGATCGAGGAGATCTTCGATTTCCGGCCGACCAGCAAACAGGCTCTCGAAATCGTGATGTCCTGGAATGAAGTGGTCCTTGATGTGGAACATTTCGTCCGCCAGAAGTCGATCGTACTCGGTGATTCGAAGAGGAGCAATTTCGGAATTCCGCCGGTGCTCACCTCGAAGAAGCACCCGCTCGTCATGCGAGTCGGTGAGCAGTACGTGCTGAATGTCGATCCGAACATGAAAGGCGTGATTCAGCGCAAAGGGGAGCTTCGCAATCTGGAAACCCTGCGCGAACGGTTTACGACGGGAGCTCATGGCGTTCAGGTTCCGCTTGAGAAGGACGATTTCGCGAAACTTTCAGTCGGAGATATTAGCTTTTATCTGAGCTTCACGGCAGCACCGCCCCGGTTGAAGATGAGCCGCCTTTTTGAACGTGATCCGTTGTTCCTGAAAATCTTCGCTTCTTCGATGCTGCTGACGGCCTTTACGGTGGCGCTGCTTTTAAACGCGAACGTTCCCCAGACTCTGGAAGCCGAGCAGATACCGGAGCGAATCGCGACGATTCTGTATCAACCCGAGAAGTACGCCCCCCGGCCAAAGGTCGAGAAACCGCGGGTTCCGGAGACTAAGGATGTGGCCGTTACTCCACCCTCGCCATCGAAGACGGCGAAGCCGGTTCCGATCGCCAAAATCGATATCAAACCGAATCAGACGAAGATTCATAAACCGGTTCCGAAAGTCATGAATGTCGCCCAAAACAAGCCGAAGGCCTCGAATTTAGCCCAGAGCCAGGCCAAAGAAGGGCAGGGAGCCAGGGCAAAAGGCAAGGAAGGGGTGCGTGGCAGCCCGAAGGCCGCGCCGCTTGCGAACCAGCAACCCCAGACCGCCGCTTTTCGGCCGTCTCCCCAGGGCGGTACCGGAAGAGGCGGAGGAAACAGCCAGGTACCCGATATCGGCAATGTTGATTTTCTGAAAACCGCGACCGGGAAGATCGAAGACATTCTGGGCAGCAGCGCGGCCAGACTTGGAAAAGGCGGCGAAAAGCTTCGCGGCTTCGGCGGTTTCAACACCCTCGGTAACGGCGGTCTCGCGCTTTCGGGAACGGGAAAGGGGGGCGGCGGAACCGCCGAATCCCTTGGCGGGCTGAGTGATCGCGGGAAAGGTGGCGGACGGGTCGGGACAGGACTCGGAGCGGCGGGCTCGGGCGCAGGAATCATCGGCGGACAATCCCGCGTGGTGATCCGCAGCGGTGGTCCTGAAGAGGCCGTGGTCATGGGGTCCATTGATGCGGACGCGGTCGAGGCGGCTCTTCGCGAGCATCGCGATGAGTTCAGGCTTTG
The DNA here is from genome assembly GCA_001770175.1 of Bdellovibrionales bacterium RIFOXYD1_FULL_55_31. GTDB lineage: Bacteria > Bdellovibrionota > UBA1018 > UBA1018 > UBA1018 > XYD1-FULL-55-31. Next base: position 16,647 of record MEQK01000014.1, on the reverse strand, counting down.
TTACGAACGCGAGCTCAATGCCGAGAATCCGAAACTTTCCGGCCGGGTCGGAACGACTTTTGTGATCGGCTCGAGTGGCAAAGTCATGCAAGCCGGCATTGAATCGACGACCCTGAAACACGCGAACGCCGAACGATGCATTCTCACCGTGATCAAGCGGATTCAGTTTCCGATTCCTCGCGGCGCGGGACTGGTGCAGGTCACGTATCCGTTTAAGTTCGTTCCGCTTAAATAGCACTGTTTCGAGAGCGGCTCGGATGTGCCGGATCGGCTTTCGTCCGAAGAATCTCAAAAGCGAAAACAAATAATTGAATCACCGGTCATCAACACTACCATCTTCTGACACAGCGTACTTGGGTGATGTTGTCCTTGCCTCCGTTGGTCTCACTACCAGTGGAGAAATTCCGAAGCCAGGCGAGGACGTTATTGTCCTCCGTGGAGGACCAATACCATGTTGCAAAGCCTCCGATCGCGGTTTTGTTGGCACCTCCCGCACCGTAGAGCACGTTGTACAATTCGTCCTTCGCGGGCAAGAACCAATCATCATACCCAGCATAGGTCATATCCGCGCAGTATTTGGCTGCAGGATATGCCGCCCCAAGAGCAGCGAGAGCTGCGGTGTTGCCTGATCCATTGGTAGTGCTGGTGGTTCCTCTCGCCACGTACTCCGTTGACCACTGCTTAGTGAGTGTATCCATCGCACCGTTACAGGTCGGCGTGCTTGAATTCGTGCAGTTACCCGGGGTAGTCATATACGTGCCCCCGTTATAGGGCCCTGCGTAGATCCCGCCCTCAGGACAAGCCTGACCGATCGTGCTCACGCCAGTACACGATCCTGCTGCAACGGTCGTAAACGTCCACTCACTTTGTGCCGCAATCGCATTACTTTGGGCATCTTTCACTCCCGTTGTGATCGTCGCGCGATATACCGTATTATTTGCAAAATCCAAATCCGGGTTAAACGTTGCCACCCTCGTCCCTGAATTGTAGCTCACCACACCCGCAACGCTTGCACCGCCATCAACAGCCAATCTGAAGTTACTCGACGTGATGGTCACGGCATCCATGGCCTCGTTGAATGTCACCGTCACATTCGCGGCGTTCGCCACTCCCGTCGCTCCACTCGTTGGAGACCGCGAGCTGATCGTCGGAGCCGCCTTATCAACGGTATAAGCGGCCGTACGCGAGCCGCCAAGCGCATTGCCCACACTATCCTGGATACTCGTGCTCGCCGTCAGCGTACACACCGACGTATCCACCGCCGCTGAACTCTCGTTCAACGTCACCGTCGCAACCAGACCATCCAAGATCACTCCCGAGATCGAATACGAACCACCGACCGTGCACGACATGCTCCAGTTCGCTGCATTCGTCACCGTAGCACTGCTCATTGTCTCACTGAAGGTCGCAGAGACCGAAGCCGGCACCGAACCCCTCGTTCCGGTGGCTGGCGAGAACACCACAGTTGGGGCCTGTGAATCAATAGTCTGAGCAGACGTTCTCGTTCCAGAGAGCGCGTTTCCTGCGCTATCTTGGACGCTGGTGCTTGCCGTGACCGTGCACGTCTCGTTATGGGCGGCCGGAGTATTCTGAGTGAGATTTACCGTTGCAGTATTACCAGCGAGCGTCACCGAAGACACCGAGTAAGAACCCGACGCCGAGCAGTTCACCGACCAATTCCCCTCATCCTCAACTAGGCTCGTGCTTACCGCCTCGCTGAACGCCGCAGAGAACGAACTCGGCATACTCGAACGAGTGCCCGTCGCAGGAGTAAAAACCATCGTTGGACCTTGAGTATCGATCGTATAGACCGCAGTACGCGTACCCGAGATGGCATTGCCCACGCTGTCCTGGATGTCCATTTGTGCAGTGAGCGTGCAGACCGCGCCATCAGCCGCAGCCACACTCTCAGTTAGTGTAATCGCAGCCGTGTTGCCCACCAGCCCGACATTAGAAACCGAATACGACCCTGAGCCCGTGCACGAGATCGACCAATTCGATACATTTGTGACCGTCGCGGCCAACATCGTCTCACTGAACACTGCCGAGACCGTAGCCGGCATCGCCGTGCGCCTGGACGTCGCAGGCGTAAAACTCACCGTCGGAGCCGTGGAATCAATCGTATAAGCCACCGTCCGGCCACCACCGAGCGCGTTATTCGCAGCGTCCGTGATTGCCGTATCGGCTGTGAGAGTGCAAACTTCTCCGTTTGTCGCTGCACTCGTAGTTGAGAGAGTTACCGTGGCCACATTACCAACTAAACCTACGGATGAGATCGAATACGATCCAGAGCCAGAACAGCTCATGTCCCAGTTGTTGGTATTGCTCACCGTGGCCGAATTCATGCTTTCTGAAAAATTTACCGTAATACTTGATGGCACGTTCGAACGGGTGCCTTGCGCCGGAGAGAACGATGAGATGTTTGGCGCCCCTGAGTCCTTTGTATAAGCGACAGTGCGAGTACCCGAGAGAGCATTGTCCGCAGCGTCCGTCATTGAGGCCGAAAGAGTGAGCGTGCAGACTTCCTCGTCCGCTGCCGCGACGCCTTCAGAAAGCGTGATCGTTGCTGCCAAGTCCGTCAGGCTTACGCCCGAGACCGTATACAACCCTGAGCCCGTGCAGCTCATCGCCACGTTGTCGGAGACCACGGTGGCCGCTGCCATTGATTCACTAAACGTTGCCGTGACCGTGGTCGGAATCGCCGTCTTGGTCCCGGCTGTGGGAGAAAAACTTACCGTAGGTGACGTGGTATCGGATTTCGGAGTCGAAGTTGGAGCGGGGGCCGTTCCAATCGCTCCTGTAAGACCCCCCGCATTATTCCCCGGAGCGCACGATACCGAGCCCAAAAAAAGCGCGGGAACGATCAATGCGATCAGAAGAAATCTGCTGGCAGCACGGTTTTTCGATCTTTTGGAGGGTGGCGCGTCACCTGAACTGGCACTTACGCGCCGAGAGGATTGTCTAGCGTGCGCAAAAATCAAGCTAACAAGACTCATACGTTCCACCCTTCTTTCCGCTCGTATCGGCAGTTCACTCACAATAATTTAACAAACAAGGTACGCACTATTCAGATAGTCTTACAGGCCCCGGCCGACGCAGCGGACGTCCCGTGAGCTCGATCTCAAGTAATACCAAACCTGGCCGCTCTCCAGAGTCATCGTGTACGCATTTCCCCTCCCGCCAGAATAGATGGTGGAGGTCCAGTTCTCTGCTGACGACGGCAACAGGAAACGTATTCCATGAGTATCCGCGACCAAATAATCATTCAGAGTCGGTAATCGCCATCTGACTGCGGGAGTTGAAGCGGCCTTCAGTCCGCCTTTCGCGGGAGCATCGACATAGGTGGTCGCAAAGCCAGGTGCTTCGAAACAGGCGCTCACCGGGGTAGTCTGATCCTGATAAGTCGCTCCGGAACAATATCCCGAGGGGTCGACTTCACGATATGCAGCTGCGACTCCGGCCGAGTTCGAGCTGCCGCTCGCACGGCACCAGCTGATACTGGCGATCGTCGACGTCCAGAGTAGTCCCGTGCCTTGGTCTTGCCAGACTTCGTTATTCGCGCCATTTCTTGCGACAAGCTTCCAGACGGTTTCTCCCCCAATACCCTTTGCTGTCCCGTCCCAGGTTGCTGTCGTGGGGTTCTGGGCGAGGCAATCGGCGATTCGAAAGGCGATTGTCGCTTGACTCGTCCCGCAGTCCACGGTGGGGCGAGTCGCTTTCGTGACGTGAGCATCATAAAAGGAGTCGGTATCATTCCCGACCTTGGGAATGTCTCGATGGTCAGCCGGGAGGGCAAGGCCCGCGTAAGTCGTTGCTTCGGCGGTCGCCGTGAGTACGGAAGCGCCTTTGTTGTGAAAAGTATTCGAAAATGCAGCCGCTGAGCAGTTAGCTGATCCGGTCACACCCAAGGCATTCGTTCCCGAGCAAAGCTGGTTGGCGTTAGGAAGATTTTCAGTCGTCCCGCTGTAATAGCCCGCTCCCGGAAAAGCGACTGCCGCGTTGAGCGTTCCGCGATCCGAAATGGTTCCGGTCATCTTGGCGCCGGTTCCGTCCCAGGCTTCCAGGCTGGCCAGAATGCCCGAAGCAGAGGCAGGGGTCGCCGTTGTGCCGCTCTGGCATACGGCGGTTCCTGCCGATCCAAAAAGGCTTTTTGTGCTGCAGATATCCGAGGCGGCCAAGGTCGAAGTAATGCCGCTATAGTATCCCGCGCCCGGATATGCAGCTGTTTCGATATTCCAAGTCCCGCGATTGCTCATCGTGCCGGTCTGAAGCGCGCCACCGGCGTAAAATGTCTTTCCGCTCAGTGCATCGGCGACTCCTGCAGGCGTGGCTGGGGTCGCCTGCGTCTTGAATGTCGCGCTTGAAACGCATCCGGTCTGATTGCCGGCGGAGCAGATCGGGATGCTTCCTTCCACCCCAAAAATCGTTACTCCCGAAATAATGTTGCCGGCGATAAGATCCGTGTCGCTCATCGTGGCGGAGGTGCTGCCGCTATAAAATCCTTGCGGGATGGTCGCCGTCAGTGAACCGTTTACGCCCGTGATGGCGGCTCCGGCTGTCGCGGTGACATAGCGGCCGGCGGCAGTCGAGCATTGTCCGGCGTTGAGCGCGTCGTCTGTGCAGGAAGCGTAGGCGGTGGTGAAAGAACCGTCGATTCCAAAGAGGTTCACGCCTGATTTGATGTTGCCGGCCAGGAGGTTGGTGTCGCTTGCGCTGCAGCTCTGTGCGCCGCTGTAGAATCCTTGCGCGATGGTCGCCGTCAGCGAACCGTTTGCGCCCGTGATGGCGGCTCCAGCCGTCGCCGTGACGTAGCGGCTGGCCGCCGTTGAACACTGTTCGGCATTGAGGCTGTTATCTGAGCATGCCCCATAAGCCTGAGTCATCGAACCGGTAACACCGAAGATCGTCGTTCCGTTCTTGATATTCGCCGCGGTCAGGTTGGAATCCGCGATACTCGCGGTTTCTCCTCCGTCATAGAATCCCTGCGGAATCGTGACCGCCAACGCGCCATTTGATCCGGTGACATTGCCCATGGGGGCTCCGGCGACGAACGAAGCGTTCCCGATGCAGCCTGTTTGACCGCTGCTCGTGCATGCTAAATGGGATTCGAGCGCCGCTGTCCCCGTGATGCCGAAGATCGTGATACCGCTTGCGATATTCCCGCTGCTCAGATTCGGGTCGCTCACGGTGGCGTTCTTTGTTCCGTCATAGTAGCCTTGCGGGATCAGAAAACTCGCTTGCCCAGCGGGTCCCGCGATGTCACCGCCGAGAGGCATCGACCCTGTTACTTTTCCCCCGCTCTGATTGAGGTATTCTTTGCCTGAAAGTACTTCGCTTTGCGAAGCTGGGGTGCTGAGTGGGTCCAAATCGAGCGCGGCACTGCTTGCGGCCACGGATAGTAGGCTCAGCTGAGTGATGATCAGGTAATTCGTTTTCATACGTCCTCGTCACCGGCCTCGCCCGATACAACGGGCGGATGTGGCTGAACTCCTCGTCGAAGTGAATAAGGATGCCGTATTCCATTGAAAGACCCATGCCTCGGTGAGAATTCCCGAATACACGGGAGCCGTCCAATTGGTCGAGGTCGAAGCAGGGAAGACCAACCGCATGCCATGAGCCTCGGCGATCTTGTAGTCTGCCAGAGTGGGCAGTCGCCAGCGGACGGGGGGAGTGGATGCTGCTTTCAAACCTCCTTTTGCGGGTGCGTCCACATAGGTGGTCGCGAATCCCGCTTCCTCGAAACATACGCTGATGGGATTTGTCTGATTTTGGTTCGCCGCATTATTGCAGACCCCGGCCGAATCGGCTTCTCGATAGGCGGCAGCGACGCCGCTCGCGTTCGAGCTTCCTGTCGCGTGACACCAGTTCACCGAAGTCGTAACCGGTGTTGTCCAAAGCAAGCCCGTTGCCTCATCTCTCCAAACTTCAGTATCGGCGCCATTTCGCGCGACGAGCTTCCAGACACTCTGTCCCGCGTTGCCATTGACCGTGCCGTCCCAGGTCGCTGCTGTCGGGTTCTTGGCCAGACAGTCCGCGATTCTCAACGCGATCGTTGCCTGCGTGGTCCCGCAATTAACCGTAGGACGAGTTGCCCGGGTTACGCTTGCGCCGGTGTAGCCGTCGTCGTCTTTTGAGATCTTCGGGATCTCCCGGTACTGCGCCGGGAAATCCGCTCCGGCGTAAGTCGTCACTTCCTGCGGCTGCGTGATCTGGGCGGTAGCCGTGTCACGAAAGGCATTCGACGCGGCGCTCGCACAACTGGCTGAACCCGACGCCCCGAGAACAGCCGCGCCCGAACAGATCTGGCTCGCCGCTGGCGCGTTGTTGACGGTCCCATTGTAATATCCGGCTCCCGGGAATGCCGCGGAGGCGTCGAGCGCCCCGCGATTGATCATCGTACCGGTAATTTTCGTACCCGTCGCGTTCCAGGCTTCCAGGCCTGAAAGAATGTTCGCGGCACCCGCGGGATTCGCCGTGCTTCCGGTTTGGCATACGGCGGCTCCGGCTGAGCCAAAAATCGACTTCGTACTGCACACAGTTGCGGGCGCGAGCGTGGAGGTAAGGCCGTTGTAATAGCCGGCGCCCGGAAAGGCCGTTGTTTCGATGTTCCAATTCCCGCGATTCGACATCGTTCCGGTTTGAAGCGCACCACCCGCGTAGAATTCTTTTCCAGAAAGCACATCCGCGACTCCCGCCGGAGAAGCCGGCGTGGATTGCGACGGATAGGTCGCGTTCGTGAGGCAGCCGGACTGATTCGCGCCGGTGCATGCCGCGAGATTTCCCGTGACCCCGAAAATCGTCACGGCTGAGGCGATATTCCCCGCGACGAGGTCGGTATCGCTCATCGTCGCTGAAGTCGTGCCGTCGTAGAAACCTTTCGGAATCGTGGCTGAGAGTGAGCCATCCGCTCCGGTCACAGCTCCTCCAGAAGAAGACGTGACATACCTGCCTGCGGCTGTTGAACATTGTCCGGCGTTGAGGGCGTTGTCGGTGCAGGCAGAATAAGGACTGGGGGCTGCGCCCGTGACACCGAAGATCGTGACGCCATTTTTAATGTTGGCCGCGAGGAGGTCGGTATCGCTCATCGTGCAACTCTGGACTCCGCTATAGAATCCCTGCGGAATCGTCGCGCTCAGGGCTCCATTTGCGGCATTGATCGCTGCTCCGGCAGTCGCCGTGACATATCTGTTCGCCGCGGTGGAACATTGTCCCGCGTTCAGTGCGTTATCCGTACATGCCGCGTAAGCGGGGGTGAGAGACCCGGTGGTACCGAAAAGATTGATGCCGTTTTTTATGTTCGCGGCGAGCAAGTTCGTGTCGGAAGCCGTCGCGGTTTTCGTGCCATCATAGTAGCCCTGGGGGATTGAAATATCTTTGCTTCCGTTCCCGCCGCTGATGCTTACCTTCGGCGCTCCGGCCAGGAATGAAGCATTCGTCACGCAACCCGTCTGCCCACTGCTCGTGCAGGCGCTATGTGTTTCGAGGAGGGCAGTGCCGGTAACTCCGAAAATCGTCACACCGCTCGTGATATTCCCTGCCACGAGATCGGCATCCGTCGCATTCGCGGTTCGTGCTCCGTCGTAGTATCCGAGCGGCAGAAGGAAACTCGCCAGACCTTCCGCGCCCGTGACATTCCCGCCGAGTGGCATCGTGCCCGTCACTTTTTTGCCCGATTGGTCGAGGATTTCTTTCGAGGTCAGGACATCCGTCACAGCAGCGGGATTCGTCAGAGTCTCGACAGGGGCTGGACTCGCCGTGGGCGCGACTTTTTCTACGACATACTCGGTCCGAATGACAGGTCCACAGCCCGCGAATCCGAGTGCAGCAATGATGAGGACAATTGCCTGATTCCACATACGTCCTTCTCTTAATTAATATTAAGATATTGTAGACAAATTAGCAACCCGATTGATCAAGTATATCTGGAATAGGCGAGTCCGAATCTTTCAATTAAATCAAGGAGATTGGGTTCTGAAAAACGCGGTCAGTCACCCGTCGCGCTTCATGGCGAGAAACCGAAATACTTTATACCCGGCCGTGGCTGCCGTGTACATGATCTTGCGAATGGTTTCGTACTGGATCTGTTTATCCGCCTGGATTGCCAGAATGCCTTCGAAGGGAAGTGGCTTGCCTTCGGGATCGCGGGTTTTTGACTTCGCACGGAGGAGTTCAGCTTTGTCTCGCGCCTTCATCAAGGCATCGTACAGTGGAACAATCCGCCTGCCGCCCTCGTCGAGGTCCGTCGCTTTGAACTTATAAACCGCGGTTTCGGGGCCTCCGATACTTCCGGAGGTCATCACGAAATCAAGAATTCGCTCGTTTTCGAAAGTCATCGATTCAGGGGTCACAATGACTTGAAGGCTTTCGGTTGGACTATCCAGCGAACCGGATATCGGGAGTTGGAGGCCGGGCGCCGCCGCGAAGCTGCTGGTGCTCGTCGAATAGCTCTTCAGCAGAAATACCACGATGATGACGAGCACATCCATCATGCTCGTGAGCTGAAGCTCGAAGCTTCCGGGGAGTTTGCGGCGGTTACGACGCGAACGGATGGATCGGTGAAAGGACATATCAGCTGTCTCCCAAAAGGTTCCCGAAAATTACTTCAGGAAAGAGCGCTTTGACGAGTTCATCATTGCCGGTTGCCGCATTTCTTTTAAAAATCGGCGGATCTGTCGGAGTTACCATTCGCATGTTATCCATCAGCGAAATCATGACATCGTATGTTGTATTCGCGGTGGGAACGATCACGATCTTCGTCTCGTCCGGGAACTGTTGTTTTACCGAGAGGAGGGCCTCATGAATCGCCTTGGTGTCCGGCTGACCCTCCGGGGTGTGGGGGATCTTTTTTGAGGTGATTCGTTCGAAGGGGCTCCAGATCTCCGAGTCGTTCTCGTGCAGACTCACCGTGAGTTGAAGGGGCTTCTGCTTGAGCTTTTCTTCGGTCAGAGCGGTGCTCGCGTGAGGAAAAGGGGATTCGATGCTTACGATCGCCAGAAACGAGGTGGTGAAAAGCATGAATCCGATGAGAGTCACCATGGCGTCGATGAACGGGACGAGGTTGAGCGCAATCGGCTCCTTGCTGGTTTTTCGTCGTGAACTGGGCCTTTTGAGCACCTTGTTCTCTCCTTTCGACTTCGGTCGACTTCGGTCGATTCCGTTATTCCGCTTTGGAGCCGGATTGGCGGTACTTGCGGGCCGAGAGCAGATCAAGCAATTTGACGCCGAACTCGTCAATTTCCTCGAGGATCTTATTGGCTTTGTTGGTCAGAATGCTGTGAACGATCATCGTGAAAATAGCCGTGATCAAGCCGAAAGCGGTCGCGTTCATCGCCTCGCTGATGCCGGCGGCCAGAATCGCCTGTCGTTGGGCGGGATCGGCAAGAGCGATAGCGGCGAAGGATTTAATGAGGCCGGTCACCGTTCCAAGTAATCCGAGGAGAACTGCGATATTAGCGATCAGTCCAAGATAAGACAGCCGGCGTTCGAGCTTCGGAATCATTTCCAGGCTGGCGGCGTCAATCGCGTTCTGAATCTGGGTCTCGTCGCGAGAGGCGCGTTGCAGGCCGGACTTGATGACTTTCGGAAGGGCTGCTTTTCCGGCGCCATTGCAGAGCCGGATCGCGCCGTCGAGGTCATTGGCAAGGATGTATTTTTGCACCTCGAACATGAAAGAGGCGCCGTCGAGGTTGTATTGGAAAAAGAGTCTTAGGAATCGCTCGAGCGAAAACGCGAGTGAAAGGGCCAATGCGATCGCAATCGCGATCATCCATACGCCTCCCGCCTGAAATGATGTCGTGATGTCTTGAATCATGCTCGAATATCCCATGAGCTTCTCTCCTTAGAAAAGTTGCGAAGTCGCGAGAAGTCGCGAAATTGCAAAAAAAGCAAATTGAATCCCTTAGTTAATTAGGATACCGGATTTGGGCGGGCGGTCAATAAAAAGGGTTCGCGGTCGGAACTCACTATTCCTGATCTTCGCGGTTTACTATCGGGAGGTTGAATTTGGTCCGCTGTTAAATCAAAGATGCTTTTCGATCACCTGAGCGATCGTCGCTTTGGGGTGATTGCCGACGAGCTGGTCGATCGCGTTCCCGTTTTTGAAGAAGAGTACTGTCGGGATGCCACGGATATGAAACCGAGCGGGCGTATTCGGGTTCTCGTCGACATTCATCTTATAAACTTTCAATTTTCCCTGATACTCGCGGGCAATCTCCTCGATCGTGGGAGCGAGCAATCGACATGGCCCGCACCATTCCGCCCAGAAATCGATCAATACTAAGTGTGGCGATTTGATCACCTCAGATTCGAAGTTGGTATCAGTCGCAGCCGAAACATATTCTGAATTCGCCATAGGAGGTCCCTTTTGAATCTCGCGGATTCCGCGTTGAATCCTTTTGAAAATCAATTATTGCCTTTATTTTCAAGACAAATGAGTATTAGTTAATAAGCTGAAAGCATCCTTATTGTAAAGACCCTAAACCCAAAAAGGGGGCCCGTTGGCCGACTTGTCCAACCAGCAAAAGAAATCAGCTCACGACTACCTCTCTGATACGGCACGCGAGACTGCGGCGATTCAGCAAGCGTTTCTTCTGGAGGAGGGGGCTCGACTGGTTCATGCTGCCGAGATCATTGGAGCCAGCATTCGGGCGGGAGGCAAACTCCTGATTTTGGGCAACGGGGGATCCGCTGCCGATGCGCAACACATGGCGGCTGAAATGGTCGGTAAGTTGATGATCGATCGCCCAGCGCTTCCCGCCATTGCTCTCACCACGGATAGTTCGAATTTGACCGCGATCGCGAATGACTATGGGTATGACAGAGTATTTGCGAGACAAGTCGAAGCCTTGGCGAGAAAAGGTGATGTGGTTCTTGCGATTTCAACTTCGGGCAACAGCCCGAGCGTGCTACATGCGGTCGAAGCCGCGCGGGGTTTGGGTTGCAGGATCGTCAGCTTGACGGGGGGTTCGGGAGGGAGGCTCAAAGGCCTCTCCGAAATTTGCCTGAACGTCTCGCTTGGCAAAAATTCGAGCAGGATTCAGGAGACGCATATTTTCGCCATCCACAGCCTCGTCGATCTTGTCGATCGATATTATTTGGCTGGATTTTTTGGAGGCCCGGTCAGCCCATGATGCTTGCAGTGTTTCCCTCGACCGGCGCGCCCAGCAAGACGAGTATTTTGAACCGGGTGATCGCGAAGCTGATCGACCTCATTCTGGTAGTGGCGTTCGCCGTCATTCTCCCGTATCCGCTTGGTCCGCTGCTTGGTTTTGTTTACAGTCTCGTCGCCGACGGGCTTAATTTTGGGCCCTTTGAAGGGCAGAGCGTGGGTAAAAAAGTGATGCGGCTTCAGGTGGTGCACACGTTAAGGCGCCAGCCGGCCAATGCGCGCGATTCGGTCTACAGGAATGCTCCCGTCGGGGTTGCCACTTTTTTCGCGCTCATTCCCGTTTGGGGTTGGCTGATTCTTTGCCTGATCGGCGTGCCGCTGATGCTGATGGAAGTTTATCTCATGGTGAGCGTCGAGACCGGTCATCGTCTGGGTGATGTCATGGGCGATACCGAGGTTATCGAAAAAACGCCCGAAAAATCCTGACTGGGGTATAAGGCCCTCATATGTCCAGGACGCTTCCGCCCCCCTCGAAAACACTTTACCTCATTGACGTAAGTTCGTTCATTTTTCGAGCTTTTTTCGCCATTCGGGTTCTCCATTCCCCGCGAACGGGAGAGCCCACCAATGCTGTTTATGGCGTCGCCCAGATGCTTGCCCGTCTGGTCGATGATGCGAATCCCGAGTACTTGGCGGTTTGCTACGATTCCAAGGAGCCGTCGGGTCGCAAGGAGATTTATCCCGAGTACAAGGCCAATCGCAGCGCTCCTCCCGAAGACCTGATCCCACAGTTCGCTCGAGTCGAGGAACTGATCGAGTGTATGCAGATTCATTCGTATCGGCAGAGCGGGGTTGAGGCGGACGACCTGATCGCGACGCTTACCCGAAAATGGTGTTCCGTCTCCCCTGAGCACAAAGTCGTCGTGGTAACCGGCGATAAGGATCTCATGCAGCTCGTGAATGATCGTGTTCAGATCTGGGACACGATGAACGACAAATTTTATGATGCGGCTGCCGTCGAGGCCAAATTCGGAGTTCGGCCCGATCAGATTCGCGATTATCTGGCGATGGTCGGAGATTCTTCAGATAATATTCCGGGTCTTCCCGGGGTCGGGCCGAAGACCGCGACCGATTTACTAAAACAGTACCAGACCTTGGATAATGTCCTTAAAGCTGCGGATGAAGGAAAGCTCCCCGGAAAAAAGGGGGAGACCATCCGTCATCATGTCGCTGATGCCCGCCTCTCCGCCCGTCTCGCGACCGTTGATGAAGCCCTTCCGGTCGAACTCGAGCAGGAGTCTGTCCGCTACCAGTTTCGTGTTCCGGAGCCGTGTGCCGGACTCCTTCGTGAGCTTGGGTTTTACTCCTTGCTGGAACGGTGGGAGTCCCGAATGACGCCGACTACTCCGGTTGCTCCCGCTCCTCCAAGTTCTCCAGTTCTTCATCTCGAAGACGAGCGTTCCGGGCCAACCGGCGAGCAGCTCTCGTTTCTCGATATGGCTGCCGGCATTTCAACGGCGCCTGGCTCCGGCCAGCTTGCGGGAGGTCCCTACGTCACCAGCCAGACCGGCACGCCCGCCCGGACGGAAAGACCCGGCACCTTCACCCCGTCTCCTGTTGAATTCAAAACGATCCGGACGGAAGAGCAGCTACGGGCCTTGGTCGGGGAAATCGAAAGAACCAAGGAGTTCGGGTTTGATCTCGAAACAACCTCCTTAAATCCTCGACAGGCTGAACTCGTGGGTGTCGCGGTCTGTGCGGAGCCATCGGCTAGTTATTATATCCCCGTCGGACATCGAGGCGGCTCGGTCGAGCAACTCCCGGCTGAGCGCGTTCTCGAGGCACTCAAGCCCTACCTCGAAGATCCGCGTTTTAAAAAGATCGGCCAGAATTTAAAGTACGACTGGAGTGTCCTGGCCCAGCTCGGTCTCAGACCCGACGGAATCGGCGCTGATACAATGGTAGCCGCCTATGTCCTCAATTCGGAGGGGCGCTTTAACCTTCAGGCACTTGCCGAAAAGTACCTGGATTACTCAGTCCTGACTTTCGAGCAGGTCTGTGGAAAAGGCAAAGACCAGATCGGGTTTGACTTGGTTCCCCTCGACCTGGCTACGAGATATGCCGCGGAGGACGCTTGGGTCGCGGTTCGCCTTTGGGAAGTGTTGAAAAATCGGTTGCAGGAAGAACACTTGATGGAGGTTTTCGCGACCATCGACCTTCCGCTCGTGGACGTGCTGGCCAGAATGGAGCGCGAAGGCGTCTCGATCGACGTGGAATGGCTTCATTCGCTTTCGAAGGAGTTCGAGCGGGACCTTGAAAATATCGAGCTTCGCGTCCAGGCCTACACTCAACGCCCGGTGAACCTGAATTCCCCGAAACAGCTCGCAACATTGCTTTTCGAAGAGCTTAAGCTCCCGGTTCAAGGAAAAACGAAAACCGGCTATTCGACCGACGCGCAGGTTCTGGAAGCGCTGGCTCCTTTGCACGAAGTGCCGCGGCTTCTGCTGGAATATCGCGAAATCGCGAAACTGAAGGGGACCTATATTGATCCGCTTCCGCTTCTTCGGGACCCCAAAACGGGCAAAATTCACGCAGGCTTTCACCAGACGGTAACCGCCACGGGGCGGCTTTCGAGTTCCGAGCCGAATCTTCAGAATATCCCGATTCGCAGTGATCGTGGCCGGAAGATCAGGCGTGCTTTCGTTCCCTCTCAGGGGCCCTCAGATGGGCTCTCGCCGGGACCCTCGGCCCGAAATGTCCTCGTCGCGGCCGATTACAGTCAGATTGAACTTCGAATTCTCGCTCACATGAGTGGCGACGCTGAACTGATTCGTTCTTTTCAGAAAGACGAAGACGTCCATCGAAGGACTGCAGGGGAGATCTTCGGAATTGCCCCCGAACAGGTGGATGATCGTCAACGGGGAATCGCGAAAGCAATCAACTTTGGCCTTATGTACGGCAAAACCGCTTTTGGTCTGGCTCAGGAACTCAAGATCCCGCGTGGCGAGGCAAAAGCGGTCATCGACCGCTACTTCGCCCGCTATAGCGGCGTAAAGACCTTTCTTGACCACCTGATCATGGAAGCCCGTGAACGGGGTTCCGTCAGCACCCTTCTCGGGCGGAAGCGGCATCTACCGGATATCCGGTCGGCGAATCCTGCCGTTCGCGCCAATGCCGAGCGAATGGCCATGAATACGCCGATTCAGGGCACGGCGGCTGATCTCATGAAGCTTGCGATGATAGAAATCGATCATGCGCTCGCGAAGCGAGGCTGTCGATCGCGGTTGATCATTCAGGTGCACGACGAAGTCGTCCTTGATTGCCCGAAGGACGAGGCCGACGCCGTCCTGAAGCTCGTGACGGATGCAATGGAAGGGGCGTTGAAACTCGATGTCCCGCTGAAAGTGAACGTCGCAAAAGGTGAAAGTTGGATAGATTTATGATTTTAGACCGGCCGGTTGTCGTAGGACCTTTTCAGGTGAATTGCTGGATTGTCGTCTGTTCGCGGACGAGAGAAGCGATGGTGATCGATCCGGGCGACGACTGCGAACGAATCCTGAAAGCTCTTCGCGCTCTCGGTACCGAAAGCGGCGGGCGCTCCGAGGCTAAGCTCACGGTAAAGTATCTGTTCCATACGCATGCGCATCTCGATCATTTTGGCGCGACGCGAACCCTTTGCGAAGCACTCGAAGGGGAGTTCGCACCGGCATCCCGTCCGAAAATTCTCCTTCATCGCGCGGATGCATCCCTCTGGAACGAGCTCCAATCTCAAGGTGCCATGTTCGGGCTTACCTATGATTCGCCGCTGCCGGTCGATCAATTTGTTTCGGATGGAGAATCGTTCAAGGTCGGGGATCTCAGTTTTACCGTGATTCATACGCCCGGACACAGCCCCGGGGGATTATCGCTTCGTTTACACGCCGATCCCGCGGCAGGAATTTCTGAAACGGTCTTTTCAGGTGACACTCTTTTTCAGGGAAGCATCGGACGGACGGACCTCTGGGGCGGCGACATGGACGTTCTACTTTCAAGTATTCGTGAACGGCTTTTCGTTTTGGACGATGCGACCCGCGTTTGTCCCGGCCATGGCCCTGAAACGAAGATCGGCATCGAAAAAAGAGAGAACCCTTTCATCCTATGACCCGCCCTCTGCAATTCAAAGTGGAGAAGTCCCTGTTCGATGAAGACGGCGTAGGTCGCGCGCGCGCGGGCCGGCTTTCGCTCGCGGGAGCGACGGGACAGCCGCAGGAAATCCTGACGCCGGTATTCATGCCGGTCGGAACGGTAGGTTCGGTCAAAGCCGTCACTACGGCAGAACTGAGGAGGATGTCGGCTCAGATCATCCTCGGCAATACCTATCATCTTTATCTCAGGCCCGGGCACGATCGCGTGGAACGGCTCGGTGAGCTTCACCGTTTCATGAATTGGGACAGGCCGATTCTGACGGACAGCGGCGGGTTTCAGGTATTCTCGCTTTCAGCTTTGAACAAGATTGATGACGACGGGGTGACCTTTCAGTCTCACATCGATGGCAGCTCACATCGGTTTACGCCCGAACTTTCTATGTCGATCCAAAAGGCCCTTGGAAGCGACATGGTGATGGCCTTCGATCAATGTCCTCCGTATCCCGCCAAGCCCGAGGAAGTTCAAATGGCGATGCAGCGAACCCTGAAATGGGCGGCGCGCGGACTCGAGGTGCCTTTGAAAGCCCATCAGGCCCGGTTCGGAATCATCCAAGGCGGTCTTTACGAAGACCTCCGGGTCCAATCGGCACGGGAGATTACGGCCCTTCCTTTTGATGCGTTCGCCATCGGCGGGCTCTCCATCGGTGAGTCGCCGGAGCTGATGCAGAAGATGGCCTATTTCACGGCTCCGCTTCTCCCGGCCGACAAACCGCGTTATCTCATGGGTGTTGGCCGCCCTGAGGATCTGGTAGAGGGCGTTCGTGCCGGGATTGACATGTTCGATTGCGTGATGCCGACCCGCAATGCGCGAAATGGTCAGCTCTTTACTTCTCAGGGCAAGATCAACATCAAGAACTCGAAATATGCGGATGATCCGGGGCCGCTTGATCCAGAGTGCCTCTGCGAGACGTGTACGCAGTATTCCAGGGCGTATCTCCGGCACCTGTTCATTTGCCGCGAGGTTTTGTCCGCCCGGCTCAATACGATCCATAATCTGACCTACTATGTTCGGCTCATGACAGAAATGCGAACGGCAATTTTGGAGAATCGGTTTGACGATTGGGTTAAATCTTTCTATACCAAATCAAGGCACTAGAAGTTTTGTGGGCCGTTTGTGCTGTTTGACATTCATTTGAAAGGGACTATGCGTAAACTTTATAACTCGACGGTATCTATTCTTCTGAATGCTTTCCTGCTTGCGTTCTGGGCGGCTTCGGCTTTCGCCGAAGGGCCTGCGGTTCCCGCGGGGACCCCCGGTCCTGGAACTCCGGCCGTACCCGGCGGAGCTCCTCAACAGCCTGGAATCGGCGGTATGCTCGTTCCCTTTCTCGCGATGTTCGCGGTCGTCTATTTTCT
>MEQK01000013.1:3720-7453 GCA_001770175.1 Bdellovibrionales bacterium RIFOXYD1_FULL_55_31 | reverse complement strand
TCGGGTGCGAGATTCTTCGGAGCGGGAAGCTTCGCAAGGTCCCGCGACAAATCAATGTAGAGTGCCGCGATTTCATTCAGAACCTCAGCTCGAATGCGCGCCCACGGCAGCTTCATGACCTTCGTGGCGGCATTTTCCATCTCACGGATAACTTCCACCCGCCGGGTGATGTACTTTTCATTCGCACGAAGCGGAGCAATGCTCGACATGGCCATCCGATTGATTTGAAACGTCCTCGGAATCGAGATCGAAAGATACGGAATCAACGTGAACTTGATCAGCGGGTCGGCATCCTCCCATCCGCTTGCCACCTGGCGCAGGAGGTACAACCGATCACGAAACGACAAGTGTTTCGCGCCCTCGAGCGCGACGGCGGACCACAGGGTGCGGTTTTCACCCGACGAGTCCTTCACCTTTCCGAGAGCATCCTCGGTCGTGGGCTGCGAACCGGCGCGATCGGCCGCCGTGAGCGCGTTCAGCGCGAAGTACCGGTCGCACTCCGTAGCGAGTGATTCCGTGCATATGGCGGGGGTGTTCAGGGCGATCCGGAGTTCAGCGTCGTCCGCGGCCAGCCAGGTCAGGATAAGAGTCTTCCGTCGCAATGCCTCGGACTCTTTGCTTCCCGCACTCTTCGTTTTGCCGATCAGACTCAGATATGCCCGATAATCCTTCGCGGCCGAAGCGAACTCATAGCGTTCTTCGGCCAAAAGACCTCGCCCAAGAAGCGCCTCTGGCACGTTCTCGGAATTGGGCGCCTCGGCTATCAGGCGCGTGAAAAACCGTCCTGCGGCTTCTTTATCACTGAGCGCGAGGGCCGAACGTCCCGCCAAACTCAGGCAATCCGAAAACCTGGCGCTCGCCGAATAGGATTTGAAAAACTTTTCGGAATCACGGATGACACCCGCGTAATCCTTGGCATTGTAAAGATTCTCAATCAGCTTATACGAGGAATCAGCGGCAATCACGACCAGGCGCTTATTGAACTCGGTACCCTCCCATGCCTCTTCATCCAAAAAGTCCAACGCCAGGCGATTTGTCTTGTCCCACTCCGCGCTCGTGACATAAGTGTCGATCACAAGACTTGCCGAAGGGACGGCGAATTCTGATGAGGGATGGTCCTCGGCGAACGTCTTCATTCTCTCGACGGACCGGAGGATGTGTCCCTGGGCGTACAGAGCCCGGTTCGCCTCAAAGAGAAAAGCCTCCGTCCTGTCCGCCGGCTTTTTAGCCGATTTTTTCATCGTCTTAAAATAGTGCTTGGCGTGGATATCAAGCCAGTTGATCCACTCGCCGAGCAAGGGTTCCAAAGCCTTGGTCGAGTTATCCGCGAACGAACGCGGCGTGATTTCCTTCGCCGTGAGTTGACGCTCGTGAAGAACCTCGTAGCGCGCGGCGATCGCTTTCAGACTTGAATCGGAATCCCACTTGTCCGGCGCGGAGTGCTCAACGACCCAGCGGTAGTGCTCGGTGGCTCCGGGATAATCTTTTATCGCGAACAGGGTTTCGGCAAGGTTGTAATGAACACGCGGGACGCGCGGGTCCGAGCTGTCAACGATTCGCGTAAAGGCATCATAGATCGCGGCAAGCGTCACACTGAGCGACCGCACTTCCGTATTCGCCTTATTCTTGAGAATCAAGGCATGGAGCCCTTCTGCCGTTTCCAACAGGAGCTTCTGAGCGTTCTTGAAAGCGGGAAACGCGCTGCTTTTACCGAAAAGCTTGACCATGTCGCGGGCACTTTCGACAAGCTGCGGATAACGGCGTTTCATGTGCTGATATTCGTAAGTGGTCAGGAGCACATCGAGGCTCTCAGGCCGCTCTGATTCATTCAGCAGAACCTGATCTTTCCAGGTGACAAGATCAGTCTCGTGATCGTGCGAGCGCAGAAGTTTGGCGAAGCGGGAGTACATTTTGCCCAACGTCGGCCCCGAATCGAGTCTCTTGAAGTAGCCCATCGCCTCCGTCAGCCGAAATTGCGGGAGATCCTGCTCATATCCTTCAAGAAAAAAGGTCACTGCATCCATCAACGAATTCTCATGCAGCGCCAGATCGGATGAAGCACCGGTTACCGCGCCGGTCTGCTTCTTCCTGAATAGCTCAACATGTCGTTCGATATACGAGAGAGCCGCCGGAATATTTTTAAGATTATAGAAAGACCAGGCGAGTTTATAGAGCGCGAAAGGATAATACGGGTTTTCCGGCAGCTTTTCGACATTTTTCAGATAAGTGATCGCTTTGGGATGATCATTCGCCTCGATCGAAAATTCCGCGAGGGACATATAGGCGGCCGGAGCGTCTTCAGCCGCGGGATAGTGCTCGACGAGGTACCGGTAATCCTGCGCCGCGAATTTCTTGTTCGCGATCTCCTCGAACGCCTTCCCGCGCATGTAATACGCGTGAGGAATTTCGTCATAATCGGGATAGCGCGTAATCAAGGCCGTCAAAGTCGCGATCGCCTGCTTGTTTACCCTGTTCACGGCGGCGATGTCGGTCATCGGCTTTTTTCCGGCACGAGCCGCCGCTCCGTGGGCGATCCGGAAAAGAATAGCGGCATATTGCTGCTGAAGATCAGCCAACCTGGCGAGCAGAATCGGTTCCTGGTGAGAATTGCGATATTTTTTCAGAAGGCTGGAAAGCTTCGTGATCGCCTTTTCCTGCGAAGCTGCCGCGACCTGGTCTACATCACGTTCAAATTGCTCTTTACTCTCGGAGACCGCCTTTGCGTCGGCGCCCCAGGCGCAATGCGAAGGTCCGGGGTCGCCACCGATGATTCCGGTTCCGAAAACGGCGAAAACAGCTGCCGTCCACAACCGGCGCATTCTATTCTCCTTTGACCACGGCAAGTTTGAAATCGGTGTAGCCGTTCAATGCCGCCGAGGCGAGAACCGTTTTGACCGTGGTGTAAGGGGCCTTTTGATCGGCCAAGATGATGATCTTCGGATCGACTTTGACCGCGGAGTTCGCCTTCGCGATCAGCAGTTGCCGCTGCCGGTGAATATCGATCGCCTTCATCAGCTTGATCGAAGAGCCGTTGCTTTGCAGGTCCCTGCCGTCAAAGCGGAAGGCCTGGAGATCCACGATCGGCTGTCCTTCGATCTGCACCGCGGTTTCAGAAATTTCGACCTTCAACGCCTCGACGCTCAGGTCATCGGTTTTAGCCGACGGCAGAGTCATTCCTTTCGCTGGCGCGAGATTCATTGCACCCGTTGAATAGCTTTTCAGGAGAAAGACGAGAATAATAATGAAAATATCCGCCATCGAAGTGATTTGCAGGCTCATTTCGTCGCTTAGGTGTGTCCGGTTGCCGAGAAAGGATTTCTTCATGTGCCTCTCCTAAAAACCGCCGAGCAGCACGACCGGCATGCTCTGACGCAACACTTCCATGGTCTTGACGACCTGTTTATACTCGACCGTCTCGTCCGCGAGCAGCGTCACCGCGTTCATATCCTGCCATTTCGACTTGAGCCCCTTCATGTGATCGGTGAGCGCGACGTAATCAGCGGCCCCCGACTTCGGCTCGATGTTGATCGTGTTGTTTGCTTTCCCGGTGACTTTCAGGACGAGTTTTTCTCCCTTCACGATTTCAAGGGTCACGTTCACCGATGGCGGAGTATTCCCGTTCGAAGCAATTCCGGCAGCGGCGACGCCGGCATCCAGAATTCCGATCGAAAGATACGAAGCCGAGACGAGCATGAAAGCGATCAACACCGTGAACGCGTCGATGATCGAGGCG
>MEQK01000013.1:0-3706 GCA_001770175.1 Bdellovibrionales bacterium RIFOXYD1_FULL_55_31 | reverse complement strand
GGCGATATTGATCTCGAAATCCTGGCATGCGCCCCCGCGTTTGCCCGAGGATTCGGATACGACAGCGCTCATGCGCTCCTCCTTGGGATTTGTGCGACTTGCGGCATCTCAACGACGTTGGCGGGAACTTCGGCGACTTCTGATTCAGCGGCGTAGTACCGTTGCTTAAGAATATCGATAATTTTGACCGCCGACTGGTCCACTTCGGCAATGAGCCTGTTCGTGCGGTTGATCAGGAAGCTGTACGCGATCATGCACGGAATCGCGACCCCGAGACCCAGCATCGTGGCGTTCATTGCTTGAGAAATGCCGGCCGCGAGCAGTGCCGACTTCTGTTGGGGATCGGCGTGTCCCACGGCTTCGAAGGATGCGATCAGACCGGCGATGGTTCCGAACAGGCCGAGCAGGGTTGCAACGTTGGCAATCGTCGCGAGAAAGCTCGTTCGCCGCTGAATAATCTGCGTCACGTCACCGACCGCGATCTGAAGCCCGTGCTCGATCAATCCTTCGGGCTGGTGCGCGCGGAGGAGCGCCTGCTTGACCACGCGGGCGGCGGGCTTGCCCTGAAACCTGTCGCAAAAGCCCAGCGCATCGCCGAGCTTCCCGGAGATCACGAGCTCCGTGAGTTTATCGAAAAAACCGCGCGAGTCTCGGATGGGATAGACCATGAAAAGCGCCCGGGACCGCTCGATGATAATCGCCAAGGCGAACACACCCACGAGCAGGATCGGAGCGACGTGCCAGAAGCTTGTCTTTATGAATTCGAAGAAACTCATGTTAATCTCCCTCTTTTTCTTTCGTTAACGTTTTACCTGAGCCCGTGCGGGTTTAAGACCGCAGGCAACCCCTTGAACATCACTGATCCAGTCGCGAAATACGGAGCCCTTCTCCTCGAAATCAGCGAGTTCCTTTTTCAATTCAGCGTGCATTTTCGCGCTGTTCGAATCATTCTCGGCTTCCCATTTTCCGAGCTGCCCCTGATTGCCATCCTCGGTCGATCCGCCGATGGCGTCCATGAATTCGTCCCGCGGGATATTGCATTCCTCCGTGCACCGGATCTTACTCATGCAATACCGAGCCACGATCTTGGATTGAGGACCGGCAAGAGGACCGATGACGATCTCGTCCGGCCGATTCTTCACGGGCTGATAACGAACGGGGGTGCCATTCACCCGGACACAAAGAGAACGCGCGTTGATTTTCGAAATCGCGTGATTCAGTTTGATCAAGTTTTGGTGCTGGCTGCAGGCTTCATCACTCGAATGTCCGGCAGTGGCCTTGTGCTGATAAACAATGTTGAAACACTCTTCAGGAGGCGGAGCAGGCTTGGCAGGTTCTACGGGAGCAGGAGCTTTCGCGACATCTTGAAGTGCCTTCTTTGCAACATCTCCCGTTTGTGGAAGCCCCGGCGTAACAGCCGCTACGGAACTGCCGGGCACCGTCGGAGCAGGCACTGTCTTGGCGACGTTCTCTTTTCCCACGTTTGCAACGGGAGCTCCTGGAACGGAATCTCTAATCGCAGCAGGAGTACCGGAAGCACTCACGGCAGGAACCGCTGTTTCGGGCTGGGTTTGATCCGTACTTGAGGGCACTCCTGATGGTGCCGGTTTTTTGGAGCAGCCAGGAGCACTGATCATCAGTGCCGCCGAAATGCCTGCCACCCAAATTGTCGCCGAAATCCTATGCCCGAACTGCATGTGGGAAGCCTCCTAATGTGAAGCCGAGTTTGGTATCGCTCCCTTAATATTATTTAACATGATTAATTTTGTCTAATATTTATTTTGACATCGGGATTTCAGGGACTTACGGGTTATTTTCGGCCGTCTCACCGCAAATATTCAGGAATTTCAGTGAGATACGGCGCATGGCGGCATTTTTCTATGCTTTTCAGGCGGAATTGCGCAACAACACCAGATCAGGGCTTTTTATGGGCTCGATTTACTTGGCGTTTTTCGGTTTAGCATCAAGCGCTTACGTCCGATAAAGCTATTACAATGCGGCTGAATCGGGCGATCTCGCCTTTCATTATTATTGCTGCGATTCTCCTGACCGGAACCGGTGTCCCCCAACCTGCACGCGCAGGTTTCATAAAAAACTGCATTTCACGTTTCCTGAAGCAAAGCGCGCAACCACGGTCGTATGAAACACTGCTCTCGATCGTCAACGGAAGCGATAAAAACATCCCGGCCACCTGGAGCCCGACGTGGTGGGAGAACCCGGATTTTTCCGGACTCGCGAAGTTGACCGACGGCTTGAACGAGGCTGAAAAATATTCGCTGTATCACACGCTACGGGATACCGCGCGCCCCTACAGCCGAAACGAACTCATCTTGCTCGCGATGGGCGATCAAAATACCTGGGAACGGTTTTTCGACCGCATCATCAAAGAGGGTTCGCCACAGCCGATCTTCTCAACAAGACTTGCGCCATTCATCGACCGCCTCTCTCCCGAGGTCATGGAGAGTTTGCAAAAGCGGATACAGACCCTCTACGGCGACCCCCACCTGAAAAAAAGTATTCACGGCAGCTCTCACCGCGGCCCGAAAAGACTGGCCGATGACTTTATCCGAGCTTCCGTACGCGCGGAGCGAATCATCCCGGCGTACATTAAAAGAGGCCTGACGCCGCTCGAGGCGTATGACAATTATCTCCGTGAGATACGGTCGCGCTTCTATCCGAAAAACCCCAAGCATGCTGACAAGGTGATTTCCGACAAATCCGGCCTCGATGCCTCGCACATCCTCCAGCTCGCGAAGACCATTCAAAAGGAATTACGATCCGAATCAAATCGTCTCGGCCCGATGAAAAGCCGCTTTGTTCGGCTCTTCGGCTCGACCGTCAATGGGATGCGCCGCCCCGGCTCTGATCTGGACGCCATGGCCCCGACGGAGCATTTTCTCAAACTCCAGGAACCGCTGACACAGCAGTTCCAGAAAGAACTCGGCGAAATGAAACGGGAGCGAGGCCTCTATTTGAATATCCAGAACCTGGACATCAAAAACGCCGCGGATCCTGAATCAGCCGGCCGCGTTTTCTCCGTCATCAATCCGGTCATGATCCGGGTCACTCCGGAACAGATCGATCTGATGGTCTATCCTGCGCGATTCTCCCAGCTCGTGGACCAGAGCGGACCGCAAAGGTTGTCAATGACCATTACCGCCGACCCGCCGTTTGAATATGTTTTATCGAGCGATTAAGAACATCCGAACGGAGAACGATTCACAAGCGCCGCAAGAAAACACCGATCATTGGGCAAACCCGGCCGCCGGCGCGCTGACAGGAGAATGAGAACTCTTCATCAAATCTCCTGATCCTGTAAAAGACTTCTTTTTATTTGTCGCTGAAATCATGGTCTCGAGGGACTGGAGCTTGCCAATACTGGTTTCGACCCCCGCCATCACCTGTTTGGACCCCGTTGCGAATTTGCAAGCGTAATCGCGATCAAGCGACAGGAGATCTTCCGGATGTTGCGCATAATGCTCCTCAAGAGTTGAAGCCTCAACCCGGTCCGGCATCGCCATATCTGCGACAAGTCCGCCCAAAGCCGCACCGCCGATTCCCAACTTCAAGCGAAACCTCTTCTTTTCGATTTTAAGATGCTCTTTCAGCTTCCAGCCGGTAGGAGGTTCCCCCAGGTGTTCTGAGAAGCCAAAATGTCCAGCTCCTGATGGAAGTTTTGCAAGCTTTCGATCCATCATGGCCATGG
>MEQK01000012.1 GCA_001770175.1 Bdellovibrionales bacterium RIFOXYD1_FULL_55_31 | reverse complement strand
AACTCACCAGGCGGTAGTCGCTATCCGTTTCGGCGCTTGCCTTGAACGCGGCATTTCGAACCGTTAGGGCTTCTGTGCCCGTCGCGCCAAGGACGATCGAGGCAGTGCCCGTGACCGATTTGAGTTCGTTGCTCTTCTTGCCGCAGGCGGCAAAGCATATCGAAACAAGAGGCAGAATAATCCAGGTTGCTTTCATGTGTTTCTCATCCTTGATTAGAATAAGCCTAACAGCATCCCCGGTTTTTTCAATTGCTGACATAATTGGAGCAGACCACGCTGGGTAGCGTAAAACTAACCAGCCCTTCAGCACGCATCCGCGCGATCGTTCCATATCTCGCCAAATTCGGTCAATTACCCATAAACCCTCGATTCGCAATCGGTTTATTTCAGACCAACTCCGGCTCCCTTCTCCTTCCGTTCTGGTTTTGCTAGAATAAAGGAGAATATGGGGTACTCCATTCTTTTCCTTCTGCTAGCGTTGCTTCAGGGCATCAGTACAGTGAGTCCTGCAGCCGTAATTGAAGTGACGTTTGAAGATGAGCTTCGCGCTTTGGAGCAGGCTCTTCGAGGAATGGCTTCTCCCAACGCCTGTTCGACCGCACGCTCCTCGCCTCGGATCTCCTTCGAATACGACTCCTTTGAAGCCCACCGAAAGGATTTCTGTAATCCACTCAGCGTTCCGAAACTGTGTCAAAAAGCCCACTCGCTCTGCCGGAAGTACGGTAAAGGCTGTATGGAACATGATCCCTCGGTCCAGCTCGAACGAAGTCGCTCCCCAAATCTTCGCCGGGTCGTCCTCAAGAAAACCGCCGATTTATTTTACTCAAAACTCAGGGATCCAGCATTTATCCACAGCTGCTGCGGGAACGACTCAACCTGCGAAAAATGGATGAAAAGCGTGAATTTGGTTCTGGTAAAAGGACTAGCGATTCCCTTGTATGCTGCCGGTAGGTATACCTTTTATCCGCAGACTGGAAGACTCCGGCGGGTCGACCTCGTCATGAGCGAAAGTATCCTTTTTAGTCCCACCCATTTTTCGCAGATTGAGCGGGAACTCATCCACGAATTCGGACATCTTTGCCAGCAATCGCGCGCCACCGACCGCGACCTCCGTCTTCAAAACCAATGTCCGTTCGAGGAATTTCGGCTTGAGGACAGCAGGAACTATATCTCCAAGGATTTCGCCGACTGCATTCACCCCCGATTGAAAAAAGCCGCCGCCATTTACCGCGAAAGGAACAAGAAAGATCCATGTATTGGGAAATGGTATGAAGAAATTCTCCCGGTCGCCTTTCAGACCAGGTACGCTCATGATCTCAAGAGTCACGAATTCAACTGCTTTAGCATGGTTGACGAACACCATGGGCCCGTTAACCTGATTATGGAGTGCCTCTTCCAAACCGATCCCATAGCTCGAGAAAATACCTGCGGGGCACCACGAAAGTGAAGTTCCTCTCCGCCTTGGCGCTCACCGCCTTTTTTGGACTCGCGGGAAATTCGAGCTGTTTCGCCTCTTCGTTTGAAATATCGCTTCGCGCGCATTTCGACCATCGCACGGTTTGGAAGATATCGATGGTTTCGCAAAATCACGCCGGCTGCACGCTCCGGTTCAAGCGTGATAAGGAAACAAAACACCTTCAGCCCGGTAAAGAGGACTGCGCGGAAATCGCAAAACTCGCGGGCGAGCTCAGATCCTCGCTCGCGCCACCAGAAATTCTGACCGCTCAAAGCGAAAGCCCGGAGTACGAGCTCAAAGTCGGAGCAAGACGAGCCCCGACATTTCCGCTGGCCGCCGAAGAGTGCAGGATACTCCCCTTTGGCAAGGAGTCTTGCTCAAAACGGAACTTCACGAAGGCGGAAAAGCTCACCGAAATTCTCGCGCGCCATGCGGTGGCGGCGCAGGGCAAGGTTCACGGATCTGACTGAAATCAGAGTTGCGATATTCTGAAAAAATCGACGCATATCGCATGAAGGTCTTCCTCATTCGTCGAGTTCTTCCAGATGACACGTGCCTCTTCGATGGTTTTCAGAAATAAATTTCTCAGCCATTAAAAACTCCGGATCAGGACGCAAGCAGTGCGGTCGCGGCCCATTAAATGGCCGCTCACTTGCGAAGCACGGCATTTGCCCTGATTTGGCGGGCCGCTTCCTGGACGCGAGGTGATTCGGCATTGGTGATTATGGTGTCAACTGGGGAAAGAAGCGCATGCATTCGTTCACTCGAAGGACAGAGCGGGATCAATTCATCGATAGTCGAAAGAACGGACATCATGACGTGTGAATCGTGTTTACCCGCATGCACAATCTGGTTGAAGGAGATGCCTACGAAATCATTGAATGATGGCTTCTTAAGCAGATAATGGACACCATCTCGCTGGTATGACATTCGAGGCAGTTCTCGCGCCACGATCAAGCCGAGAGCTCCCTTCAGATACAAGAGGCATTGCTCAGCGGTGGTCGGGTCGTTCAACCCAGGGGATAACGCCTTAAGTGCCACATCCACGAGCTGCCTGAAACCGTAGATCGGATCTTGATAGATGCTCCTCTTGGCATCTATCACTACAATTTTCCGTAGCTGTTTTGTCCAGTGATCATTCTGTTCCTTTGCTGCCCAGATACGGACAAGGACAGATCCTGGGATCAAATATTCACCCACTGCCCGAGGTATCCAAACGAACGCCTTTTTTTCGTCTTTGAATAACGAGTATAGCCGATCTTCATCGATCATTCGGATGTGTCCCTCGAACTCGGATACGACGACAGTCTCTCGGCCCACTCGTCTTGAACTTGTTTGCTGCACAGCCTCAATATACCGTTCTTCCTTCGGGTCGCCCTTTCCTTGAGGGTTCTTGCAAATCTTTCTGATCTGTTGATCGAGTTGTCCACGGATGCCCGCCAGAATCGTGGGTATACGGATGAGATCGATAATGTGATGAATGAAATACACCAGCAGACCGAGGCTGGCCAAGGCCATCAGGCCTGCGATCATCACCGAAAGGGCGGGAACAAATTGACCTCCTGTACCGTCTTCAGAGCGAATGCTCCAAAGAACGATCAGCGAGAAAGTGAAAGTACCGATGTAAACGCCGAGAACCAGCTGGTTTCCTCGGTCCTGGGTGAACCTGTTCAACACTCGCGGGCTGTACTGCGTTGAAGCTTGCTGGAGCGCGACAATGGTGACGGAAAAAGCGACCGCAACTACTGTTATGAGTGATCCTGCGATCACCGATAACACCTCCCTTGCTGCATCCGGGCTGCCTCCGAACAGCCATAACGCATGCGCAGACTTGGCAAAGAACCTTCGATCGATCTCGACTGATGCCAAGGAGAGCGCGAACGATGCACCGACTAGGACTGCGGGCAAGGCCCAGAAGCTTGAGCTGATGTTCTCGAAGTTCTTGCTGCGTGCGGATGCCATGTTAGGTTTGCTCCTCGATAAAACGTCTGCACAGGGCGTACGCGGCGCACTGAGACATTTGACGACGGATATCAAATGAAGG
The DNA here is from genome assembly GCA_001770175.1 of Bdellovibrionales bacterium RIFOXYD1_FULL_55_31. GTDB lineage: Bacteria > Bdellovibrionota > UBA1018 > UBA1018 > UBA1018 > XYD1-FULL-55-31. The sequence goes on along the minus strand of MEQK01000012.1, from coordinate 16,359 downwards.
CTTTAAGAGCCGGGCACCGCCTCTTTCTGCACGAATACCGTCTGCGACGGATAGGCAAACTCGATTTTTTCGGCGGCGAAAGCCCTGATAATGCCTAGATTGATACTTTGGGCAAGATCGGCGTGCACATTGAAATCAGGGCTGACGACCCAATAAACGACTTCGAAGTCTAGAGATGAGCTTCCGAATTTCAAAAAGTGACAACGCTCGAAACGAGCGTTCTCCTGAGAATCGACGATCGACTTGATTAACCCGGGCACCCGCTCGAGCGTCGCGGCAGGGGTTTGATAAACCACGCCCAGAACGAAGGATACTCGCCGTTCAGACATTCGCTTAAAGTTACGAAGACGACTTTGCAGCAGATCTGCGTTCGAGAAAACAAGCTGTTCGCCAGAGAGGCTGCGGATCCGGGTGGTCTTCAGCCCGATGTGCTCGATGGCTCCCATGAAATCCCCGACCATGATGAAGTCACCCACCACGAATGGCTTGTCGAGAACGATGGTCAGCGACGCAAACAGATCCGCGAGGATGTTCTGCACGGCAAGCGCAACGGCGATACCGCCAACGCCCAATCCCGCCACGAGAGTCGTGATATCGAAGCCGAAGTTGTGAATTGCCATCACCACAATCAACGCGAAGAATACGAATCTGACCGAAAATCCGATGAGCCCGAGGCTAGTGGCAATGGACGGGTCGGAAAGGGAGCGGTTTTTAAGGTAGCCTTCGATCCAAAACGTGATCGCAGCACTTCCCCAAGAGCTGACCTGTAAGAGGCAGACCAGGAAAAACCCGCGATAAATTACGAGTCTCGTCTCTGAACCGCTTTTAAGAAGAAAGCTCGCCAAATATATCGAAACCGCAAAAAGGAAGTAGCGTTTCGTCGCCCGAAGGACCTGGTAAGCCAGGTCGTCGACGAGAGTGGTCGTGCTGGCGGAAAGCGTCTTGAGCTTTGACTGCGCCACTCGGAGAGTTGCCAACAAGATAATGAATGACGCGACAAGCACGGCCGTGCCGATGAGCCAGATTCGAACGGTATTCCCGAAATACATGATATCCATACGATGCATTCTACTCGAACTCGCACCCGGCGTGAAACAATCCTTCCCCAAGGCTTTCTGGTTCGCTATAACCAATCATGATCTACGATCTGCAGAAAAACTGGTCCGTCTACTTTCACTCACCCGTTTGGAAGGAAATCGGCCATTTCCTGAAATCGCTCTCACATGATCTTAAAGAAGGTGAGTATCAGATCGGCCACTCCGGAGTTATCGGCCGCATCGTATTAAGCCAAACACGTTCGAGGGCAGGTGCGAAACCAGAGGCACACAATCGATTCATTGACGTTCAGATCGTACTCGAGGGAGAGGAAATCATCGTTTGTCAGCCCCGGGAATTGTGTCAAACCTGTGACGCATACATTCGAGAGCGTGACGTGGAATTCTTCTTCCAAAACAGCGAAATTCCCGGGGCCGAGCTGCGCCTTGTTCCAGGCGCGTTCGCCGTGTTCTATCCGCAGGATGCGCACACCCCCCTATTGATGACCGGAAATCAACCCGCTACCGTGAAGAAAATCGTGATCAAGGTTCCTATTGAGTATGCCGAATAAACCGTCGGCCGCCCTATCGGGCCGAGGACTCTCCAGGCGCGGCAAGCTTTGATCGCTATCGAATCGATCTCCGACTGTGAATTGGGGCTGCCAACCCGCAGTCCTCATTGCGCATCGCGTTTAAGTTCAATTTCCGGTTCCGCTACACGCGAATGATTGTGGCAACTTAGTTGACTCTTGTCGCGGGATCTTGGAAACTCGCCGAATGAACACGCTTCTCGCCATTCTGTTTCTCTGCACTCCGGTGGATGGCGATGGGGACCGCTATGGTTTTGAAATCACCGCCTCCATGCAGGGAGAGGTGTTGGAATTTCAATCGGAACAAATCGGACGAGTTCAGTGCTTACCCGACCCCGCCATTCCCTGCGTGAATTCCGACCGAAGCCTTGAAATCCGGTTCACGGAAAAGTTGCTCCATGGGCAAGCGCCCGCAGCGGTTTTCTTCATCCGAAGAGCCGCTCAATACACCGAAACCCACTTTTACAGCTGCGCCCCCGAAAGCGTGTTTCAGCTAGACTGAACGATTATATTTGGCCGGAGGATATCTACACCCGTTCTACTTCGGGCTTCAATTCGCATAGCCAAAATCCAGTATTTCCGATCGGCGCAGACTTACTCACCGACTTCTGCGCCTGACGTTTGGGTGCGAGCGCGAGCTGCTCGCGAATCTCGGCTCCATCTTGTCTGCTCAGTCTTTTTATTCCTTCGGCGTTTGCTGACAGCAGAACACCGGCGGAGGAAATCACGAAACTGGGCGCCGAAAAGGACTCAAGGAGTCCACTGATGATTTCTCGTTCCTTCGCGCCAGCAGCGCGGTGCTGCGGCAACTCACGGCGCTCTTCAAATTGTTTATCCATGGACTCATCAAGGACTGCATTTAAGACCTTTCCGATTTCTTCGAGTTCTCTTGAGGCCGCCGGCGAATGGTAACGCCGCTGTCGGTTTCCCTCTTTCCAGGCTGTTGCCACCCCGACGAGTTCCTGGACGGGATATACAATCCGCTTGCCGAAGCGACTAAATACGAACAAACCGGATAAAAAAGTCATCAGGCCGAGCATGGCCATGGCCCAAGCTCCAGCCAAGCGAAGCCGGTTTGCTCGTTCTTCGGCTCGTCTCATGGCATTTCGATTGACCTCGCCGAGCCGCTGAAGATTTTCCACGACCGACTTGATCGCGACTGCGTTGCCTCCAAAGGCCTGTTCCGCCGCCGATTCTATTGCGGCTATAATGACGGGCTCCTGTTCTTCTGTGGCGCTCTCTCGGGCCTGCTTGAGCGCGGCGGTAAAACGCTGTTTGTTGGCAGCAGTATCGCGCGCCGGCTGTGCCGGAAGAAAGAGCGCAGAAAACATTTCCTCGACCATCTCAAGTGAGCGAACGTTCTCTTTGATGACCGTTTCGATTGCCGGCTCCATTCGCTCCAGAACCGAAATTGACGAAAATGCGGTCATGAGATTCAGTCCCAGGAGCAATGCCAAACCAACTTTAATGTCGCGTGAAAGATTCATGAATGAACACCAATTATTGCTTAAGACCTCGCCATTACACGGGCCACCGCACCCTCTTTGGAGACGACTACCAAAATATCCTCAGCGGACAAAACATCGTTGGGATCAGGCAGCTGAACGGTCCCAGCCGCCCCTCGTCGGATCGCGACGACGATCATTCCGTAGCGCGGTCGCAAATCGAGCTGAATCAAGGTTTTGCCGACGAACACTTCGGGAATACTGAATTCGGTGATCACCAAATCGGCTCCAAGCGACATTTCGTCGAGAACTTTTTTGTAAACGATACGATTCGAAAAGCGCTCCCCAAAAGCCCACTCAGGATTCACGATCTCGTCGGCACCGACGAGCTGCAGAATTCTTTTATGCAAATCGTCGTTCGCCCTGGAAATGATCCGCTTCGCCCCGAGTTGTTTTAGAAGGGCCGTACATATGATAGCGGCCTCTCTGGACTGATCCCCGGTCGCGCAGACGCAAACATCCCGTTTCGCCGGTTCCAGTCTGGCCAACGCTGACTCATCGGTCGCATCCATTCGGATTGCCTCGGCCGCGAAAGCGGAGGCGATTTGAACCTTGTCCTCATCCTTATCAACCGCGATGACCTCGGAACCGCGTTGTGACAACGACTTCGTCAGAGCCATACCAAACTGACCGAGACCGACGACGATTACCTGGCTCCTCATACGTTTCCTCCAATCAACCTACGGTGACTTCCTCTTTAGGCAACCACACGCTTGCTTCCGGCTTGGGCGAAGCCAGCGTCAGAAGTACTGTGAGCGGCCCAACTCTTCCGAACAACATGCAAACCATGATGATAATCTTTCCAATCGCATCCAATTCAGCGGTTGCGCCGACAGAAAGGCCAACCGTTCCCAAAGCCGAGACCGTCTCGAACAGCAGCGAAGCCGCTCCAACCTGTTGCGTAACAAGAAGTGAGATGAATACGACACCGCCCATGAATACACTCGCGGTCATTACGGCGATCGACCTGTAAACACTCGTATGCGAAATATGTCGTCCCAGAATATTAACCCGGGGAAATCCGCGAAATACGCCAAAGGTCGCCATAAACAACAAGACGACGGTCGTCACTTTGATTCCGCCCGCGGTCCCGCCCGGGCTCCCACCGATAAACATCAGGATGATCATCAGCGTGGTCGTTGCCGGATGTAAGGCCGCGATGTCGAGAGAATTGAAGCCCGCGGTTCTTGCGGTAACCGATTGAAACCAGGAATTGGAGAGCTTGTGCGCAAATGGCATTCCGGCGAGGGTATTCGCCCATTCGAAGGCAAGGAAAACGAGCATGCCGGCGATCAGCAAAAGGCCGGAAGCCCAAATGATGACTTTGACCTGAACGGGCAGATGTCTTTTGCGAATCAGATCGGGGAGCGCCACGACAACGGCGGGCGAGAGTCCTCCGAGCACAATCAGGGTAGCCACTGTAGTCAGTATTCCGAAATTCTGGTTGTAAGGCATAAGGCTGGTCGTTTGCAGCGCAAATCCTGCGTTACAAAAAGCCGAAACGGAAGTGAAAACACCCCGCCAAAGCGCGGTGGACAGATCATCGCCGGTTTGCGCGAAGAAGAACGCCAGAAACGCGGCTCCGATCACCTCTGAAGCAAAGGTTACCTTTAGAACCGTTTTTATGGCCGAAACCACCTCCCCCCTTCTTTCCCTTCCAAATACCTCCAACATTGCGCGCTCATGTTTAACACTGAATCGGCGTCTGAATAGCGCAAAGGCCGCCGTGTAAAAAGTCATGATTCCGAGTGCGCCGACCTGAATCAGCACAATGATCGAAAGTTGCCCGAAAAAGCTGAAAACCGTCGGCGTGTCGAGGACGATCAAGCCAGTGACGCAAACCGCACTGACCGCGGTGAAGACCGCATCGACATATGAAATCGGAACCTGAATCAAAGATGCCGCGGGAAGCGAAAGAAGAATTGATCCCAGCACGGACAGCCCAATAAAGCTGAGCACCAGCAAGCGAGCCGGATGCTCTAAAATCAATTCCCCGAGCGAACCGACGACATCTTCATGCCGCTCGGTAGCGAGGAACAACACCGAGACCGGAAATAGCATCCATACAGTAGCCAGAAGACTCTTTGAGATGTGAAAAGAGATCGCCGACGCCAATAAGACGGCCAATGAAAACGCCAGCCAGCTAAAATTCGCCGCCTGCATTCTTTTTTCGGACGAAGCCCATCTGACAGCCAGAAAGAACGAAAATCCGACGGACACCATGACCGCGAGCCATATCTTCTCGGCGTAAACGTGACGAACGCCCATGATCGCGGCGGAAAACCAGGTTACGATGGCCAGCCATGCGCATAGCCGCAACGAGGCCAATGGTGAGGTTCGGTTTTTAGAATTGAGCAAAACAAGTGACTCAATGCTGCCGGAACCAAACAAAATGCGGAGCAAAACCGCGCTCGTGATCATCCACAAAAGGGCAATCGCCGGCGAGTCCACGATGCGGCTGGAGAGTACCACGAGCAGGAACGCGGTACCAATCGTGCCGATGGCCCTTGAATATTTCGGTAATCTCTCAAGTAGGAACCCCGAAAAGCTGATCACGAGACATGCGAGGGCCGAAAGCCAAAAGCGGTTCGCCTGGCCTGGAACCAGATCAGCCGTGGCAAACACCAAGATCAGTGGCCCAAGTCCAATCAGGCTACCTGAAAGGCCCTCTGCATTTCGAATCGCTGTCATTCAGGAATTTTTGTACCATCAGCACAGCCGGAAAAGAAGCATGAAGAGCCAAGTTCATCGTTGGTCCGGCCTGGCGATTCCCTCCAGCGGCAGCCGGACCGCCGACCCACCGGGACGCGGAGTTACTCCTTCGCGTAATCACAAATCGTGGTGCAGCTCTCATCACAAACCCGTTCGCCATTGACGATGCGACAAACCGAGGTACAGGCCTCATAACAGGCGCAATTACTAACAGAGTCGCAGTCGTAGTTGACGCGTATGGAGCCCTTCGGGTCCTGAGCCATCGCGGTGGCAATCGGAAAAATCAAGGTCACGAGCATCAGTATCATGGTTTTCATAAACACCTCCAAAGTGTTGCGCTGGTCTTAGCCCGACTGACATGCGGGCCTCAAGCCCGGACACGGAAAGGAGATGAATTTCGATTACAATTTGTAACTCATGCGGCGGTTTTCTTTGGCTTGGCTTTTGGTCTTTGTTCAGCAGACACATCGACTGTTCTCAACGCCGAGACGGCGGGGCCGTGCAAGACTTCCCCGTTTATTCCGAACCGGGAGCCATGACACGGGCAGTCCCAGCTCTCCTCAGCCTCATTGAATCGAACATGGCAGCCAAGATGTGTGCAGGCTGGCGAAACGGCATGCAACTCTCCTCGGGCGTCCCTAAAAACCGCGAGGCGCTCCTCATTCACTTTGGCGATGCGGCCCTCTCCGGCCGGGATATCCTCGAGCGAAGTCACTTCAGGCGGAGAGATGCGATCACGAAACAGACAAAGCGGGTAATCCTTGTTCTCGTTAACGTAAGTCGTTACGGACCCGAAGACTTTTACTCGGCTTGCATCGTAGAGAGCAGACCAGCTGTTCTTTTGTTCCAATACCTCGTCTGAGAGAATCATTCCCGCCAGAGTTCCAAATGTCATACCGTTCCCGCTGTACCCAGTGGCAAGGTAGACGTTGCGTGAAAGAGGGCTGCGCCCAATAAACGGCAGACCATCCACCGGCTCCACGACCTGACCGGACCAGTGATAACGCACGTCTGTGATTGAAAATCTTTCTCGCGACCATCTCTCCAGCTTCTCGAACGAATCGTTCGTGTCGCGCTTCATACCAGTTTTATGATCCTCGCCCCCGATCACCAAAAGCGACGTTGCATCCGGCATTTCCTGAGTTCGAGTATAGTGGTAGGGATCAGCGGTATCCCAGAACAGACCGGGTGCGATGGATTCCGTGCAAGTCGCTGCCAAAACATAGGTGCGATAACTGGCGATTTTCGTATGCATCAGAAAGCGGGTGCTCATCGGGGAATCCGTAAGGACCAGTACCCTTTTGCCTCGGATTTCTCCGCGATCAGTATCCACTGAGCAGGGGTTGCCGTCCGAAACGTCTCGCGCGAATGTGTTCTCAATGATGGAACAACCGTGGCCGTCAATCGCTTCAGCCAATCCTCTATAATAGAGCACCGGATGGAATTGCGCCTGATCGGGCACAAGCAATCCGGCGAACGTTCGAAAAGGTAAGGGCACCTCGCGAACCAGCTTGGCGCTCTTGATCCCGACACGGTGCATGGCGTCCAACTCGCGCTCGAGCTCTTGGCGCTGCTTGCTTGATTCGCAATAGATATACGCTGGAACCCGGCGAAAATAGCAATCGATGCCCAGCTCATCAATATTCGCGGCAATTTGGTCGATTGCCGCGCGACTGCTCTCTCGTGCCATGCGCGCGCCGTTTTCGCCGAAATGGCTGATGAGCTTGTGATACCCGCTGTCAATGAGCTCAGTGATATGGGCGGTCGTGTGCCCTGACTCGCCGCTGGCGACTGACGCCTTGTCAACGACTGCAACCGTGCGACCAGCCTTTTTTAGAAGCCATGCCGCGGTCAATCCGGAGATGCCGCTACCGATGATCACGACATCGAACAGCCGATTTCTGGGAAAATGACGGTTTTTTGTGCGGAACGGGCCAACAGAACCAGTCCAGGCTGATTGCATGAAATCGAGAATGAGCAATCATTATGCCGCCGCTGAACGCGCCCGTCAGAGCCCCCGCTCGTCGTCGAACTGAGGCGGGAAGTGAAGTGGTGGAGTGCCGCGTGGAAGCGCGGCGTGACGCTTGATCGCCTGCTTCGTTGCGAAACGGTCAAGCGCGGCCCCGAACCAACGTCGGAAAACATTCAGACGGACCGGGTAATAGTATTCGGATTCAAACCAGCCCCTGTCCCGAAAATAGCGATAGTCACACGACTCTTCGTTGGGAACCGCTGCATGCGAGGACCTCGATAATCGAAAGATCGCCAGCATGAACCAGGAAGGCTTTCGTTGCGCAGAGTGGGTGAGCGCCCGGTGAAACCGATCAGCGACGCTTGCGAGTCGTTTCTCGATCCGAAGGTCTTCGGCGGCCGTCCGCGGCGTGAGCGTCGTCAGGCCGACTCCTTTGACGACCCGGAAGCCCCAATATCGCGCCACCGTTTCCAGATATTTGACAATATCCCCGGCACCAATCACCCCTTGGGTCACGATAGCCATGAAGACCTTGTCGAAATAGCGGGGACGATGAAAAATATGGGCACATCGGTCGAGAAAAATCTTTAGTGTCCCGGTCACCTGTAAAGAATAATTGGGAGTCGCGAAAACAACACCATCAGCCTCATTCATCTTGCGCACGAGAGACGTGAAATCATCTTTGTGAGGACAAAGCTCTTCGCCCTTGGTCAGACAAAGGAAGCATCCCCGACAGGATTCGACCCGAAACGCCCTGAGATGGACGATTTCAAATTCGAGGTCTTTTACCCGTTCGCGCAACTTGCTTTCGAAAACCTTGAGGGCGCTGAACGTCTCCCCTTTTCTGGGACTTCCCAGGAATACGACGACCTTTTTTGCCATGTTTCAACTATATTTCGCTCGTGACGGCCCTGTCCATCCCGCTTTCGAGATGTCCAACCCCTGGGCAACGCCCGACCTGTGTGGAATAATCAGACGACATATGAGTCAGACATCCGAATTGCCCCGAATCAAAGTGACGTTCCGGGAGGCGATGGCCATCCTTCTTCCGTACTCATGGCATCAGATCAAGGAGCAGATTATAACGGTCGCACCGGTCTGCCTCTATCTCGTTGCATTTCAGCTGGTCGCCCTCCGCTATACCATCAAACAAGCCGGAATTATCACCGCGGGGGTAACGATGGTGATCATGGGGCTTGTCTTTTTCCTCGAGGGCATCAGGATCGGGCTCATCCCGATGGGCGAGAATATCGGGGATAACCTTCCGAAGCGCTGCAAAATGGGAATGGTGCTCCTGTTCGCATTCTTACTTGGCAATCTGGCAGCCTTCGGTGAGCCCGTCATTGGCAGCCTCCAGATCGCCGGTGCCGGGGTCGACCCCGAAAAGGCGCCGCTCCTTTATATGCTTCTCGTAAAAAGCCCCCTTCTGCTGAGCACGGCGGTCTCCCTGGGAGTCGGCGTCGCGGCCGTGATCGGCACGCTGAGATTCATCCACGGCTGGAGCCTCAAACCACTGGTCCTTCCCTTGATCGGTATTTGTCTTGCCGCCACCCTGATTGCCGCTCGCGATCCAAACTTGTCGACCGCAATCGGCCTTGCTTGGGATACCGGCGCCGTCATCGTAGGACCTGTTCTGTGCCCGCTCGTCCTCTCACTCGGTCTCGGCGTCTGCCGCGCGACCGGACGCTCAGATACCGGAATGGCCGGCTTCGGCATGGTGGGGCTGATTTCGATCGTTCCCATCAGCGCTGTCATCTTGCTTACTTACGCAATTTCCCTTGGCGCTGATTTCACCGCTGTTTCGCAGGGCTTACAAAAGCAAAGTTCGGAGATTCCCGGAATAGCCGCGATCGCTTTCGAATCGCTCGCCTTGGGAATTCGCGCAATAGGGCCCATTTTCATTTTCCTCTACTTGTTTCTCAGATTTGTTCTGAAGGAAGAGGGCATTCCGAAGCCGCAACTTGTTTTAGCGGGTATTTTTGCCATTTCAGGATTGTTCCTGTTCAATTTTGGACTTTCCCTCGGGTTGGCCGAGCTCGGTAATCAGGTTGGCCAAAGACTCCCGCTTTCCTTTCACCCTCCCATGGACGCGCTCTATCCGATTGAGCTTGGAAAAATCATCGTCGTTTTATTCGGTGTTATCCTCGGATATGGAGCGACACTCGCGGAGCCCGCCTTTAACCTGCTTGGACAACAGGTGGAAGACGTCACTCAGGGTGCCTTTAAAAAATGGTTATTTAGCCAGGCTGTTGCCGTCGGCGTCGGAGTGGGCGCTGGCCTCGGGATAGTTTCAGTCGTATACCACGTCGACTTACTGTATTTGCTGTTGCCACCCTATATGCTCCTTTTCGTGCTCACGTTATTGAACGATGAGAAATACGTGAACATCGCCTGGGATGGCGGCGCGGTTACAACGGGACCTGTTACCGTGCCCCTGAAAATCTCGATCGGAATCGCCTTAAGCCACGCGACAGGATTCGCCGAGGGATTCGGAATCCTGGCGCTCGCTTCCGCTTATCCGGTCCTCAACATTCTCCTGCTTGGTTTATATGTCAAACGATCCGAAAAAAGGTCAATGGAGGCTCTCTCTCAATGAACTACGAAAAAACGGCTCAGTTTCAGCTGATTACCTGCATTATCCAACGAGGAAAAGGCGACAGCATCGGAAAAGCCGCGATAGCGGCGGGAGCAGGAGGCGCAACCGTTTTTTTCGCGCGCGGAATGGGTTTGAGAGAACGCCTTGGCCTGCTTGGGCTCGCCATTGTTCCGGAAAAAGAAGTCGTCATGATTGTTTGCACCGAAAGCGAAACCCCAAGAATTTTCGACGCGATCGTTGCCGCCGGCAAACTGGATACTCCGGGGATGGGAATCGCTTACGTCATGCCGATCTATCACGTCGCCGGGATTTTTTCGCAAGACCAGGTGGCGGTCCGCGGGGCAACCGAAGGCGCTGATTCTAAAATGAACTGCTGATCACTGACTCGGCTCATCAGCCGACCTGACGGTACTGGCGCGCGGCTTTCCGCCCGAACTTCATGAGGTACCTGGAAAAGGGACGCGCAGCAATAGTAATGTTCCTGCCCGGCTTTTCCGTCACTCCAGGGCTTTCCGGCAAAAGCCACCGATCAACGCCCGACATGAATCGCACCCAAAAGCCAGGAACAAGCGCATGAACCAGCCGGAGGACCTTGGCAGGAAATCCAATCGTCACGAAAGGGCTAGCTCTTCGTGCGGCCTCGATGATCTGATTCACGGCTCTTTCGGCGCTCATCGAAATACCGGGAATAGTCGCGGCAGAAGAAAACCAATCGAACTCTGATTTGCGCTTTCCTTTAAATATCGCGTTCAGAAAAGAGCCTGTTCGCATCAAACCGGGCACGACCGTCGTGACCAAAATGCCGCGATGCCTGAGCTCCGCAGCCAATGCAAGAGAATACCCCAACATCGCGAACTTCGCGCAAGTATAGGGAAGGAGGTGCGGGAGCGCCACGATTCCACCGATTGAAGTAATGTTGATGATTCGACCCATGCGTTTTGTCAGCTCGGGCAAAGCCTCACGGGTCGAGTTGACAGTGCCGTAAAATATGCAATCGATCGCCGCGCGAAAATCATCGGGTCTCATCGCGCTCGCCGGTCCGACTTGAATAATGCCGGCATTGTTCACCAGAATATCGATGCGGCCAAAGCTCTCGATCACGGAACCAATCCAGGCACGCACACTCTCAGAATCACTCACATCGCATGCAAAAACGTGGATCGATTTGCCCTTCGACTCGAATTCCTGCTTTATCAGACCGAGTGATTTTTCGTTCCTGGCGCATATCGCGGGAACGGCGCCGAGTTTCGAGAACCTTCGCGCCAACGCCAAACCAAGTCCGCGCGATCCTCCCGATATCAAAACCACCTTGGAGGTGAGGTCCCAAGGCCGACTGGCCGTTCTCTGAATTAAGCCGCGCGAAATCCAGACGGCCGCGGCGGCGAGAAGTCCCTGAACAATCCACATGCAGCGCTACAGGATGCAAAACTGATGCACATGCGACACTGATGCGATTATAAGCTACTCGCTCGCGCATTCACGATCGGCTTGGCATTTAAGCAACCAGGAGCGAAGAGTCATCAGCTCGTTCAGGGTGAAATCCAGACCCATGTCGAAGCCGGCGCTTTCACCACCTTTTTGAGATACGGCGATGAATTCGGGGGAGCCCGAAAATTGATCTGAATCAAACCGGTCCTTTGCCGAATGGAAGTCGACCGGTACGCCCTGCTGGATCACGCTTTGAAAACGGGCCCGCTGATCGTGCGCTTTTTTTATTGCGCTTCGAAGATTTTTCCAGCACTTCACCTCAGCAATGAGAATTGCCTGGCCGTCCAATTTCCTGAACACGACAACATCGAGCTCACCGATCGTACGTCGATCGTCGCTGTAAACGATGCCGGTCTCGATTCTGAAACCCAGTTCAGGAAAGCGCTCCTGGAGCTTGAGCCTCGTGACCTGTTCGCAGATCGCCCCGTTGTTTTCATAGCTGACGGCGCTTTGTTTCAATTGCTCGAAAACCGGCGCCAACTCCGCGGACCAAAGGACTGGAACGGAGATCCCGTTCGTGATTATGAGATGAAAAAATAAGGAAAATATGAATCTTTGAGACATGTTCCCGCCTTGTAGATAGGCATTTCGGTGCCTAGTAGAAACGCCAAGCCCATTCTTGGCTTATACGAAACGGCTGTATTTACACACGAATAGCGCGAGAACCCGAAACCGACAAGAAATTAACGCTCATGTTCGGTAAAAACTGCCCATCAAATTTTCAGCGCTGTCAGAAACGACACACTGTATTTTTCAAAACTTCAGAACTACAATTAAAGGAATATCTAACTTGAATCGGGGGGACCGTATGGGTTTTGCTTTTTTTCGCGTTTTATCGACCTTTTGTACGTCTTTTTTATTTTTTTCAATCCTGACCGCGAATCAGGCCTCAGCGACATCGGTATTTGGAATCAACGCCGGAGGCCCGGCCTATAACTATGGCTCGGGCATAGTGTATAAGGCCGACGCGAATTTCAGCGGTGGAAGGACCGCGACTTTCAGCAATACCGTTGCTGGAACTTCGAGCCCGACGCTCTACCAAAGTGAGCGTTACGGAAATTTCTCCTATTCGATTCCCGTAGATAATGGCGGTTACAGCGTGATGTTGAGATTCGCCGAACTCTATTGGACCGCCGCCGGCAGACGCGTGTTTGACGTGTCGATCAACGGCACGAGAGTCATCAGTGGCCTCGATATTTTTGCCAAAGTCGGAAGGAACGCTCCTTATAATCTGACCTTCCCGGTGAATGTCTCAAACGGCGTCATTAACATTGTCTTCACAACAAGGGTGGATAACGCGAAAGTCAGCGCGATCCTTATCACCCCGACTTCCAGTCCGACGCCGACTCCAACAGCGACGCCGACTCCAACAGCGACGCCGACTCCAACAGCGACGCCGACTCCAACAGCGACGCCGACAATAGCGCCGATAACCCCGCCCCAGCCGGAGATCATTTCACAGGCCGGATGGAAGTTGAAATACGTCGACAGCGTCGAAGCTGTTGATCCGAAAGATGGCGACAAGGGCGGGGCGAACGCGTTCGACGGAAACCCCGCGACCTACTGGCACACCGAATACACAAACGCGAATCCGATGCCTCCGCATGAAATCCAGGTGGACCTCGGGTCGAGCTACAATATTTCAGGCTTCCTCTATCAACCCAAGGTGGACGCGAATCCTGAAATCTTCAACGGTACCATCGTTCAGTATGAGTTCTACGTCAGCACGGACGGAACCAATTGGGGTACGGCCGTAAGCTCCGGCACGTTTGCGTCAGATCTTACACGAAAGAGCGCAAGCTTCTTTCCAAAGACTGGGCGTTACGTCCGGCTCCGTGCCCTCAAGGAGATCAACGGGAATCCATGGACGAACGTCGCCGAACTCAACGTTCTGGGTGTCAAGCCCCTTTCGCCGACACCAACCCCGACTCCGACTGCGACTGTAACTCCAACACCTACCCCGACCTCCGGCGTTTTACCTAAAACCGGGTGGGCATTGAAGTACGTGGATAGTGAGGAAACCCAGAGCGAAAACGGTGCCGCACGAAATGCCTTCGACGGCAACACGGCGACGTTTTGGAGGACGCATTGGTCAAATAGCGACATGCCGCCCCCTCCGCATGAGATTCAAATCGATATGGGGGCATACTACGAGCTGACTTCATTCAGATATCTCCCGAATATCGTTGCCACCGAAGTGAACGGGCGGGTCGCTCAGTATGAATTTTACGTGAGCGCGGATGGCGCGAACTGGGGAACGCCGGTTTCGGCGGGAACCTTCGCGAACACCGCGACGGAGAAGATCGTGAACTTCACGGGAAAAGTCGGGCGCTACATTCGCTTCGTCGCGCTTTCCGAAGTGAACGGAAACCCCTTCAGCATGGCAGCCGAAATCGGCGTTGTTGGCACTCCTGCGACGCCCCCCCCACCGACACCAACCCCGACACCGACGCCCACTCCGACGGGTGGCCTGCCGCCCCTGACCGGTACGGCTTACTATGTGGCAACGAACGGGAACAATTCGAATGCCGGTACTTCAGCGAGTCCTTGGGCCTCGCTCTCGTACGCATGCAGCCGAGTGAACAGCGCGGCGACGATCGTGATCAAAGCCGGATCGTACACCGATAACGGCCAATGCGGACTTGCTCCGAGGGTGAATATCCGCGGTGAAGGAAAGTCCGTCACGACGATTAGGAGCAGTTACGGAGATTGGTATATCAATGCCACATCGAGTAACGGCACGGATGGTGCTCAATACATAGGGGGTTTCACGCTGAACGGGAATAGCCGCAGCCTCCGCCACGGAGTGCTCGTGATGGGCAGAAGCCATTTCTCAGTCATCGATATGGACTTCATTTCGATTTACGACAAAGCCATTTCGATGGAAGGCTCCAGCTGGTGGAGCGGCGCCGATAGCGATTGGCCGGCCGTGCCGCCTCCGTCTTACGGAGTTGGCAATCTCATCCAGAATGTAACGATCAAGGGTTGCTCGGGACCACACAACGGTGGCGCCCTGAATGCATCTCTTTGGCTCCATTCACAACAGGATCTGGTTCTCGACAAAGTGATCGTTGATGAAGGCGTCGGAACCGGCGGTCAAGGAAACGCGTTCAAATCCTGGCCGGGTTGGCTCAAGCACATGACCGTGAAGGACTCCGTCTTCAAGGTCAACCGTGCGAACAATTCCGAGCCGATCCCAATCGAACTTTGGAACCTTGAAACCGATTGCGACATCTACAACAGCCAGTTTTGGGGTGGATACCTGTCATTGGTTTCGGGTCGCCAGAACGGCGGGACTTGGGCGTTGAAATTCCACGATAACTTTGTGGATTTCACGGAAGCGGGTACCTGGGGCGAAGGGCATGAGCTTTCGCTCAGCTATCTTGACTTCTATAACAACCATGTGACTGGCTACCCGATCAGTGTTTGGAACGCGAGTCACATGTACAATTACCAGGGTGTAAATAACGTCCGGATTCACCACAACGTCATCGAGAAGATGCCCAGACGTGGGATTCTGGTTCTCCCTGGCGTGCCGATGGGCACCAGTCAGGATAATATCCAGATCTACAATAACGTCGTCAGCGATATTTCTTCCGCCACCTGCGGCATCCAGATAGACGGCGGGAACTCGACGTTGACGAGGCTCAAAATCCAGAACAACATCGTCCAGAATATCGGTGGCGCACCTGCCGTGCGATTGCAGGGCGGGGGAAGCGTTGTGAGTCCTGTTGTGACCTACAACAACTTCTTCAATGCGGGCGCGATCAGCAACGGTGTTTCGGGAGCGACGATCAGCAACAACAGGACCGTCGATCCAATGTTCAGGAAAACGGGTGATTGGAAAACCTGGTTCTCACTTCAGAGCTCCAGTCCTATGATCAATGCTGGCACCAACGTGGGCTTCACGGTTCCGGACGGTAAACCAGACATGGGAGCGTTCGAGTACTAAGAACCCGGATATACAATCGATAAACCGACCCCGGGAGCCCGGACGGCTCCCGGGGTTTTTTTTATACGGCTTTGCGACGTTTCATTCGAGACGCAAGGTAAACGGTTCCCACGGCTACCGCGAACACGGATTCCAGCCCGCTATTTGCCGCCGCCCAGTTTTTTCCGCGCGTTTCGTGCACCAGCGGCGGCCAAAGCGTCGGCACGTTCGTTTCCCTCGTTGCCGTTATGTCCCCTGATCCACTTCCATTCCACTTCAAGTGCCTTTTCCCTGATCAGCAAATCAATCAGCTTCAGCAGCGGCAGGCTTTGGGGGCAGCCGGTTTTCCAGTGCTTCGAACAATGATCAAGCGCCGAATGAGAATCAGAATAGATGACGGCGCGCGATTGCCCGGGCAGGAGCTCCAGGGCCGCGGCAATCGCGCTCAGCTCCATTTTCAAAGGGGTAGTCCCGATTTCCCCGCCTGACGATTCAAAACTTCGCCCGTCGGGACATCTGATGAAAACGCCC
>MEQK01000011.1 GCA_001770175.1 Bdellovibrionales bacterium RIFOXYD1_FULL_55_31 | reverse complement strand
GGTCGTGAATCGGAACATCATACGACAAAAGCGACCCTCGATAGAGCCGGGGGTGGGCGCCTCTTGAAAACTGGACAGCAATTTCGTCGACCCGCTCGTTTCCAGGAATGCCTGCATGTCCACGAACATACTTCCAAATTATCTTTTTGCCCGCGACCGCCCTCATCAGCTCTTTCCATAAATCCTGGTTCGCGACGTCCTCGCCTTCAGCCGTTTTCCAACCTTTTCGTTTCCAACCAAACACCCACTGCGTTATCCCCCGGATGACGTAAACGGAATCCGTCAGGACTTCGATCCCCCCGGCGTCGTTCGAAACGGTCCCAAGCGCTCGAATCACGGCCGTCAATTCCATCCTGTTGTTCGTAGTCGAGGGGTGGCCCCCCCCCATCTCCAAAACTTCACCTTTCGAGGTCACAAGAATGGCCCCCCAGCCGCCGGGGCCAGGGTTTCCAGAACTCGCGCCATCAGCAAAAATCAGGGTGGGCATGAAACGGGCTGAACTAACCATACGTAATCTCTGTGATAACCAAAGCTTTTGCCGCGTGTCTATCAATAAGGGGGGCAGCCGAAATTTCTCACTCAAGATTTTGAGTAATTGACCCGATAAATCAAGTATGAGAGCCCTAATGAAAATCATTGCCATGTTCCTGTTTGTAACCGCAACGCCAAGCCTCGCATTGGCGGAGGACACCTCTTACCTGAACAATTACGGAGACTGGCCCAGTCCCCAAGAAGAGAAAGCGCCTCGGCTGAAGAAGAAGAAAACCAAAAAACAGGGCAAAGTATCAGCGAAAAAGAAAGCTCATTCCAAGAAGAAGCTCGCAAAAGGCAAAAAAACCAAGAACGAGAAGAAAAATCGCGGCATTGCCAGCTCAAAAAAACATTCGAAAAAAATTAAGAAGCTTCATCGCGGAGCCAAGCACAAAAAAGGTCGGCACTGATCAAGCCGTTTCATGATTTTCTTTTCGCTGATTTCGTCAATAGCGGCGCTTCTTCTGCTCTCTCCAGCCTTGGGCGCGCCGCCGAGCAACGCGCTCATCGATGAGACCGGCATTTTCAGAGATCAAGTTCGCATCAAAACCGAAAAGTACCTCGCGTTTATTCACCAACAGCATGGGATCGACTATCGCGTCGTCATATTGAAGCCACAGAAGGATCGGGATCTCGCCTCGCTCGCCAATCGACTCTACAATGATTCCGGAGTCGGGCGCGACACCGCGGGACGCGGATTGGTTCTGGTGCTCGATCTCGAAAACCGCGCAGCGCGCGTGGAAGTCGGCTACGCGCTCGAGCCACACCTTACGGATGCCAAGGCGAGCGAGATGCTCCGAAATCATCTGGCACCCTATTTCGCAACGGGGAATCTCCGTTCGGCCGCGGAGGCAAGTATCGAATTCCTCGTGAATGAATTCAAAGGCAAACGGGATCAGCTCGTCCATGGTCCCAATTACCAGGGAAGCGGTGGCGCGGGCGCGCACCAGCAACTCAGCGAGATTCCCGAATCAACGCTGACTCAGGAAACAAAGGAAAAGCTGAAAAGAGTGCTCGTTCCGCAACCGAGCCCCGAGCTTGCTCTCAAACTCGAGTTCGCGATGATGCATCGCGGTTATTATTATCGCGACATTCCCCTCTATGACCCGGATTGGAAAAATCAGAGAGTCCCGGAATTTCCCCCGGATCGCGTCAAAGAGATGGCAAAAATGATTGATCAGCCGTTTCAAACCCGTACAGCCGGCGACCATGCCATCGCTTATCACCCGAATCACCAGAATCTCGGCCCGATTTTCTTCCGCAAAACAGGACAGGGCTGGATCGTCGATCGCACCTCCGTTCAAAAATACATTATCTACGATTTTTCAAACGACGGCTGGTATCTGCTCGCCGCGGCAGGCGATCCCTATGCTGAACTGCTGCGTTCAGTTTATCAACTGGAGTCCGTTCGCTTAAGCAGCGGTCGCGCCGCGCTCCGCCCAAAGCAGCCTCTTTGATTGACCGACGGCGGCGAAGCGATGGCAACTCCCTTGCAGCTTGGCTGACAAATGGCCAATGGCAACAGACCCGAGAATACCCCGCCGCCGCCCGCCCGATTCAGCATTTGGTACATTATCCTGGGCGTGTGGCTCCTCATCTTCGTGGCGGACATCGTCAGATTCCAACGAAATTACGAGAGCATTCCCTATAGCCAGTTTTTGACCTATCTCGCCCAGGGCAAAATTGCCGAAGTCGCGATCGGAAACGAGCGCATTGAGGGGTCCTTCAAAAACACTCCGAACACTCCTCAAAACAAGAATCGAAAAGATTTCGTTGCTCTCAAAGTCAACGACCCGGAGCTCGTTAACAAGCTCAATGAAGCGGGCGTGAAATACTCGGGACTATACGAAAGCAATCTTTGGAAATCGGGTTTGGCGTGGCTCATCCCCTTATTCCTGTTCATGTTGATTTTCAGCGCCCTCATGCGTCGCGCGGGCGGCGGCGGAATGCGCGGGGGCGGTGGCTTTCTCTCGATGGGAAAGTCCAAGGCGAAGATCTACATTGAGACTGATCTGAAAACGCGCTTTGACGATGTCGCCGGCGTCGACGAGGCGAAGGAAGAACTTCGCGAAATCGTCAACTTTCTGAAAGATCCTGCGCGTTATTCCAAACTCGGTGGCCACATGCCAAAAGGAGTTCTTCTTGTCGGGCCGCCCGGGACAGGAAAAACCCTTCTCGCGCGCGCGGTCGCGGGAGAGGCAGGCGTTCGGTTTTTCTCGATCAACGGCTCAGAGTTCGTCGAACTCTTCGTTGGTTTGGGTGCTGCGCGTGTACGGGACCTCTTCGAGCAGGCCAGAGCGCAAGCGCCTTGCATCATCTTCATCGATGAACTCGACGCGCTCGGTAAAGCCCGCGGACTCAACGCGATCACCGGATCCGGAAGCGATGAAAAGGAACAGACACTCAATCAGCTGCTTGCCGAACTGGATGGGTTTGATCCTTCGCGCGGAATCGTGCTTCTCGGCGCGACGAACCGCCCCGAAGTGCTCGACCCGGCACTTCTGCGCGCCGGGCGATTTGATCGACAGGTATTTATCGACAAACCCGACCGCCTCGGAAGGAAGAAAATTCTCGAAATTCACCTACGCAAGATAAAGCTCGCCCCCGACGTCTCGGCCGAAACTCTCGCCGGGTTGACCGCCGGTTGTTCCGGAGCGGATCTCGCGAACATTGTCAATGAAGCGGCCCTTATCGCTACCCGCCGCAAGGCGGAATGGGTCGAATTGCGGGACTGCACCGAAGCGATCGAACGCACTTTCGCGGGCCTGGAACGAAAGACGCGCCTGCTCGGACCCGAGGAAAAACGTCGCGTCGCGTATCACGAGATGGGACACGCCGTCCTCGCGCTCGCGGTCGGCGAGGGCGAGACCGTTCACAAAGTCAGCATTATCCCTCGCGGCATGGGGGCTCTCGGATACACGATGAGCCGACCGATCGAAGATCGTTATCTGATGAACCTGCATGAGCTTGAGAAGAAACTTTCCGTACTGCTGGGCGGCCGGGCATCCGAAATGATCTTCTTCGAGGACATCAGCACCGGCGCTGCGGATGATCTCGACAAGGCGACGGAAATGGCGCGCGCCATGGTGACCCGCTACGGAATGAGCGCGCGGCTCGGCCTTGCCATCTACGAGAGAGAACCCACTCCGTTGCTCGGGAGCCAGGCCCCAGTCCGGAGTTTTCAATACAGCGAGAAAACGGCGCAACTGATTGATAATGAAATCTCAAATCTTCTCGAGGTTGCACTCTCAAGCGCACGACGCCTGATTGGGGACTATCGTGAGATCATTCTCGAAGGCGTGCAGCTCCTTCTTACGAAGGAGACCATCGATGAAGTG
Source organism: Bdellovibrionales bacterium RIFOXYD1_FULL_55_31 (assembly GCA_001770175.1). Classification (GTDB taxonomy): domain Bacteria; phylum Bdellovibrionota; class UBA1018; order UBA1018; family UBA1018; genus XYD1-FULL-55-31. The sequence continues at coordinate 1,541 of MEQK01000011.1, read as the reverse complement.
GAACTGAAACACCTCTGGAGTAAACACCAGAAGCAAGACCTGCAGACGGTCGCATAGCCGGCTTATGGCGTAGCTCCGATGCAGCGAACGGCATACGCAACATTCCGGTTATCCTTGGTCTCCTCACCTGTCGAGCCGTAATAGAGCCAACCATTACTCCTGAAGACCGAGAACGAAGATGCCGACCAAAAGGTAGGGGTTGTCATATTCGGCAAAACTTTTCTCGCGCCATTCAAATTCGCTTGTCTCCAATCCTCAATCGTAGGCAGACGCCAGCTCACAACAGGCGTCGAGGCCACGCCGAGACTTCCTTTGGCGTAATCATTATTAGGCGTCGTATAGGTCGCAATTCCGTTCAGGCCGGCAATAACGCTCGCATCGGCGCAAACACTGATCGGCGTATCCGGTTGGCAAGTCTGAGTAGCATTATCTGAACAGTTGGCCGCGTATGTTTTACCGGTCGCGGCGGGAGTCCCACCCTCGTATGCTGTTAACGAAAGGGTACTCGCGTTCTTGGCGTACCCGGCAGCCTGAAACCAGTTGTATTTATTGCCAAACGCTGTGGCAACATGAAAAGTTGAATCGCTCCAGAGCAGGCGCGTCCGCTCATCTCGCCAAACTTCCCAATTTCGAGCACCGTCATTCGTTAAGGTCACCAGCTTCCAATCGCCCTCGCTGCCCTTTCCGTATTTGGCACCTTCCCAAATCGCTTTCGCCCCATTCGCGGTCGCGCAATCAGCGATGCGCTCCTCGGTCGTACCGACTGCTCCGCAAACGATCGTCGGACGACCGGCTTGAATCGTTTCGAGATAATTCAGTTTGATTTGCCCTATTCCTGTCGTGTCATCATAGCCATCCGTATCGTACTTAGGATCCGGCACAAGACGATGATTCGAGGTGAACGTCGCGTTCCCATTCAGCTCGTCAGTCAACTTAGCCCTGACACGCGCATCAACCCAGGCCGGATTGCGGAGATTCGCCAGGGTGGTGGTCGAGTTATCCGTTCTGTAAGCGTTCGTATCCAGAAATCCGGTGATGCTGAGGCTGCCGGTCACACCAAAAACACTCACCCCACTCTTAATATTTGCCGCGACGAGATCCGCATCCCCCTGGACCGTACCGCCCGAATAGTAGCCCGCCGAAAGCGTCTGATCGCTGGTGCCTGGGGTAAAGCTCGGCGATCCGTTGTTGGCCATCGTGCCGGTAATTTTTGTTCCATTTGCGTCCCAAGCTTCGTAGGTGGACAGAATATTCACGGCGCCCGCCGGATTTGCCGTTGAACCGGAAACACATTTAGCTGTTCCCGCGGAGCCCAGGAAGTTCTGCGTTGAACAGACACTTGAGGCAGCAACGGCTGACGTTATCCCACTATAATATCCCGCTCCCGGGAAGGCGGTTGCTAGATCCCAGGCAGCACCTCGATCAGCCATGCTTCCGGTCACCATCGCTCCACCGGCGTAGAACTGTTTGCCTGTAAGAACATTTCCCGCCGCCGCCGGAGTAGCCGGTGTCGATTGCGACGGAAAACTTGCGCTCGAAAC
>MEQK01000010.1 GCA_001770175.1 Bdellovibrionales bacterium RIFOXYD1_FULL_55_31 | reverse complement strand
TCCTCGGCAAGTTCCTGCGTGTTGATCACGAGAACCTGCCGCGAGAAGGCGAGGGTCAGGAAGTCTTCGTTCATTTCGGCGAGTTTCTCCGCGACGAAGGCCGGACCCATTTCGAACATGATTTCCAGCCAAAGGCCGAAGCGTTCGGCGTCGAACTTCTCTTCCTCTCCGGGCTTGGCGCTGCGCCAGAGGTCCTCATCGAAGATTTTTTTAAGCTGCTCGGTGGTCGAAAGGGCGACGATTTCCCCCGCATCTTCAAGTCCGATCCGGCCAATCAATTTGCCGAGAACCCGGGGGTGGAGGTTTTGTATCGTCGAGACCAGATTTGGCTGCTCGAGAATGCGATTCAAAAGCCCCCAGGTCCCGAGCTTTGCGACTTTTTTCAATCGTGAGCTCCTTTGTCGCGCGATCGAACGAGTTCTATGACGGTCACCTCAGGTGGGACAAGAAACCGAATCGGAGGTCCCCAGGTGCCGGTACCCCGATTCACATGCAAGAGAGAGTTTTTACCAAGGTGAAAGGTCCCCGCGTTCATCGGGAAAACCATCGTCGTAAACCAGGTAAACGGATAGATCTGCCCGTGATGAGTGTGCCCGGAAAGTTGAAGGTCAAAGAGCCCCAGGGATCCCGGCTCGACAACGGGACGATGTTTCAGGAACAGGGTGAAACGGCCTTTATTCACGGAGTCGAGGAGAGCCTTTTCGGACAGCCCTTCCTTGATTCCAAATTGGCGGCCGGCCGGATCACTCACTCCGACGATGTTGATGACCTGATCCTTAACAGACGCATCCTGGAGGATCACGAATCCGGCTCTCCTGGTGAAATCCAGGGAATGTTCGATTCCGGCGTAGTACTCGTGATTCCCGGTGATCGCGTATTTGCCATATTTGGGGCGGATCTGCTGAAGGCGTTCCGCGAGCCCGAGGAGGTGATTGATCTGCCCGTCGACGAGATCGCCCGTCGAGACCAGCAGGTCAGGATTCTCGGAACGGACGATGTCCAGGATTTTATCGAGCCGCTTGCTTCGTATAATCAATCCGAGGTGAATATCAGAAACCTGTACGATCTTGAGACGTTCGATGTCCGCTGGAAGTTTGGCTGTTTCGAAAACCCGCCTTTCAATCCTGAAGTTCAGGGCGGAGAAATATCCATGGACGCAAATCGCAAGCACCGAGATCGCGCTTACGAAAAACGAGATGTTACGCGGAATTGTGAAGAGCGAGGCATGGCGCTGGAGCGTCCAGCCGGAAACAAAGCCGAGCAGCCTGAGGAGGTCAAAAGCCAATGAAGCCCAGAAGAAAAGAAAAATAAACCCCATCCATAGATAACCGATTTGGGCAAAGGAGCGCGCCGCGAACTCGAGCTGGGCATTCTCGAGAATGTGGACGAGCATGGGCGTAAGGATCAGGATAAGCATAAGCCCGGCGATGAACCACCCGGTTTTTGGCCCGAAATGAAGGGCGGCTTTCGCGTGCGCGAAGGCATAGGCGTGAAGAGCGCTGTACAACGTCAGGAATACGATCAAAAAGACTGGCATTCGGAAAACCTACTCCATCCGCGCGAGCGGTACAACAATTCAGAGCACCAGGCTTGCCGTATACGAAGCTCTCCGGTACAAATCAGATATGTCAACGACTGGAACGGTGGGTGTGGCGGTGTCTGAAAATGCGATCGACAAGGCGGCAACGCGATTCCCTCCGGGGATTCCGTATATCGTCGGCAATGAGGGAGCCGAACGGTTCAGTTTTTACGGGATGCGCGCCATCCTTTATATCTACCTGACGTCCCTTTACCTGCAATTCGCCCCTGAGCTTCAAGTGGCGCCCGAAATGGCTGCGTCCGCGAAAGCCCACGCAACGCAGACGGTTCACCTTTTCATGGCCGGGGTTTATGCCTTCCCGATGATCGGCGCGATCCTCGCCGACCGGCTTCTCGGAAAGTTCAACGTCATTCTCTGGGTTTCGCTGATCTACTGTGCGGGTCACGGTGTTCTGGCCGTGGCGGGCAGGTTCGGTGCCAACGGCCAATACGGCGCGGCGGAACTCGGGATGTACCTCGGGCTATCGTTGATCGCGATCGGGTCTGGCGGGATCAAACCGTGTGTTTCGGCTAACGTCGGCGATCAGTTCAATGCCGAAAACAGCGGTCTCGTAAGCAAGGTCTATCAGATCTTCTATTTCATCATTAATTTCGGTTCCTTTTTCTCAACTCTTCTTACGCCTCTTCTAAAAAAACATTTCGGAGCCGAGGTGGCCTTTGGCGTGCCCGGTATTCTCATGGGCATCGCGACGATCGTCTTTTGGATGGGCCGCAACAAATTCACACGCGTGCCTCCGAAACCGGGCGGACGACTCGGGCTTCTCGATGTTCTGTCCTCTGTGCTGTTTTTCGTTCCTGTTGCCGCCTTGATTTTCGGGTTTTTTGCCGGCAACGAAGGCAGTGTCAGCTGGACCAGCTTTGTTCCGCATGTGGTGATTTCGATCTTGGCGGTGGCACTCGGGGTCTACGTTTTCTTGATTCGGCAGGCCAGGGCGCCCGATGCCGGTTTCTTGGCTGTGTCCCTTCATGCAATTCGTCATCGCCATGAGCGTAAACCCGGCGAAGGCTTCTTCGCTCCGGCGGCCAAAAAATTCGGCGAAGAGGCGGCCGAGGGTCCTCCCGCCGTTTTGAGAATCGTTCTCGTTTTCTCGATGGTCAGCGTCTTCTGGGCTCTTTTTGATCAGCACTCCTCTACCTGGATCGAGCAGGCCAAGCAGATGAACCTGGTTTTGCGCGTGCCGGAATGGGGCTGGTCCACGATCGTGGCGGTCACGATCGGCCTGGCCCTTTATGGCGGAACAGCGCTCCTCTTATGGGTTTCGAATATCAGGTTGCCTAAGTGGCTCAATCGAGTCGTCATCGGGACTGCTGTCGCGGCAGTCGGTATCACTCTCACGAGCGATCTCGTGAACTCGCGATTTGCCACCCTCGAACTCCAGGCGGCGCAGATAGCGGCGCTTAACCCTCTGATGGTCATGATCATCATCCCTCTTCTGAACTTTGGGGTTTATGGGCCGCTCGAACGTCGCGGGATCGTCATCAAGCCGCTTCGGCGGATGACGATCGGGATGTTTTTGACCGCGATCGCGTTTGCCTGCGCGGCGATTCTGCAGTTGCAGATCGAGGCCGCGGCACTCACCGGCGGCAAGGTCCATGTGCTTTGGCAAGTGGTTCAGTACTTCATCATGACAAGCGCCGAGGTTCTGGTGTCGATCACGGGTCTTGAGTTCGCGTATACTCAAGCGCCGCGCGCGATGAAGTCGACGATCATGGGCTTTTGGCTCCTGGGTGTGACCTTCGGGAACGTACTTGTCGCGTTCCTCGCGCCACTGGAAAAGACTCTGTCGCTTTCTCAGTTCTTCTGGCTCTTCACCGTGCTGATGGTGCTCGCGGCGTTCACGTTCACCATTTTGGCCAGGTTCTACAAAGGGAAGACTTACCTCCAAGCGGCGAAGAGTTAAAAATTGTGTCGAATACCAAGGCCCAAGCCTTGGGGGTCGGCTCCGGCGGGAAGGGCGGCGTTGACCTGCCCGATGGCGAAGTTGTAGTTATTGTTCCCGTTCCAAATTTTCGAAAAGATGACATAGAGGTCGGTTCGTCCGCTTAGGCTGTACGAGCCGCCGATCGTGGCAAACTCCGCGCCCAGCCCGGCCGTATCACAGGCAGCACCGCTGGCGCGCGTACATGTCCCGTCCGTCGCGAATCCGTACGCGCCACGCACGGTGTATTCGTCCAGCTTTTGGGTTGTTGAAAGGGCGAGGGCGTTTCGTTTGTAAAAAGAATCGCCGAAATCGGTATACTGTCCGTATTTCAATACATCCCAGGCGACGCCGAGGCTGGTGTCCTCGAAAGGTTTGAAACCGGCGGCGATCTTGAATCCCCTGTCCTGCGTTTTGAGAGCGGTGACCCCGGTGATCGGATGGGCCGAGGCGCTCATGAAATCATCGTGTTGCTCATAAGCGACACCTAGATTGATCGGCCCCTGCTCATAATTGAGGGCGGCGCTGAGAAGATCCGGATTTTTATGATTTGAGGGATCGCTTGAACGATCGCGATTCGTCGAGTAGGCCAATTTCACCGACGCTCCGACGAAATCGGGGGACCAGTACTGAATCGAGTTTCCTTGCCGCCGGCTGAAGGAGAGGGCGTCAGCCACGCTGGACCCACCGCCTGAAAGGAAAGTCGTCGAGGTCGAGCCCTGGCCCATCGTATCGAGAATGCTCGCGAGATAGCCGATGCCCGTGCTGTAAAACGGATCCATGAAGGCCTGGACGTTTCGGTAGGGGGTATCCCATTTTCCGTAGATGATTGTTCCGAGTTCGCCCGAAAGGCCGACCATCGAATTGCGTCCCGAGACCTCTCCATAGCCGGCGGCAACATCGACCGACATTTCGAGCTGAAAAACGGCGCTGAGATCTTTTGCGATTTTCTCGTCGCCTTTGATTCCAAAATTGCTTGAGTTCGACTGAATGCGGAATCGATTCACGTAATCCGCGGCGGGATCGGCTGCTCCTGTTGCCTTGACCGATTCGAGATCCACATTGAGTGTTCCATAAACGCTTATGTTACCCGTATCGGCGCCCGCCGGGAGGGAAAACAGGCCAGCGCACAGCGCGACTCTCCAAACGGTTTTGCGCATTTTGTGAAATCCGTGACGAGCCGGCTACGCGACGCCGAGTTCAGCGGAAAGCTGGCATTTCAACGTGATTTCCGCTCTGAGAAGTCTTGAGATCGGGCAGTTGCTTTTGGCGTCTTCCGCGAGTTTGAGAAACTGCTCGTATTCGACGCCTTGCACCCGGGCAGTCACATCGAGATCCACGCGCGTGATGCTCCATCCTGAGCTCGTCTTTTCCAGGATAACCGTCGCATGAGTCATGATCTCGTCGGATTTGAAAGATGCCTTTTCGAGCTCTGATGAGAGCGCCATGGAAAAGCAACCCGCGTGGGCCGCTGCGACGAGCTCTTCGGGATTTGTTCCGACTTTGTTTTCAAAGCGGGTGAGGAACGAGTAAGAAGCGTTCGAAAGTGCCCCGCTTTCCGTGGAGAGGGACCCCTCTCCTGTTTTACCGCCATTTTTCCAGATTGCCGTAGCTGTACGTTTCATATGAGGGTACCCCGTTTCGTTCTCGAGGCGAAGCAAGGAACGTGCTCCGCTTGCTTCCGACGCATCGAGACGTGCAGCGAGTTCGAGGATTTCTGGGGCGATTGTTACCGCGTACGGCGTCCGTCGCGTCGACTCGAGCGATCGGAGCGCGTCCGGCAGCCGCTCAAGCTCCTCTCTTAACCTTTGCCGCGATTCATTGAGGGGCACGGGGGGGGCGACCCGCTTGCCTCGGCGCATTACGGGCTCCAGCAACGGTACGCCGTCCATCGGTGAGTGAGGCGCGGCTCTCAATGAAACATAATCGCGAGCAGGTGCTATTCTGTACACTTGCTTCGCCCCTGGCCACGTGGCTTTTCCTTCGGATCTCTTGCGCGTTGCCTGGCCGTCGTATTCCTGGATCTTGTAAGCGGAATCGAGGTACGGAGCGTCAGCCGAGGTAGTCATAAGAGTGCCGACACCGAAACCGTCAATCGGAGCGCCTGATGCGAGAAGGTTCTCGATCGAACGCTCGTCGACCCCGCCACTGGCAAAAATGCGAATCGATTGAAGTCCCTGCGCATCCAAAATGGCGCGAACCTTACGCGCGTGTTGGGCGAGATTTCCGCTGTCCAGTCGTACTCCCGAGACGCGCCGGCCCTTCCGGGCGAGCATCGGCGCAAGCCGTGCGACCTTCTCGGCGGCCCTCTCGGTATCGTAGGTGTCCAGCAGAAGTACGATATTGTGCGGCATCGAATCGGCGAAGTTCTCAAAAGCAAGGCTCTCGGAGCGATGCGCCTGAATGAAGGAGTGGGCCATTGTTCCGAAAACAGGGATCCCAAAAACCTTTCCGGCCAAGGCAAGGGAGGACCCGGAGAAACCGGCGATATAGCTTGCGCGCGCGGCTAGCAGAGCCGCCTCTCCTCCATGGGCACGCCGCGCGCCGAAATCGACGAGGAGTTTGTCAGGGGCTGCCAGGGTCGCTCGAACCGCTTTCGAAGCGATGATGCTTTGAAAATGAATGGTATTGATCAATCGCGTTTCGATGAGCTGCGCTTGCGGAAGAGGCGCGGAGATCTGCACAACCGGCTCATTCGGAAAAAACACCGTCCCTTCCGGCATGGCATCGAGATCGCCCTCAAAACGCAATTCCCTGAGGTAATCGATCGTTTTGCGATTGTAGCCGGACCTCGACAGCCACTCCAGCTCGTCAGGCCCGAAATGAAATCCTTCAAGATAGGTGACGAGTTGTTCGAGTCCAGCGGCTACGAGGAAGTTCCGCGATGACGGAAGGCGCCGAACGAAAAACTCGAAAACCGCGGTTCGTTCCATTTCGTGTTCAAGATACGCTTGCAGCATCGCGAACTCGTAGCTGTCACTCAAGAGAGCGTTCTCGCTCCATTCCGTCATGCCGCCTCTTCCTTAACGACGGATAAGTCGCGCGATCTGATCAAAACGGCTCCGAGCCGCTCCATTTCCCGCAAGGCACGCAGACCGTCATCGGGACGAGCATTAATGGCTTCTATCGCGTCTTCGAGAACGTAAACCTTATACCCCAACCGAAGTGCGTCTTTAACGGTATTCAGGACACAGTAGTCGGTGGCCAATCCTCCGATGACGATGCGATGAGCGCCGAGCGATCTGAGCTGAGCGTTCAGGTCCGTCCCCTCGAACGCGGAATATGCTTCTTTGTCACGATCCGTCGCTTTCGAGATGACGACAACGCCTTCGGGTAGCTCGAGCCGTTCGTCAAAATGCGCTCCAAATGATTCGGCTACGCAGTGGGGCGGCCAACGTCCACCTTGTGCGAAGAATGACGAGTGATTCTGAGGGTGCCAATCGCGTGTTGCGACGACGGGCAGTCCTTGCGACGAGAAACCGCGTATGGCGGTGTTGAGCGGGGTGATGACACGGTCGCCGTTTGTGATTGGCAGGCTTCCCCCGGGCAAGAAGTCATGTTGTACGTCAGTCGCTATGAGAACGTCCCCTTTTTTAAGTAACATTATGGGCTTACTTGCAAAGCCTATGCAACGAAGGTAGCCAGCACGATGAGTGCAGGGACACGAAAGAGGAGGAGTCCCAATGAATCACCTCTCGTTATTATTGCTCGCCGTTCCCGCGATGGTCCTGGCACAGCAGGCAACTCAAAATTCGGCGGAAGGCAAGAACCAGACGTTGAAGAATCTGATCGCGGCACTCCAAGAGGAAACGACGGCGAGCTACCGCTATGAAATATTCGGTCAGCAAGCGAAAAGGGAAGGCTTCGACCAGGTTTCAAAGCTCTTTCGGGCCGCTTCAGCCTCAAAGGCCATTCAGCGCGAGAACCACAAGACGGCGATACGCGCTTTGGGCGGGACGGTCCCAGATCTGAAACCCGGGACTGTCGTAGCCCGTTCTACTCGCCAAAATCTCGAACTGCCAGTCGGCAACGAAAATCGTGGTGAGATGATCTATTCGCGCTTTATTCGACAAGCTAGTCAAGCGGGAGCCCCGGCGGCAGCCGAGTCTTTTGCGTTCGCCCGCAATGCCGAAGCATCCAATGAGAAACTCTTCGAAGGCGCTCTGGCTCGTCTTGGGAAGAACCCGCCCCAAGAGTACTTTGTCAATAGGAGGACCGGACAGATACTGGTACTTCCTCCCGGGACTCGAATTTCGAGCGCCCAAAAAGAAAACTTCATCAAGATAGGCTAGTTAGCGGTCCGCCGTAAACTGGGTTCCACTCCGCGAATTACTAGCCAGCCGCGGACTTTAGTTCGTCGACGGGTCCCTCAGCGGCCGTCTTGACCTGCTCCTTCATATTTTCCACGTTTTCACCAAGCAGCTCCTCTTCCTTTTTGCTTTTCGGTAAAGCCGCGGCGATTACCGCACCGATCGTCAATCCCAAGCCGATAACGCTTAACGGGTTTTCCGTGAGCGCTTCCCGGCCTTTAGCGTAGAGATTTCGACTGGACTCGATTCGCTCATGCATCTTTTCGGAAGTCCGTTCGCTGATCTCCGACTTGGAAGAGCCGAAGCGACTTTTGACCTTTTCACCAAGGGATGAGACTTTCCCGCCAAAGGATTCGCGCGGGCCTTCGCTACTTACGGATGATACATATTCCCTGTTCTCTCGTTCCCTGAACAGAAGCGCGATTCCCGAACCTAGCAAAATAAGCGACAGAGGATTCCGCCTTACGTCGGAGTAAAAGGAATTCCAGAGTTCCCGCAGGTCCGAGCGGTCAATTCGGTGTTTGATTTCCTCAGAAATGCCTTTGAACGAAAGCTGGTCTTCCAGCTCCCTGGCGTCTCTCCTTACTTTTTCCCGGAGTTCATCGACTTCCGAACTCAGTCTAGCCGTGTTTTCGTAATTCATGCCAAGTCTCCTTCGCGGATATCCGGTCGCGGTCGAGCGACTCGATGGTTTGTTCAGGTTTAAGGCTTCCCGCTTTCAATGCCTTGCGGCCGCGGTTGTAAAACACCAACCCGACCACCGTAACGACTAATCCAATAACCAGCGCGGAGGCCCAAAGGGGCATCGCATACGACAACCCGACGACTGCGGCGGCAAGAAGGATCTGGACTCCGAAGAACAAGATAGCGCCACCCGTGATCAGTGATACGACCCCGTTCTGTGCCTGGTCGATTTTGTCGCTCATCTCGGACTTCGCGAGTTCGAGCTGTTTATTGAAGAGTCCGGCAAAGTCGGTCACGAAATCCCTTACGGAACCCCGAACGGATCTTTTGCCCTTTTCGTCATAAAGCGGGACGATCTTCGATTTTTCTTCTGTGTTCATCTAGCCGATCCTCCTTTCCAAATAGTCTTCATGAGTTTCCATCGGCGGGACTTCTCGCGCACTCCGCCTTGAAAAGGCGACCTTGCCGATACGACTGACCAGTATTCCAATGCCAGCGGCTGCGGCGAACGACGCAAGCGGGTTGTTCCGCGCGTAGTTCTGAACCTCTTGGAACATGTCACTCGTTCGACGATCCTTGATGGATCGGTTAAAACTGTCTGTCCGGTCCGCCAGCTGGTCTAGATAGCCCGCGATTTGATTTTCGTTCGAATGCCGAAGAGAATCCGATGCCTGTCTGATCGCATCGCAAAAGTGGTCCAGTTTTTCGGACACCATGCTTTTTCTGCTTTCGACAGCGGAGCCGAGCCGTTCCTTGGTCTCGTGGATTCGCTCTTGCGCCTGTCCGGCGACTTTAGCGGTCTCTTCCTGAAGCCCCTTTGTTTGTTTTTTAGTTTCCATCTTGCCTCCTGTTTAACTGTGAATGTCGAATAACCAATAAAGGAGCATGAAACATGCCGGGCACGCCGAGTGCAGTCCCGCAGTTCATGCGTGGAATTTCGATAAAAAGATTCTTTTCCGATTTGAAGAAAGAAGTGAAGGACGACAATGTCTCCAACGGGGCAGCCGCCTTGGCCTATTACCTGATTTTGGCGATCTTTCCAGCGATGATCTTTTTGCTGACTCTTTTGCCGTATTTGCCGATCCCTAACATGAATGAATCGATCATGGATCTGCTCAGGCAAGCGCTTCCCGGGGACGCTGCGAATATGTTCGCCGGTACTGTACAGCAGGTGACTTCGCAACGGCAAGGCGGTCTTTTGTCTTTCGGCTTCTTGCTGACGTTGTGGGCTGCATCGAATGGTTTGTACGCGGTCATGCAGCAGTTGAATATTACGTACGACGTCAAGGAAGGCCGGCCCTTTTGGAAGGTTCGTGGTACGGCGGTTCTGCTGACCGGTGCATTCACGATTTTAACCATTGGCGCCCTCGGTTTGATCGTCTTCGGGGGTACCCTTCAAAGCTGGGTCGGTCAGTTTCTCGGTGAAGGGCAGGCGGTGAGGACGGGATTTGCGATTCTCCGCTGGGCGGTGATCGTCGCGGCACTCCTGCTTGTTTTTTCGCTCACGTATTATTACGGACCCGATGTGGAGCAGAAGTTCCGGTTCATTTCCGTTGGTAGCGCGGCTGGAGTGCTGCTTTTGGTCGGAGCGTCTCTGTTATTCAAGCTCTACGTCGACAACTTCGCGAACTACAACGCTACATACGGCGGTCTGGGGGCGGTGATCATTCTGATGCTCTGGTTGAATGTCGCTGGAATGGTGATTTTGCTCGGCTCTGAAATTAATGCACTGATTGAGCACTACCAGAGCCCAGAAGGAAAACGGAAAGGAGAAAAAGAGCTGCCAAAAGCGGCTTGAGCTTGCCGCATGGTTTTGGGGAATGTGCATTGCACTCTTCCCCGGTTGAAGGGATGAAAGGACGAAAAAGGTAATGATCAGGAGGTCAGAATGTTCAAAGCAATAGGCAGTTTGGTGTTAGGAGTGGCTCTGATTTCGTCTAGCGCTTTTGCGCAGGGGACGACCAGAGCCGAAGCGGAAGACGTAACAAAAGATGCTCTCGATTCCCCTCTGACGGTCACGCCAGCGGTGGGAATTCTTGGCTTTCAGAATTCGCTAGGCGAATATACGAGCCGGTTGGCAGAGGGTTTTAACTTGAACTGGGATATCGGCAATATGATACAGATCGGCCGATTTAAGGCTGGTATTGAGACGGGATTTCTCTTCTCTCACATCGGCCCTCCGGACGGCAATCTCTTCGGTGCCGATTCGCAGACGAACATTTCAGGCGGCGCTAACTCATTTATCGTGCCGGGAAGCCTCGTCATCGGAAGCAAGCTTGGCACGGATTTTCTCGCCGCGGTTAAGATCGGGACGCAGTTGATCTATCGGTCAGATCCGAATTCGATGAATCTCGGAAGGAGTTTCACGCCTGGAGACGGGTCGGTGGATCTCTTTCCGTCCGCAGGGTTGGATTTCGGCTATGCGATCGGCGAATCGATAGCCCTCTCCTTGAGGGGTGACTACATCCCGACGCCGGCGGACGACGCGTACACCGCGATGCTGGGCGCTACTATCCCGATCGTCTAGGAAACGGCTGATAATTCTGCGCATCCAGGGCCTCCGATACTCCATCGGGGGCCCGTTTTTCGACCGGGGCCTGCCTCGTGCAATGGCGGGTATTGTGAAAAGAGCGCAGCGTGGAGCCGATCGGTCCCCTCCCTTATCGTCTGATCTCAGGTATCGTTCGACGACTGGAGGGATATTTTACCTTTTTAAGGATGCCGTTTCTGACTTTTGGTCCGGGCCGCTTCAGAAGAAGGCCCTGATTCGGCTGAGCGCGGAGCAAATTTACTTCCTGGGCAGCCAGTCGCTCGGACTGATTGCCGCGTCAGGGCTGGCGATGGGTGCAATCATGGCTCTGCAATATGGAAACGGCCTTCAACGCTTTGGGGGCACGCTCTACGTTCCGGAGCTGGTGGCTCTTTCGATATTCCGGGAACTCGGTCCGATCCTGACCAGCCTGCTTCTGGCTGGCAGAGTGGGTTCCGGGATCACCTCAGAACTCGCTTCGATGAATGTCACGGAACAGATTGATGCGATTCGCGCGCTCGGCGACAGCCCAAATTCCACTCTGGTTCTCCCGAGGGTCATTGCGTCTACTCTGGTGTTCCCGATCCTGACGCTGTTTAGCGAATTCGTGAGCGTGCTCGCGGCGCTGACCGTCGCATACACCGAGCTGTCGATCGGGCCGGTGCTCTATGTTTCGAAGACGCTGCAGATTCTGCAGATGGCCGACGTTTGGACCGGCCTTCTGAAAACGGTCGTTTTCTCTCTCTTCATCTCTCTCGCGGCATGCTGGCGTGGGCTGAACACGGTCGGTGGTACGCGGGGTGTCGGCGCGTCCACGACGTGGATCGTGGTTCGATCGAGCATCTTTATTCTGATCTGTGATTTCTTTTTGAATAAGCTCTTCATTCTGACGGTGTTGAAATATGGCTGAGCCTTTCCTCAAAGTTCGTCATCTTGTAAAGGACTTCGCGGGACGACGGGTTCTTGATGACATCAGCTTTGACCTGTCACGCGGCGAAATTCTCGGAATGATGGGCGGCTCGGGAAGCGGGAAGAGCACGATTCTCAAGATTATCATCGGCCTCATAAAGGCGGATCAGGGCGAGGTTTGGTTTGAGAATTCGGATCTGTGTCTGAAATCAGAATCACAACTCGCCGAGCTGCGTGTTCGGATCGGCTACGTTTTTCAGAATGGCGCGCTGTTTGATTCCCTGACGGTCGAGGAGAATATGGCCTATCCGCTCGAAAAACACACGCGCATGAGCGATCAAGAAATCCTGAAGCGCGTCAACGAGCGTCTGAAGCACGTCGGGATGGAGGGCACGAACCACCTTTACCCCAGCGAACTTTCCGGCGGAATGAACAAGCGAGCCGGACTGGTTCGGGCGACGATCCTGGATCCCAAGTTGATTCTGTTTGACGAGCCGACCTCGGGGTTGGATCCGATCAACACGCAAAATTTCATCCGCCAGATCCGTCAGATCCGATCAGCGGGTGAGGTGGCCGGTGTCTTCGTTTCGCATGACCCTCTCAGCGTCTTGGCGATTTGCGAAAGGGTCGGAGTTCTGTGGAATGGAAGCATGCGAATCGTGGAGACGCGGGCGATTCAGGACTCCCAGGACCCCGCGATCCGGGCATTCTTCCGGGCTGATTATCAGGGAAATGATGAGATCAGGAGGAGCCGATGAAAAAACGCTATAAGGCCGAGCTGCGCGCGGGGATATTCCTGAATCTAGGGCTTCTTCTCGGCATGGTTGCTCTCTTTTTGATCGGGAGCCGTTTTAACGTCTTTTCCAGCGCGCTCCACTATAATTTCGCCGTTCCAAATGCCGAGGGGCTTTTGGTCGGAGCCAAGGTCTTCGTGGCAGGCGTCAGCGCCGGAAAGGTGAACCGCCTCACATTGGACGAGAAGACCCGGAAGGTCCTTGTCCAAATCGATGTCGCGCCAGGCTTCAGCAACTCGATACGCGAGGACAGTTTCGTTGAGCTGAGGACCCAGGGAATTCTCGGGGATAAGGCCGTCATGATTGCACCCGGGAGTCTCGATAAGCCGATTGTGCCGGCGGGCGGCATGATAAAGGCGAAGAGCACATCCGGGTTGCAGCAACTTGCCCAGGGCGGAGCCGACTTGATCAGGAATCTGGATCAGCTCGTTCAGGAGCTCTCATCCTTTAGCGGGAAAATGAACAAGCAGCTGGATCTGAAGAAGGTTAACCGAGCCATGGCGCGCCTGGACAGCATTCTCGCCAAGCTCGACCGAGGCGACGGGACGCTCGGGGCGTTATTAAACGATCCGACTCTTTATGACGACGCTAAGTCCCTTGTCGGGCAAGTGAATCAAAACCGGATCGTACGAAACCTGATTCGAAAGAGCATTCGCGACGCGGAAGAGAAGCAGGCCGAGAAAGAAACCCAGCCCGGCTAGATAATTGCGAGTTGTCAAGCTCGCTCGATCGGTCGGTGTTGCAGTTTGCGGTCAAGGCTGAGAGGGCCGGCTCCGAAATAGAGGAGGATCAAAGCTCCCCCGAGCATCGAGATATTTTTCAGAAACATGATCCGTTGAATTTGCGCGGACATTGGATCGTCCGTAATGACCCAAAAATTATGAAACATGAAGGTCGTGGGCAGAAGAAAAAGAGCCAGGAGTCCCGCGCCGACTTTGGCCCGATAGCCCGTGAGCACGCTGAGTCCTCCCAGGAGCAATACAATCCCGGAAAGTGGGACGAGTATGTTCGCGGCAGGAAGACCCTTGTCGGCAGCATAGCCTATGGTCTCGGCTGAAAAATGTCCGAACGACGAGAGGATAAAAATCAGCGAAAAAAGCATCCGACCCAATAATAACGCAAAGCGCATGTGTTCACCTTTCCGCGGGGCCGTGGGGCCACAGCCCGCGAAAAGATGCAAAAAGAATTCCTTTATCGATTCATTGAAAGACTTCGGAGACGGGTCGAAGCTTTCGAAGCTCGTCGAGCTGAGTCGGGGTGAGTACTTTCAGTCCGACCTGGACGGAAGCGTTTGTCCAACCGAAGCCTTCCTTGGTGATGTAGGAGAAATCAGTGCCGACGTTTCCGTATTCCACGAAAGCCTCGTGCGAGCCGGTGACTACGTCGTACTTTTCCGTGACCATTCCGCCGAAATCGCGAGCGTTCTTGGCGATCGTAAACAGCCATTTATAAGCGAGGCGTTGGGCATCCCTTGTCAGTTCCCGCTGGTTCTGTCGCACGAGGCCATCCCAGATGAGAATTTGATGAGGAGGCCAGCCATACGGAAAATCCCACTGCCGTTGCGGACGGTCTGGCGGGTTCAGGGGACCGCGTGAAGCTTCAGCCGTGGCAGCGATCCCGCCCGCGAATTCAAGGTGCTTTTTTCCGAATTGGGCAACCCTGCGCGCTTGCTCAGGCGAGGCAAGCCCTGCCCAAAGAGGGTAGTACGCCGTCGCGCTGATGTATCCGGACTGAGACTTCTTTTTCAAGTCATAGTCGAAGAAGGACCCCGCTTTCTGGTTCCAGAGATATTTGTTGATTCTTTGTTTCCGCACTTTGGCGGCGTTCAGCCAGGGTTGTGTCGTTTCGCGCTTGCCTGGCTCCAGATTCACTGCGCCGCCGAACTCCGACTGGATGATTTGCGCGATTTCCGTTTCGTACCTGTAGAGAAGTGAGTTCAAGTCCACGGTCAAGAAGTCCGCGGCCCGGAGATCGAAACGGTAGGTCGTATCATGTCCCGATTCACGCACGGCGCGATCGTGTTTGAAGACCAGGTCAAGCTTCGGATTCGCGGAGAGTCCGTGAGTATAGCGGGCGAGGTATTCTCCGGGCTTGAATCCTTCGGCTCTCGCGAATGGCCCGACGAGAGCGTCGTACCCTCCCTTTTCGACTTCGGGACAAGGTCCTTCGCCTTCATCCCAATAGCGGCTGAGCCCGTAAGGTTTCACCATTCGCGGAGCGACATTCCAGACGGTCCGGTATTCCTGAATCGCCCACCGGAGGTTTTCCTTTAACCAATTGCGCGAGTCTTCATTTTTTGGCAGCCGCTCGTAAACGTCCCGCACCATGGAGGCGAAAAACGGCGGTTGGGAACGCGTCAGGTAGTAGGTACGATTCGCGTTCAGGATTTTTCCGTAGTGCTGAATCTGATAGGCATGATTATCGACCATGGCGCGCGCGAGCTCGAGCTTTCCATCAAGCAGAAGGCCGCGGACAATGAAGTAGCTATCCCAGCCGTACATTTCGTTGAAACGCCCACCCGGTACGACGTAGGGGAGTGCCGAAGCTTCCCCGGATTTCGGATCTTTCACGATTTTCAGGCTGAGTAGCCCGTGTTTGTCGCGCAGGCGCCGGACCATCATCCCGAGGTCATTCGGAGTATCCCGGACAACCAGCTTCCACTCAGGATGTTTTTTTTGGAGTTCGTTGAAATATTTCAACGCATATTGATCAGTTCCTGGCACGTACAGAAAGTTATACGCATTCGTGCTTTTGGAATCCGTCAACGTCGCGGTGAGTCCCTTCTCATCCACTCGACGGGTGAGACCGTCCCAGAAGAGTTCTCGGATCATGCGGCTTGTCCGGTCGATGGCTGGTTCCTCGAAGCGCGCCGAGGTTATCTCGAGGGAGTTCTGACCGCGTTCCTTCGCGAGCGTCAGGTCCTGAAGCAATACCGAAAGAGCATAAGTTCCGGATACAGAGTGAGAGTCCTTCTCGACGTCTACCAGTTTGAATTCGATGGCTTTGTCACGGATCGAAATTTTCTGGTCCTTGTCGGTATCGGCCTCGCGTATCAGTCGCGCGAGGTTGTCGTTGACCGGTACGGAGTAAGACGAGGTTTGCGCAAGGGCATTTCCCGAGAGAAGGGTCGTTGCCAAAAAAATGACGCTGCAGAATGGGTCGCCGATCCTAAGGATCATGAGGAGTCTCGCTTTCGTTGAAAGAGATTGCTTTCTTAGTATAGGGATTATACGTCGCCTGGTCCGCTGAGTCGAGGGGCTCTTCAGCGGGAGTTACCATGGCCCCAGGGCTCGAGAGTTACGGAATTCTCGACAGCAGCCTGTGGAGCCAGCGCGTCAGACAATTCGCGTTGCGGTTGCCGTCGTTCACTGCATTCGCGCCGTGCGCGTTATCGATCGGTTCGGGGTGTTCGATCGGGCGGATCTTGATGAGCGGATCCGGGACGATGTCTTGCCAGGTTCTCGGCATCAGCACTTTAAATTCATCCCAATCGAGTCCGCTTTCAGTGACATACCGGTAAAAAGCGTTCACCTTTTCTCCTGTGAGTCTCGGAACGGGAGAATTCAGGAATGGAACGGGGTCCTTCAGCGTTTTTAGATAATTGAGTCTGGCTTCGATCAGACGCAAATGGAGCAGGTACTCATCCGCGCTCAGCTGAGTCCGGATGGCGCGCAATTCAACAGTTTTGTTTCGGGCAAAGCCGTATTTGGCCGTGCGCCGCAAATTGACGGCGTTGTACTTTCTAACGTCGCGGTAGACTTTCGTTTCAATACTGCGGGCGAGTGATTCTACCGATACGGGTTTTTGGTCGAACGACTGGATGAGTTTCGCGAAGGCCGCTCTCTGGTCCTCTGATAATTTCGCGAACGGCAGCGCGTTCTTGAAGTCCTCCTCGAGGATGCCGAACGCTAGTTCGGGATGGTTCGTATAGTCCACCAGAAAATTGCGGAAAAGCTTCGGGTCGTTTTCAAAAGCGGTTTGCGTTCCGATATGAATATGACCGCCGCCTGATCCTTTATCCGGCTTAAGGTCGATGCTCTCGGCGACTTCAAAAATGTCATTTTGAATCCGATCACGATATTTCGTGAATTCGGCCAGGGTGACCGGCTTTGCTTGGATTTCCACGACCGATGGATCTATTGAAATCTGAAACCACCAGCCGTCCGGGTAGCTGACTTTCCAGGTTTTGACGTCGTATTTGTCAACAGTCGCGGCTACAGTGCAATCGCCGCGTCTCGCGCAGAGTTCGATCATCACCTCGGCCATGCGGTCTCGCGCGGCGGAGTTTGCCTCCGTAACAATCGCGCGAGGGTTTCCAATGCTTGCCGCATACAGTGTTCCGTTCGTGAAGGTGAATTCCGGGCCGTAAATCGGTGGCCAGGCGAGGGAACTCCTTGTGAGTACAAGAAGCGCAAAAATGATACGGGCGACATATGACTTCACGTATATTCATCGGAATATATTCCGAAAGCTTGACGTACGGCTAAATCCCCCGATCGCTAAAATGCAGGGAGCGGAGTTTTAGTCAAGGCAGCCTGTATCAGATCGATTGCAATATCGTAGTCAAGTCCGTCCGGATCGTTTCCCGCGGTGGCACGCCAGCCCTCGGGAGCTTCGGGGTGTGGGCCTGAGACGAGCACGAGACCTTTCCCGGCCCATGTCTGGGATATCGCCGGATCTCCCGTTTCGTATCGCGCGATCACGCCATTTTGCCATTCAGGAGTGATTGGGCCTCCCCACCACACGAGATTTCGATGAACTTGGTTCGGGAAGAATACATCCACGATCGCGGCCGTGGGTACGACGCCTCCCGGGAGGTACAAGTCGAGAATCGCGCCAGCCGCGATTGCAATTCCGTAAGACGCGACCCTATCCGTTGCCGCTTCGGGCCCGACCGCAACCCAAGCGCCCGCGCAAAATCCGACATACCCGAGCCCCCGTTCCCTCACCGCCTTTCGAACGCGAAGGCGCGTCTCGGGGGTGAGTCCGCTGGTGATGGTTCCGCCACTTCCTCCGGGAACGATCATCACCCCGAAGCTCGCCAATTCGTCGAGAGTCATGGCGTTCAGTTGCGCTGAATTCACGAGACGATAGCTAAGTGACTGCGACTTCACGATTTCTTCGGTCGTCTGCCAATCCGAGGTCGAAACTCCGGAGCCATTGAAGAGCAGAACCGCCGTCGAATAGGACGGCGTTGGATTGCCGGGATCTGTTGCGCTTACGTCCGGTAACTGGGAGTGGGGCTCCAGGACGGAACTGGTTTCACCCTTTTGATAATTGCATCCTGAGAAGGCTAGCAATAATCCCGCGAAGAAATACTGAAGGCGCCTCATTTTCATTTCATCACTCCTTGTAAAGAGGCCTACGGAAATACGATCGCGAAGGTGTCGTGAAAAATATTGGACGATTCGCGAAACTTTTTTGAGGGGGTTGCGTATGCACCAGAGAAGATAACGACAGGGAGGTCGCATGAAGAAAGTCATCGGGAGTTTGTGTTTCAGCCTGCGTTTGGGCCTATGCTCTGGGCTTTACATCGTCATGATATTTGGGCTGGCTGCTTGTAATGAAACTGGTTCCGGAGAGAATTCGCTGACGCGAAATGATTCATCGGTCACAACGCCCGCGCCGCCGGCACCGGCTCCGCTTCCGACCCCGACACCCACGCCCAGTCCCACCACCCCGGTTTCGACCGGAAAGGTCTACATTGGACCGGATGAGGTGGAGAAATTCGTCAATAAATTTGTCGATGACGGTAAGATGCAGGGTCTCGATGTTCTTCCTGATATGAAAGGGCCCACTCTACAAATTCAGATTTCGAGCCTGAATACGTATGGGAGCTCCGTGATCGGCCTTTGTGAGTCGGGCGGCACCATGCGCCGGGTTACCTTCGATCCGGACTTCTGGAACAGTGTTTCAGATACGCAGAGGGAGCTCCTGGCGCACCATGAACTTGGCCACTGTGTGCTTTACCGGCCGCATCGGAACGATGTCCTCTCGACGGGAGCGTATGCCTCCATCATGTATCCGATCATTATGGGCAGTTCGACCTATCTGAATAACTATTCATATTATCTGCAAGAGCTCTTCACCTGGACCGCGTCAGCAGTCATGGCCAAAGTTACGGAAGAACCGATTGTTCATATCTGCAATTTGGAAAACCTCTAAAATAGTCGCTTTGTTTCCTCCACAACCGAAAACGTGCCTCGGGAGGCCGAATCCGGCCTCCCGGAGCGTGAATAACCACATACCTGACTGTAACCATTCAATAAAAAGGCATCAACCTTCAGCGCCAATCGTCCGTAGTTAATACTAGAGGACCTACTCTATGGACGGCATGCTGGACTTTTTGAAAAATAATT
>MEQK01000009.1 GCA_001770175.1 Bdellovibrionales bacterium RIFOXYD1_FULL_55_31 | reverse complement strand
AGATGGCAGCTATGATATCCGCGGAATGATGATGGGCAAGTTCAACATCGAGAAAGACGAGGACGGGAAGGAAGTTCTTGTCGGCGGCGGCCTCTCGGGAGGTCATGGAGGACACCGCGATGATTCAGTGCATCACATTGAGGGCCATGACGACTCCGGAGCCACTCCGAAACCAAAATGGACGATCGAGTCATTGCGGCAGCTTATCCAGACCCAAGAGCGCCAGGCCCGGCAAAATCCTTCGCCGTTACCAAGTCTTAGACGGGTACCCGAGCCCAGTCCGACAGAGCGGATAGCGCCTGACAGCCCGGCACCTCAATTGCAAAATTCTCCCACAGAGGAGACGACTTTTTCTCAGAACGCGGGATTTCCACGGGATCTTGCGCTAAAATTAGGAGGACTTGCGGTTTTGGGATTCCTCGCTCTCCTTTGGATCAGATCGCGGCAGCGAAAGCGCTGAATCCGAACTGGCAAGCCGCCTTAAGGTTGAGGCGGGCCATTCCACACCAGGATGTGTGGAATTCCTCAGGACTCCAATGAAGGGGTCCCAAAGGAGTCTGAATGAGTCCAAGGATGGGACGAGTCTTTTGGGTTTCCGCCCTGTTGGTCTCGATTAATTTTGCCTGGGCGTATACTCCGACCTTCGCGCCGGGCGGTTCCCTTGTGCGATGGACAGGACCTTTAAAGCTGAACCTCGCCGGAAATGCCACGAATCAAAATGGAATCGGTCCCGTCGAGTTTTTCGCCGCGGCTGTTCGCGGCCTGCAACGCTGGAAGAACGCTTCGGGCGGGAGTCTTTCGTTCGATTACTGGCAGGGGACGGACCCCGGCATCTACCCCGTCAAGAGCGAATTCGATGGTTTATCCTCGATGTATTTCGCTTCAAACAGCACTATCCGGCTTTCGCCGAACGTGCTTGGGTTAACACAGGTCTTCTATAATACGGAAACGGGCGAAATTCTTGAAACCGACATCGTGCTCAACGATCGGGACTTCCAATTTACGACCAATGCCCGTGACACCTCGGGCTACGGCACGGGGAACACAAATGGTTTGGGCTCGCGCAGCAAGGTCTTTGTGGAGAACGTCATTACCCACGAACTCGGACACGCTTTCGGCCTCGCTCATGCGGGAGGATTACAGGCAACCATGTTGTTTATGGAATCGCCTGAGCAGGCACATCTGAGCTGCGATGATCAGGTGGCGGTCCGCGCCTTATATCCGGCAGCGGACGCGTCGGCGCGCGGCAGTTTGGGCGGACTCGTCGTATCGGAATCGGGGCAGCCCATCTATGGCGCCCATGTTCTTGCGATTTCAGCAAGAAGAGGGACTGTTTTGGCTACCGGAATTTCTGACCGGGCGGGAAGGTACGCGATCGGCGCACTCGAGCCCGGCCCGTACTACCTGATGATCGAACCGTTTCTGGCGGGCTATCAAGTGCTCCCGAGCTACTACTCCGGAATGAACCCGGACGTGTGCACGGCGGGTGAGGCCTTCAGTCGCAGCTTTCTCACGGACAGCTCGGGATTCGAACTTCAATCGGTAAACGTCCCGGCGGGACCGGAAGTGGCGGCACCCACGATCACGGCCCGGTGTCCCCGTTCAGGGGGAGCCGCGATCTCGAGCAGCTCTTCGGTGGGGATGGTGGATTCGGCGGAGCTGGCGGTCCATCGAGCGGGACAATCCGGTCGATTCGGTATTGTCGATCGTTACCGTTATTCCGGGCCAGTGTTTTACCGCATTCCGCGCATTCAGGGACATGTTGAAATTCATGTACTCAGCTACAGCTTGTACTCGCCGCTCGGTGCCTCGTTGAGGTTGTTGCGATCTGACGGCAGCACCGTCGAGACCGTCACTTCAGACCGCGTTTATACCGGCGATTCAGGATTTTCCAATTTCGATACGGCGCTCGTCGCCGATGATCTGAAATACGGCGATTATTTTCTGCAGGTGGATGGGGCCGCGATCAGTTCATCGTATTATCCCGCCGGTCCGATGATGGTTGATTCCGTGCCGTTCATGATGATCACGGGAAGCTTCAACGAGGGCGAGCCGCCGCTTGCGGCGGCCCTGCCGTTCAATGCACGATGCCGGATGGACGAGAATTTTCCGATTTATGTCAGCCCTCCGGGCAATCCGCCCAGGAGTTCCCGGCAGAAAGAGGAATCGACAGGGTTCTGCGGAACAGTTCGAGACGCCGCGGGAGGCGGCTCGCGACCGGGGCCGGGCGCGGGGGCCGTTATCGGTTGGCTGCTCCCTTGGCTGGTGATGGCCGGGGCGGCGCGTTTATTTCGCGCTGATCTCAGCTTGCGTACCCGCGTTTAGGCGGCTAACTTATAATCATGAGATTTTATATGGGTGTGCTTTCGGGGGTGCTGCTCATCACGTGCGGGACTGTCCTGGCGATGGCTGATCTGAGGCCCGACAAAATCCAGGTCGCGGATGGCAAAAAAACGCAGGCATATGTCCGGGACGGGCTCGTCATCGGTGGGGATAAGGCGATAGACGAGGTCCTGGTGAAGGACATCCGCCGCGCGGCGAATCAGGGCTTCGAGCGGATCGTCGTCGATCTGGCCGGCAATCATAACGGCGAAGCCGCTGCGATTGAGCGTCCGCCGTACTACCAGATTTCCGTCACTCCCGATGAGAAGCGTCTCGTTTTCACGGTATGGGGGCATCCGAAGCTTTCATTTGATCCGAAAAGGGTTCAGGCGGCTTTTAAGGAAAGTTCGGTCGTGGAGCGGGTCCAATTATTCCCCGTTCTGGACGAAGGTACCTGGACTTTTGTTTTCGAACTGAAGTCGGGCACTCCCGTAGAAATTTTTGAGCTTTCAAATCCGGTCCGGATCATCATGGACGTGAAGACGCCCAAGGTGGCAGCGCTGCCCCGGAGTGTGCGTCCTGCTTCGAAGCCCACCCGCAACACCTTTCCGGCTGTCGCGCCCGGAAAAGAGGAACCCGAGGCCGAGGTCGCTCCTCCCGTGAATTCCGCGCCGGGTATTGGCGCAATGGACCCGGTTCCCGTACAGGACCCCGAGCGTCACGAGTAATTTCCACAAAGAGAGAAATCATGAATCGTAACAGTCTCGTTTTCGTTTCCATCTTGAGCGTTTTGGCGGGAGTAAACGCCTGTTCGAGCGCCCAACCGGTAAAAACCCAGAACTACGCCCGGCTCAATGATCACCGAACGTTTGAGTTCGAATTTCCTGTCGTGTGGAAAGGAATCGAGTCCGCGCTCAAGAATTACAAGATCACTGACCGAGACCCTTCGGAAGTTGATCCGCTTGAGATGCAGAAGCTCGACCAACGGTCTTTGGAAACGGATTGGGTCTACGGACAATCCCGTGACAAGTATCACGAGTACGCCGTGAACGGCTCGCCACGGAAGAAGTATCTTCAAACCCGGATTAAGTATGCGATCAGCGCGAATCGCGTGATCGGCGGGGTGGACGTGACTGTGAGGCCGACCGAAGAAGTTGAGAAGCTCAAGGCAGATGGGTCATCAGCCGGGTGGGAGAGCGTGGATGAGCCGGATAGCTCCCGTCCGAACGAGCTTCTCGACAAGATCAATCTCGCGATACTCAGCGCCGCTCCTTAAAACGTTTCGGCGGTATACGATCCTTTGATCTTCGTTTCGCCTGCGCGCCACTTGTAGAAGACTTTCCAGGAGGTTGTCCGATCGAGAAGGGACTTCGCTTCATCTTGGCATTCCTCGAGGGACCGCGCCTCGACTTTGTACCAGAATGAAAACGTCAGACCTTGTTCTGAACCGCCTATCGTTCGTACCTTACATGAGGGCTCTGAAGCGAAGGCGCTTGCACTGATCAAAAGAGCGCAAATCGAAACAAAAAAGGCGAGTTTCATGGGAATCTCCAATTAGGAGCGGGTGTAACCCAAAGCGTGACGCGATGCAACAAAAATCGGTTAGTCCCCGATGCAGTGAACCTCGCACTCCAGGGCAATCCCGAGCTCGGCTTTGGCCCGGCTCTGGGCGAGTGAAATCAGGGCTTTGACGTCAGCGGCCGTGGCGCCGCCGAGATTGACGATGAAATTGCTGTGCTTGACCGAGAATTGGGCGTTCCCGACGCGATGACCACGGAGTCCGAGTTGGTTAATCACCTGCCACGCCGAGGTTCCCGCGCCGGGATTCTTGAAGACGCTCCCGCAGGATGGAAACTCCAAGGGCTGCGTGGTTTTTCGGCGGGCAAGGGCGCTTTCGACCGCTAGTTTTACCTCGCCCGGAGCTTTGGGTGTGATTCGCCATTCCGCCGCCCAAATCATTTGGCCCGCGGGTAAGAACAGGTTCCTGCGGTATTCGAAACGAAGATCCGCGCCCTCGAAAGCGATGGGAGTCCCGCCCGGTTTCGAAGCCTCCAGGAGCGGGACGGTTTCGACACGAAGAACGTGGTCTTTCACTTCGCCAAGCTGGGTCCCCGCGTTCATCGCGATCGCTCCGCCGACCGTACCTGGAATCCCGCAGAGAAACTCAAAACCGGACCAGCCCTCGTGCATCGCGCGGCGGAGTAATGCTGAAATTGAAAGCCCGGCCCCTGCGCGAACGCTTCGGCTGTTCCTTTCCGTAAGCTCCGTGTTCATCTTGGTTGAACGAATAACGAGGCCAGAAAAGCCGGCATCTGAAACAAGGACATTCGAGCCCGCTCCCAAGACGAAAACCGGCGAGGAAGTCGCG
Organism: Bdellovibrionales bacterium RIFOXYD1_FULL_55_31; assembly: GCA_001770175.1. Taxonomy (GTDB): domain Bacteria; phylum Bdellovibrionota; class UBA1018; order UBA1018; family UBA1018; genus XYD1-FULL-55-31. The sequence continues at coordinate 13,380 of MEQK01000009.1, read as the reverse complement.
GTGATCGCCGCACGTAACCACGCCACGTCACGGAGCGATTTGGGCGTCGCGAGTACCGCGGCCGGTCCGCCGATTCGATAATACGTGTGCCGGAGGAGTGGTTCGTCAAACAGCACCTCGCCCGAGAAATTCGCCTTGAAGTTTGCCCGGAACCACTCTTGAATTTCGGCCCGATGGTTCAAGGTGCGATTTCCTTCGCGAGTTGCTCCGCAAGCCGCGTGATTGAACCTGCGCCCAGGCAAAGCACCATGTCGCCATCTTTGATCAGTTCAAGAGCGCGGGCCTGCGCCGTCGCAAGTTCGCCGACATACTGAACTTCGGCCGAAGTGACCTTCTGGATATCCGCGGTGAGGGCGCTTGCGGTAACGCCGTGAATCGGGTCTTCTCCTCCGGGGTAAATATCCGTGATCAGAACCAGGTCGCTTTGATGAAACGCACTCAGGAAGCCGTCGTGGCAATGCAGTGTCCGGGTATAACGATGCGGCTGAAATATGGTCAGAATGCGGCCAGGCCAATACCCTCGGGCGGCAGCCAGAGTGCTCGCGATTTCGGTTGGATGGTGCCCGTAATCGTCAACGATCACGCGATTCCGGGCGGTGTCGAGGTATTTGACTTCAAAACGACGTCGAACCCCTCCGTATTCGGCGAGCCCGTTTTGCACGGTCGAAAACGGCAGATCCAGGTGCATCGCGACGGTGGTGACCGCGAGGGCATTCAGGACGTTGTGCTTCCCGGGAACACGTATCCGGATCTCTCCGAGGCGACGGTGCGAAGTGCCCGGTGCATTTCTTCCAAAAATCTCGAAGGATGACTGAAGACCTTCCGGGCGGATGTTTTTCGCGAAAAAATCCCACTCCTCCGACAAACCGTACGTCGCGACCGGCTTCGTCCAGCGGTGAAGGCATCGGCGGACGCCGGGATCTTCGCCGCATACAGCCGCTACACCGTAAAATGGTAGCTTTCCGACAAATCCCACGAAGGCATCTTCAATCGCGGCGATATTCCCGAAATGGTCCAAATGGTCGTTGTCGATGTTCGTGATAATGCCGATCATCGCCGGCAGGTGCAAAAAAGAGCCGTCGCTTTCGTCGGCTTCGGCGACTACGAAAGTTCCTTGTCCGAGTTTTGCGTTTCCGCCCAGCGAATCGACCTTCCCGCCGACGACGACGGTCGGGTCGAGCCCGGCTGATCCCATGACGGAGGCCAGCATCGAAGTCGTGGTCGTCTTGCCGTGAGAGCCGGCGACAGCGATTCCCGTTTTTCCGCGCATGAGCTCACCCAGCATTTCAGCTCTTGGAATCACCGGGATTCTGAGCCGCTGCGCCGCAAGGAGTTCAGTATTGTCGTCACGAATCGCGGACGAAACCACGACAACGTGGGCGCCGGGAACATTCTCGGCATGATGGCCGATCGCTATCCGCGCACCCAGCTGAGCGAGGCGTCGCGTGACTTCGGATTCCGAAAGGTCCGAGCCCGTGACGCGGTAACCCTGGTTCAGGAATACCTCGGCGATTCCGCTCATTCCGATTCCACCGATTCCCACGAAATGCAGGTGCGTTTCTCGCTTATTGCGCATGGTACCCCGCACTCAGATTGTTGACGATATCGCCCGCTGCATGGGGTCTGCAGAAGAGGGTAGCCGCTTTTTCCATTTCCCGGATTTCGGCTGGATGAGCTATCAAATGTCGAATCAAGGAGGCGAGCTCCCGGCCGGTTCCGCGGTTCGGATCGATCTGTCGCATCAGGCGCGCCGCGCCCGCGTTGGCGAAGACCTCGGCGTTCTTCTGCTGATGGTCGTCCGAAGCGTGCGGAAACGGAACCAGAACGGCCGCGCGCCCGACGGCCGCTATTTCGGCCAGGGTCGAAGATCCCGCGCGACAGATCAGAAGGGAGGCGGATGCATAAACAGCCGGCATCTCGTGGATGAATTTCTCGATGCGGGCTTCGATTCGGGCGTCTTGATATCCTTTTACCACGCGCTCGTAATCGCGCTCGCCGGTTTGATGAATGATTCGGAGCTTCTCTTTCATATCCTGGAGCAGGGGAAGCGCCTCGAGGACAAGTGAATTGATGCCAAGGGCGCCCTGGCTGCCGCCGAAAACAAAGATCGTGAACGGCTCACGACTCGCGGATGGCAGGAGCCGCATGGACGAGCGAATCGGATTTCCGGTAAGGATCGCACGGGTGCGAAAGCGGCCCTCTGTCCCAGGAAAAGCGCAGAAGACCATTTCCACAACGGTTCCGAGAATGCGGTTCGTGAATCCGGGAACCGAGTTCTGTTCCAGTATCGCGCATCTGCAGTGCAGGACCCGGAGAATTGAAAGAATTTTCGCGATCAGAATCAAAGGACCGGAGGCGTATCCGCCGACTCCGATGACGGCATCAGGACGATGTCGGAGCAAAATCGCGGCCGAACGCGAAAGAGCGAGCGGAAGTTGAAGAAGCGTTTTCAACTTCTTTTTCAGGCTGACCCCGTTCAAAGAGCCCAAGTGGAGGAGTTCCAATGGATAGCCGGCCCGAGGGACGAGCATCTCCTCGATTCCCCCGTGCGCGCCCACGAAAAACACGGGGGCGGAGAGGGTCGAGCCGAAGCGCGAGCGCCAGGAATCGGCAACCGCGATTCCGGCAAGAACATGGCCTCCCGTACCGCCGCCCGCGACGATCAAAGTGGGGGGGCGTTTAGCGTCCATACGATTTCACCTGAAACGAACTGCGCGGTCCTCTTGCGACGCTGAGGAGCACGCCAACCGCCGCAAGATCAACAAGCAGCGCGGAACCGCCGTAGCTGATAAAAGGAAGTGTCAGCCCTTTCGTCGGGAGTAGCCCCAAAACAACGGCCATGTTGACGAAGCCCTGGAGGCCGAGCGCAAGAGTGATTCCGGAGGCGAGCAGCATTCCGAAGCGGTCTTGATATTTTTTATTGCACTCCCACGCGATTTTCAGTCCCCGCTGGACGAAATACAGATAGGCGAGCACTACGCCGGCGATCCCGACGAAGCCGAGTTCCTCTCCGATCACGGCAAAAATGAAATCGTTGTGCGCCTCGGGAAGATAGAAGAGCTTCTCCTTGCCGTTGCCGAGGCCCACTCCGAAAAGGCTCCCGTTGTGAAAGCCGACGAGTGATTGAAGGATTTGAAAGCCTTTGCCGCTTGGATCACGCCAAGGGTCGAGAAAGGTCATCACGCGATCCCTGCGATAAGCCGTGCCCAAGGCGAGCATTGTCCCAGCCATCGCGGCAAGCAGCCCTGCCGCGAAAAGGTAGCGGCGCGGCACCCCGGCCAGGAACATCAATGCGAAGATCACGACCGAGATCATGACGGTTGTGCCGAAGTCGGGTTGCAGAAGAAGCAGGATCAGAGCCGGCAAGGGGACGATAAAATGTGAGAGGACCCCGGCGGTGAAGGTGTGAATTCGATTCCATTTTCGATCGAGTTGATAGGCGACGAAAAATATCACCGCGAATTTGGCGAATTCGCCGGGTTGGAAGTTGAATTCCCCGATTCTGAGCCACCTTCTCGCGCCCCCGGCACGAACTCCGATCCCCGGGATCGCGATCAGGGCAAGCAGAACGATGGCGAGCAGCATGACGGGATAGGCCCATTTGGACCACCTGCGATAATCAACCCGGTAAAGCGCGATCAACGAAATGAATCCGAGTCCCGAAAAGAGCAGCTGCTTCTTGATAAACGCAAAACCATCGCCCGTGCGCTCCTGGGCATAGATGAAGGATGAGCTGTAAACCATGAGGAGCCCGAAGGCGACCATCGAGACCACGATCAGCAGAAGGACGAGATCAATCCCCTGAGTCGAAAGCGGCCAGGGGCACGATTCCGCGGGAACTTCAAACGTCGAAGGACGGGGTACCGCACGTTTGATTCGCAGCCACAAGGATCTGAACAAAGCGGACGGATCTCCTTTCAGAGCTGACTTACGATTTTCTTGAAATAATCCCCGCGTTCTTCGAAGTTGCGGAACAGATCCTGGCTCGCGCATCCTGGCGAGAGCAGAATGATGTCACCGCTTCGCGATTTCTGATAGGCGAGGAGGACGCCTTCTTCAAACGTGCCAACGAGATAAGTTTCGGCGAAATCACCGATCGCCCGATTGATCTTTTCCTTGGCCTCCCCGAGGAGAATCAGAATCTTGCATTTCGTTTGTACGAGGTCCACCAGAGGCGCGAAGTCCTGGTTTTTATCCCGGCCACCCGCGATCAGGATGATCGGGCTGGACGCGAAGGACTGAAGACTGCGTTTCACGCTCATCACGTTCGTGCCTTTGGAGTCATTGAAAAAATACACTCCATCTTTTTTCCTCACGAACTCGAGACGATGGGGAACGCCCTTGAAGGTGTTGATGACGTTTTGAACGGCTTTGCCGCTCACGCCCATGGCCATGGCGGCGCAAGCCGCGGCCATGAGGTTCTCCTTATTGTGTTCACCAAAGAGTCTGAACTGCGAAAGATCGAAAATTTCTTCTTTTCCGGTGACTCGGGTGACCATCTGTCGTTTGCCGGGAGGACAGTATGCCCCGCAGAATTGCTCGGCGAAGCTTCCGCCGATCTTCATCGGGTCCTTTTTGGTGAACCAGATGGGCTTGCCGGGGTTTTCTTCCCCGAAACGGGCGATGTTCGGATCGTCATAGTTGAGGACGACGAAGGTGTTGCGGTCGCAGGCCCGGAGAAGCCGCTTTTTGGAATTCGTATAAGCCTGCATGTCGGGATAGCGATCGAGATGATCCTCTTCGAGGTTCGTGAAAACCGCGGTCGCCGGAGTGAGTTTTTCGGTAAGATCGAGTTGGAAACTCGACAGCTCCGCCACGATGGCCTCGGATTTCTGATCCTCATTGAAATAGTCGAGCAGCGGTTTGCCGATATTGCCGCCCACGTAGGCAGCTTTTCCGTCGGCCTTGAACATCTCGCCTATTAAGGTGGTTGTCGTGGTCTTGCCGTTAGTGCCCGTGATCGCGATCATCGGTTGTTCAAAAGCGCTCGCGGCGAGTTCAATCTCGCTTGTGATGGGAATGTTCCTTTCCCGGGCTTCCTCGAGCGGTTTGATATTCAGCGGTACGCCCGGGCTGACCACGATGAGGTCGGCGCAATGAAACGTTTTGTTGTTGTGTTTGCCGAGTTCATACTCGAGTTTCAGCTCGGAGCAGGCGTTGACGGATGTCTGGAGTTCGCTCTTCTGTTTCAGGTCCGTGATCGTTACTCGTGCCCCCTGGCGTGCCATATACTTGGCGACGGCTACCCCTGAAATTCCGAACCCGACTACTAAGACTTTTTTGCCCTTGAACTTGCTCATGAACTCCGGCTCCTATCTCAACTTGAGAGTCGACAGCGTAAACAATGAAAGAAGAATGGAAATGATCCAAAATCGCACGATAACTTTCGGTTCCGCCCAGCCCTTCAATTCAAAATGATGATGAATGGGGGCCATCTTGAACACGCGCTTGCCCGTTATTTTGAAAGATGCGACCTGAGCCATGACCGAGAGTGCTTCAATTACGAAAATTCCGCCGCAAAGAGCAAGCAATATCTCGTTTTTCGTGACGATGGCGACCACCGAGAGGGCTGCTCCAAGAGAAAGCGAGCCCACATCTCCCATGAAAACCTGGGCCGGATAGGTATTAAACCACAGAAACCCCAAACAGGACGCCGCGACTGCCCCGCAGAAAATACTCAGTTCTCCCGCACCCGGGACGTGTGGAATCTGAAGGTATTCCGCGATTCTGACGTGGCCGGCACAATAGGCCAGGACGAGAAACGTGATGGCGGTGGTGATGGTCGGACCAACCGCGAGGCCGTCGAGCCCGTCGGTCAGATTCACGGCATTCGAAGTTCCTACGATAATGAAAGCGGCGAAAGGGATGAATAGCACGCCGAGGTAAAGCGACCATTCCTTGAAAAACGGGAATTTCAGAACCGGCGGAGTGTCGCGAAAAGCGTACATGGCATAGGCCGTCCCGAGAGCGATGAGGGTCTGAAAGAAAAGCTTTTGTCTGCCCGTGAGCCCCTTCGGATTCTTTTTCACGACTTTTCGGTAATCGTCGACATAGCCCACGATGCCGAAAAGGAGTGTCGTGAGGATCGCGATCCAAACATTTTTGTTCGACAGATCAGACCATAAAACCGTGGACACCACGATCGCGATCAGAATCAGTCCGCCGCCCATGGTGGGAGTCCCTTTTTTTAGGAGATGGGTTTTGGGTCCGTCATCCCGGATCGCCTGGCCCATTTGCTTTCGTTGCAGGAATCGGATGAATGCCGGGCCCGCGAGCATGCAAAGGACCACGCTCGTAATCGTCGCTCCGAAGGTTCTGAATGTGATGTATTTGAAAACGTTAAGAAAAGAGTAGTCAAGGTGAAGGGGGTAGAGGAGATGAAAGAGCATGCCCTAGGCTACAAATTTTCAGAACCGCGTGTCAAGAACTGGATGAGCTATTGAGTGCTTCAGCAGCGACTTCCCGGTCATCGAAATGGATCTTCCGGGTTCCCCCCGGGGCGCTGATGATCTGGTAGTCCTCGTGTCCTTTTCCGGCGATCAGGACGACATCTCCCATGTGGGCTTCACGAATCGCGCTCTGAATGGCTTTTTTGCGATCAGGCTCGACCGTCACCGTGCACGCTCGATCAGTTCCCGCAGTGATCCCCGCGACGATTTCCTGAATGATCGAGTCTGGATTCTCGGTTCTGGGGTTGTCGGAGGTGATCAACACGCGATCGGAGAGTTCGACGGCGATTTTGCCCATAACGGGCCGCTTTTTGCGATCGCGATCGCCTCCGCAGCCAAAAACCGTGATCAGTCGCGCATGATTTCGTTGGCGAATCGCGTTCCGTAAGGTTTCCAGAACTTTTTGGAGTGCATCTGGCTTGTGGGCGTAATCCACGAAAACGTGAATTCCCTTTGAATTAGCAACCCGTTCCAGGCGCCCGGGAACTATCTGAAGATGGGTAACTCCGGCAGAGATGTCCTGGGGTTTCAATCCGAGTCCAACCCCGACATGGACAGCGGCCAGAATGTTGGAGGCGTTGAATGTTCCGGTCAGGGGGGAGTGGATATCAATGCCGTTTGCTGTGCCGCGAATGCCATCCAAGGTGATCTCGAGACCATGTGCTTCAAGCTCGAAGGGTAAGCAGCGCACCTCCGGCTGAAGGCGCCGGCCGTAAGGGTCATCGTGATTGACGACGCAAAACGGTTTCTTACCCATCGTGATCGACTGTTGGATCGATTGGGTGAATAGGAACTCCTTGGATTTAAAATAATGCTCCATGTCCGGGTGAAAGTCCTGGTGTTCCGGTGAAAGGTTGGTGAAAACCGCCGCATCGAACGCGACGTAGGCTGTCCGGTTCTGTCGAAGAGCGTGTGAAGACACTTCCATGACCACGGCTCCGCATCCTGCCGCTTTCATTTCCGAGAGAAGGCGCTGTATTTCGGCCGCATCGGGTGTGGTCTGTTCGGCTGGAAAGATACGATTCCCATACCTGATGTTCACTGTTCCGATGACTCCGGTGGGTATGCCGGCGGCATTGAGAATGGATTCAATCAGGTAAGTGGTCGTTGTTTTTCCACTCGTTCCGGTGACTCCAAGGACGACTAGCCCGAGAGAGGGGAATTGATAATAAGTCGCGGCGAGTTGAGCGAGCGCGACTCTGGCATCAGCCACTCTGAGAAACGGAACGGTGGCGGTCGGAGAACTCTCGCCGACAATCAGCGTCGCCCCGTTCCGCAACGCTTCCGGAACAAACGCGTGCCCGTCCTGGTTGGTCCCGCGGATCGCAACGAAAATTGAACCCGGTTTTACGGCTCGCGAGTTGGCGGTGACCGAAGTAACCGGCCTTTCGAGCAACTCGGGAGGGATTGTTGCGATCTCACTCGGTGCAAACGTACGCAGAATATCCTTGAGACTCCTGAGATTTTGGCCCATCAGAGGTCCTCGGTGAGTTGAAGGCGAATCGTGCCATTCTCCGAAATGGCTTTTCCCTCAGACGGGAACTGTGACTGAACCAGCCCCTTGCCGCGAATTTCGAGACGGAATCCGTGGCCCTGCAACATTCGAATCGCCTCGCGTGGGGTGAGTCCGGTTAAGTCTGGCATGCTCCAGACGAAATTGGAATCCGACTCGTCCGCGGGCACTTCAGGTCCCGAAGCGGGAGCTTTCAATTCAACTGCCTTGCCGGCGAGCGCTGGCCCGCGAATCTCAGGCTCCAGGGGAGCTGGTACCGGTGCCGGAACCAGCATGGGCACCAAACCCTGGGTTGATTTGGCCTGTGTAATACGGATGGTTTCGCTGATCACGGGCGTAGATTCTCCGGCTTTCTTCGCGAGGATCTGCGGCGTCGTGTTCAGCGGAACCGTCGTTGGCAGGCTGAAGCGATTGGCGACGGCATTGAGAACCTGGCGAAAGAGGGGGGCGGCGGTTTCGGAGGCGTAGTAGACGCCGCGGGGTTCGTCGATCGTGGTCAAAATCACGAATTTCGGTTCGACCCCGACCGCGAATCCGATGAAAGACGCTATGAATTTCGATCGGGAATAACTTCCCATGCCCGGCTCAACCACCTGCGCCGTGCCGGTCTTTCCCGCAACCCGGTATCCTTCGAGCGCGCCCTTTGTCCCGGTGCCGCCGTCTTGGGTCACCGATTCCAGTGCTTCTATCAGCTGATGGCAGGTCTTTTCCGAAAGTATGCGACGAGGCGGTTCGGGCTTTACGGCTTCGGGCGGGTCTTTCACCAGGGTGGGTTGAATGAGCCAGCCGCCGTTGAGGATCGTGGCATAAGCCCGCGCCATCTGCAGACGGGTAACCAGGATGCCCTGTCCGAAGCCGATATTCGCGAGTGAGAGCGGCTGCCAGGATTTGCGCGAAGGGATACGGCCGGGGATCTCGCCCGGAAAGCCGACATTGGTCCTTGCCCCGAAGCCGAACGCTTGGAGGGAATTGTAGTAACGATCGGAGCCGAGCTTAAGTGCGAGCTTCGCGGCTCCGATATTACTGGATACCTTCAGCAGCTTTTTGAGCGTCAGCCATTCGAACTTTTCGTGAGCCTCAGCTTCTGAAATTTTTTTGCCTTGTACCTGGAACTGGCCGCGCTCACCCCAAATGTGGTCTGAAAGCTTCCAGCCGTTCGAAAGGGCGCTCGCGACCAGAATGGTTTTGAGCGTCGAGCCGGGTTCATATCCGTCGGTGACGAGCCGGTTTCGACGACGATCGGCTGAACTGCCCTTTTGATTCGGCACGAATGACGGTTCGTTGGCCATGGCGAGAATTTCACCGGTGACGGCATTCATCACGAGAACGCTGCCCCCTCGCGCATTTGATTTGTGGACCGCGTTTCGGAGTTCGTCCTCGACGGCGAATTGTAGGGAGGCATCGATGGTCAGAGTTACCGGCTCGCCGTCCTGAACGTGTTTCGCCGCGACCGCATCGATAAAAGTCGGCCTGCCGAGCGCATCCTTGATCGCGCTGACGGAAATGACCTTGCCCCTGAGGCGCTCGTTCATCCTGAGCTCCACTCCCTCAAGGCCGTCCAAATCGATATTCACGTCCCCCAGAATATGGGCCGCGAGTTCGTGGTGCGGGTAAACCCGCTGACTTTCCTTGACAAGGAAAAGTCCGCTGACCAGATCGCCATCCGGATCGATCACGCGCCACTTTTTCAGACGGCTCAACTCCACCTCCGGAATGTGTCGTTTGATCCAGATGAATTCCTTTTTTTCCCGAAGCCGCTGGAGAAGTTTGGCGTAAGGAACTCCGGTGGCCTTGGCCAACAACCGGGCGAGCATTTTGGGATTCGTGATTTTAAGCGGATTCGCCGCGAGACTGCTGATCTCGGAATTGATTGCCAGCGGCTCCCCGTTTCGGTCGAGAATCGCGCCGCGACGTGGGCGCACGAGGACCTTGGATTGAAACTGTCGCCTGGACATGTGTTCCAGGCGTGAATCTCTTTTGATCTGCACCCAGCCTGCTCGCCCGAGAATCGCACCTGCGAAAACCAGGCATGAGATCATCAATAGCGTCAGTCGCGTTTTAAACGGATTCGCCCCACTGTTCGGGACCGGGTTACCGACCATGCGAGGCCCCCCGGCGAGGGCTGGTTGATTCGATACCGAGGTGAATGATCTGATCAGAGCGGGGCTGGGTTAAGGTAAATCTGCTTCTGGCAAGAAGTTCGAGTCGTCGTGGAGATCGGAGTTCCGTGAATTTCAATTCAGCTTTTTCTCGTTCCTGATGGAGTTCGCGAATTTCGCGATTGGCTTGATTGATTTCGTAAGTCGTTCGGACGATCGTGAGTCGGAGCCAGACCGTTCCAGTCGCCATGACAACCAGCACGGGAACTACCCAGAGCGGCATCCAGTACCGTAGTCCCATGCGATCAGGCCCCTTTCGCCGAAATACGTTCGGCTACACGAAGCTTCGCGCTCCTCGCGCGCGGATTTCTCGCGATTTCCTCGTTATCCGCGATGATCGGTTTTTTCGTGAGCGAGCGAAAGCCTTCTGAACGGAATGCGTGCTTCACGCGACGGTCTTCAAGCGAGTGAAAACTCAAGATCGCGACCCTCCCCCTCGGTCGTAGGGAAAGTATAACATGATCCAGCAGACAATCGAGCTCTTCGAGTTCCCGGTTCACCGCGATCCGGAGCGCCTGGAACGTCCGGGTCGCTGCATGAATCCTTCCGTGCCGCATTGCGGGGGGGATCGCCTGGACGACGAGGGTTCGCAAAACCTGGGTCGTCGCGGGCGCGCCTTCCCGGTTGCGGTACTCGATCACTCGCGCCGCGATTCGCCGGGAAAACCGCTCTTCTCCGTATTCCCGTAAGACTCTCTCCAGCTCAGTTTCGGAAATATCCGCGAGATAGTCCCTGCAACTCGTCCCTTGAGAGGGATCCAGGCGCATATCCAACGGTCCGTCAGCCAGAAAGCTCAGACCGCGAGAAGGGTCCTCCAGTTGATCACTCGAAAAGCCCAGGTCGGCCATGAGGCCGAGGACCAGGCGGTTTCGCAGGAATGGTTCGGCATCGCTGAATCGACTCTGAATGATTTCCAGGCGGCCAGCGGTGATTTCCGTCGCGAAACGCATGCGTGCCGATTCGATGGCAGTTTTGTCCTGATCAAACGCAACCACCTTGGTTTCGCGCAGCAGTGGATCTTTTTCGAAAGCATCAAGGAAGGCCGCCGTATGTCCGCCGCCGCCCAGCGTGCAGTCGACGAGCCACACGGGTTCCGTTAGGCAGCCGGTCGATTGAGCGGAGTGCTCCCGAAACGCTTCGAGAAGGGTCTCGAGAATTGGCCTGACGAGGATGGGAACGTGAACAGTGGCCATGATGCTGATCCACTTTGCCACGGAGGAGATTGCGGCGCAAGGCAGCAAAATATCTGGAATTCTTGACCCGTCATGCTCTGAACGGGTAATCTTCCAGGATCACCTATGACCGATGACATCCAAACTCAGGTCGGGATCAAGCAGTTCAGGGCTGACGGTTGCCTTTCCTATCTGGTCTATGATCATCATACACGGGAAGCCATGATCATCGATCCTAGTCTGGATTTGATGACGGATTATCGCGCTATGATCGCGCAGAGCGGGCTCAAGGTGAAATTTGCGCTCGACACGCATCTCCACTGCGATCATTTTTCCGCTACCCATCTTTTCAGGTCCGAATACGGTTCCGAAGTTCTCATGTCGGCGTTGACCAAAAGCACCCGGCCCACGCGGAGGTTCGCATGTGACGGATCTGCTAGGGATGACGTCGCTTTCGGTGGGATTCGGTTTCGTGCCCTTGCGTCGCCCGGACATACCGGCGATTCCATCGTGTTGAACGGGCATGGGATGCTCTTTTCAGGTGATACCCTTTTGATTGGCAAAACAGGACGTGTTGATTTCGATGGTGCTGATCCCGGTGAAATGTGGAAAAGCCTCGGCGGGGTCCTCTCGAAAATCCCGGGTTCCACCCTCGTTTTTCCCGCTCACGACACGCAGGATTTTCTTTTTTCAACGATCGACGCGGAATTAAAAAAGAACTCCGAATGGCGATCGCTTTCGCAGGAGGAATTCATCGCATTGAAGTCCCAGGATCGTCTGGTGCGGCCCGATTCTGAAGCGTCAAGCCGACTTCAGTTCAACTTGGATGCCGCTCCCCTGGGGACCCCATGGCGTGAGCCGGGTAACCGGCATCGGCCCCCCGGCCCCGGCTATGAGCCGATGGTCACGATCAGCATGCAAAAGTTCGCCAAAAAAATCAGAAATCCCGATCCGGGCGCGTTGTACATCGATGTTCGGGAGCGGGAAGAATTCGGCGGCGGTCACATTCCCGGGGCACGGAACATTCCCGCTTCGGAGCTCGGGTTTCATCTCAAGGAGTTTTGGCGGGCCTCCCGGATCTATATCTGCTGGAACGTCACGGCAGTTCGAACTTTGAACCACATCGGTTTGCCCGACGTGGTTCATGTTGAAGGAGGTCTCCGTGCGTGGACGAATCTTGGCCTCGAGATCGAGAAGTCGACTTGACCGTTTCAGGAGACGCAGATGAAGAAAAGAACGGTTGCTGAAATTATCGCAAACCTTGAGTCGCGCGCGCCGTCAGGGACGGCCGAAGCTTGGGATAATGTCGGCCTTTTGGCGGGTGATCCGACGTGGAGGACCGATGGAGCGGTGGTTTCAATCGATTTGACTCCTGACGTGATCGCGACAGCGATAAAAAAGAAATACAAGGTGATTATTAATCATCACCCGTGCATTTTCCCCGCGGGCAAGGGGCTTTCCCGAGTCGTCGCGGATCGCTCAACGGGCGGACTTGTCTTTGAAGCAATCAGGAATGGAATCGCGATTGCGTCTTGTCATACGAACTTTGATCAATGCGCGCTGGAGGTGGTGGACGTCGTCGCCAAAGGCCTTGGAGTCCGAGCAGACGGGAGACTTTTTGATAAGTCTTCGGGATCTCTATTGAAGCTTGTTGTATTTATTCCGAATACGCATATTGATGCCCTGCGTGCCGCGATTTGTGAGGCGGGAGCGGGCCAGATTGGAAACTACGATTTCTGCACCTTCGGAACGGAGGGGGAGGGCACCTTTCGCGGGAGTTCCGAATCTCAACCTTTTCTTGGCAAACCTGGAATACTTGAAAAAGCTCGGGAAATTCGCCTTGAAACGGTGTTTCCGCGCGGACTGCTGGAACCGGTTCTGGCCGCGATGAGAGCCGCGCACCCGTATGAGGAAATCGCGTATGATCTCATCCCTGTCGAGCAACGGCCCGCCCCGCTCGGAATCGTGAAAGGACTGGGATACGGGTTCTGGGGAGAATTTCCTTCACCCAAACCCTTTTCAGAGGTCGCCAAAAGTGTTAATCGACTCTTTAATATCGAAGGCTTCTGGCTGACAGACCCTCCCTT
>MEQK01000008.1 GCA_001770175.1 Bdellovibrionales bacterium RIFOXYD1_FULL_55_31 | reverse complement strand
AGCGCTGCGCCGATGGGCCGCGTGGTGCAATCCATATGCCGCTTCTGTACCGGGACGTCAGAATGGCCGGCCAGCGCGGGGCATTGTACTTGAGCGGAAGTGACGTTATGATCGCGTCAATGCGGAGTTCTACTTTTAAGCTCATTTCGCGGGCGTCGGGCGCGATGGTTACTGGACTCATGGGACTCCTCATGGGACTCCTCGTGGGACTTCTCGTGCTCGCATGTTCCAGCGCCGAAAAGCGGGAGCGTGATTCTAATCGGCGCACGATCCGAAAACTGATTCCATATTCTCTTCATTATAGAAGGACGCCTTTTATCGGGGCTGATCCAGCGGTGGGGCCGGGGGGTATTGATTATCAGACCAACCCTCGTCCGGGAGCACGATTTGACTGTGAGCCAATGAAGAGTCTTTTTAAGGAAATTGATTTGATTTCGCTAAGGAGATGTCTCGGGACTCTTAAGTCTGATCTGGTTGTTCTTTACCGGTTGAAGAGAGACCCCGCGCCATTTCTTGTGCTGGATGAGAATCCTGAGATGAAGCCCGACTGCCTTCGAACGGCTTTGGCGAATATTCCGGTTCCACGTGAGATATTTTTTCAGAGCAATGAAGAAGGCGTGATGAGTTGTTACAGTTCGCGCCTGGACATCGAGGCGGATGAATTGTTTTGGGTAAAGGTACCCAAGGCAAAAACGGCATTGCGCCTCGACTTTCCGCTTGCATCGCCTCCAGAAACTGACGAGCAGACCCATCTCCTGTTGATGAGCTGGGCCATGGCCCCGTTCTGGAGGGATCCTGGTCATCATTTGATTTCGCACCTCGTTCCCGATGCTTTGTGCCGCGCATGTCTTGGAAAAGAGAACATGTTGGAGAACTCGGGTCCACCTGTCCTTCTTTGGCCATAGGCATCGATGCCTCCGGAAGAGTGCGCCGCGTTTTGAGATGTCGGTTGCACCCGGGATTCTCGTGAGATAAGTTCCGTACATGTCTACTTGGATCGTGATCAGTTGGGTGTTGGTACTTCTCTTGACGGCAATAAATATCGTCGTCTTTCTTCAGCTTAAAAAAGCGAGCGACCAGATGTTGAAAATGGCGTTTCCTGGCGCAAAGAACATGAATGAGGCGCTCGCGAGCATGCAGCAGATGACCCAAGGATTGCGCGCACGCGGCGGCAGAGCTCCGTTCGGCGCCCCTGGAGCTGGCGGGAAAAATGCGGATGCGCAACTTAAAGCCGCCATGGACATGCTCCAACAAATGCAAAAAGGCAAAAAGCGCTAGTGTCCTGAGTCAGTAATAACGTGATAATTGCCGGAAAGACAAAAGATTCCGGCCCTTCGGGAAGGATCATTTTGATTCGACTCTGTGTCGCTCGTCGCTCGCAGACCAAAAGTATGCGTCGCTCCTCGCTCCTTGATTCGAATCAAAATGATCTCTTCAATTATCACGTTATTACTGACTCAGGACACTAGTGTCCCGGACGTCTTTGGCTTTTCCGCTGTCGTTCCCGATCAAGTAACTTCGCGAATAACTTTTTCAATTCGAGAGATGTTTCGTTGGTTTCTCCGAGAGCCACCAGTGCCTCGGCTACGGACTCGATCGTTGAAAGACATTCGCGACGAGGTTCTTTCCTGAGCTCACGATAGAGTGATCTTTCGCCGGGGGTCAGTATGGCTCGTCGCAGTTTTAGCAACCAGGGGTTTCGCCACCAGAGCGCTTTCGCCTGGCTCCACGTTCCGTCCAGTACAACGATGCCGGTGATTTGATTCGCGGGGATTGGCGGTTCGAGAGGAAGGCCTTTTTTGGAAACGAATTGAAGAGAAGGTGCAACAGCGTGTTCTTTGCGCCCAAACCCGCTTCCGAGATAGAGCACTGCCCATTGCGCCGGTACGGCCTTCCGCCCCAACGCGGCTTCCAGATTTCGCCAGGACAGGCCAATCTTGAGAGTGGAATTGGGAAGGCTGAGATGGGCCAGGCGTGCACTGCCGAGTTTTTTGTCGGGTTCCTGCGGGTGCTGAAGAATGAGTACATGAATTCGGGTTGCGATCGGATGGATTTCGGAACAGATACAGAGCGTCTGGCTCTTTAGGCATTGGGAGCAGTGATCGCGTCCTGTTTCATTTTTTGCCGGCTGCGCGGTTGTGTGGTCTTGTTCCATAAGTTTTCAGGTCTCCACCCAGGAGTCGCCCCAAGCTGAAACGATCCCATGGCCGAGAAGGCGGACGCCTAAAGCGTTTGAGATGCGATCCACGCGGGCAGTCAATTCCTGATCCTCGATTGAGGCAGTAGTATCTCCAGAAGGATGATTGTGAAATAGAAAAAAGCCGCGCGGGCGTAAGGCGAGCAGTCGGGCAAATAGTTCCGCCGGATCGATATTGACGTGAGTACGGACGCCCCGTTCGACGATGGATAGCTCGCTCAATTCACTCGACCGATGGAGCGCGACGAAGCCAAGCCATTCGCGGGCGCCCTGCCGGAAATGTTCTGGAATGCGAGCGATTGCTGAGCGGCCGAGATCCGCCACCCGCGATCGGTGAGTGGATTTGGCCGGATTTCGTTTGCCTCGGAACAGTGAATAGCGGCGCCCGATTTCGAACGCGGCCAGGATTTTGGCCCTTCGGGCGGGGCCGATCCCGGCAATCGTGTTCAGCTCGGAGAATCCACTCGATTCCATGGCCGTAAAAAACGCGCGCTCCTCGTCCTGCGGGTTCAGGCCCCGGCCTGGTCTGGCGATAATGGCCTCCGCGAGGCCAAGGCAGCCGACCTTCCGGGGGCCGGACCCCAGAAGAATTGCGAGACATTCGCGAAGACTGAGTGAGTCTGGGCCGGTTCTGAGGCATCGTTCACGCGGGCGTTCATTCTTGGGCAGTGAGGAAATGAAATGTGTCATGCCCGGGCTCTCCTCAAAAATGGGGCTCGAGTACGCGGCTTTTAGGGCCCTCCAGATCAGTAAATCCGGAATTCAGGTCTGAACCGCGGAGTGTCTTCAGATCAGGAATCTTTGGACTGAGACGACTTTGCCCTGGATAACGTCCTCGGCGTGGGGTGGAATCTCGATCGGAGAAAACCGCGGATTTGCCGGGAGCAGGCGGACTCGTCCTGACCTTTTTTCGAAATACTTGACGGTTGCTTCGCCGTCGATCAGGGCGATGACGATTTCACCGTTTTCGGCATGACTCTGTTTTTGAACGATGACGTAATCTCCGTCGAGAATGCCGGCTTCAATCATGCTTTCGCCTTTAATCTTTAGTGCGAACAGTTCACCTCTGAGGCGCACAGGCACGGCGAGTGATCCGGCCCGATCTTCAATAGCTTCAACCGGACGGCCTGCCGGGACCGCGCCCAAAATGGGGACGTGGTTTGATTCGGCTTGATGGGTGAGGCGAATGCCGCGTGCGCACCCGGGTTCTTTTTTCAAAAAGCCCTTTCGAATCAAAGCTCGGATATGGTCCTGTACGGTTCCCACGGCTTCATAACCGAACTCTCGGGCAATATCGCGGTAAGTCGGCGGCCGTCCAAAGAGGGCGATTTGGCTCTCGATGAAAACCAGAATCTTGTTTTGTGGCCCAGTGAGTCTGGTGTTTTCTTTCATTTTGGTGATACCATACATATGTATGGCACAGGTCAATCCACTAGGCGAGCGGAAAATGCTGCTCGCGCAACCCGAACTCCCCTTTGGGGCGATTACGCAAGTGGCGGGAGCTCTCGGTGCCGGCAAAACCGAAGTCGTTCTGAAGCTCCTTTCGGGATATCCCGAGCTTCGCATTGCTTGGATTGAAGAAATGCATGACGGGCGTGGCATGGCATATCCGTGTGCTTTTCCGCAGAACGGGGTTGAACTCGACCGGGTGCTTTTCGTGGAATCGCCCAAATCCCGCGATTCAAAGTCGGCGATCTGGGCCGCTCATCAAATCTTGCGCAGTCAGCTCTTCAAAATCGTCGTTCTTGTTTTGCAGCGATTTGATGAAATCGTTTTACGCCGACTGCAACTCGCGGCCGAGAAGACGCATGCGGCTGTGATTCTGCTGAGTCAGGTTCTCGTAAAGCAGGGCGGCTGGCCGATCGCGGTTCAGCTTGAAGTTGAACGGGATCTCCAGGAAGGCGTTCTCGTCAAGTCGGTTAAATCTCGAAAGACCTTTTTGCAAGGAGGCTCGAATGTATCAAGTAGCATGTGTGCTGTTCACCGGGAAAACCTCGGGCCCCCAGACTTCCGAAGCCTTCGCGGAAGCATGCCTTCAATTGAGTCCTCAGGTCGCGATCCGGCCTGACGAAGCCGTATTTATTGAAATCGGGAAGAGTCGCAAGCTCTTTTCGGAAGAAACAATCCGGCGGCGGCTTATGCTTCTTGCCAGACGCTTTGGTCTGAATATCCAGATCGCGGTTGCTGAGAGTGCCGCTCACGCGCTCACGCTCGCACGAGTCTGTCCAGGAAAAGCCCCTCCCGGATCTGGCGAACTTCCTCATACCGTTTCGATTCACGCGCTTTTTGATTTCTCGGATCCCTTTCAGGCGCTCGAACCCGAATGTCGCCGGGAGATCGAAGCGATCATCACAGCCCTTGAAACGCTCGGGATCAGAACGATCGGTGAATTCATGTCGCTCCCTTCCAGAGGGCTTGCGTCGCGTTTTGGCAAGAAGGGGCTTGAATTGATGTCACGATTGAAAGGCCGATCGGAACCGCCTTGGCCCCGGTTTTATCCCGCTGAGCTGATTTCAGAAGAAGCCGATACGGAATGTTTCGATCTCGAGTCTCTGAGTTTCGTTCTCAAGGGTTTGATTGATCGGGCGATGGCGCGGTTGAGAGGGCGTGCGGAAAGGGCTGCTTTGGTGCGCGTCGGGGTCGAATTCGAGAAATGGTCCACAATCGAAAATCACGTACGGGAGTGGAAGATCGCGCTCCCCATTCCTCAGGGGGCCGCTGTCGGCCTGCTCCCGATCGTTCAGGAGTATCTGGGTTTTGATATGGGGCGGGCTGCCCTGCCCGCGCCGGTACAAAAGCTGATTTTTGAAGTTCTCGAAACGGCACCCGGTCGAGGAGCGCAGAGGGATTTCTTTAGTAAGCAGGAGGAGGAATCCGAAGTTCTCGATTCACTTGTCGGCAGGCTCGTTCAAAAGCTCGGAGACAAGCAGGTTTTCAAGGCACGCCCGGTTGAAAGATACGCTCCTGAAGGAGCCTATGTTCGCGAGCATGATTTTGAGCTCGAGGTCGGCGAGAGTCTTTTCGTGGGTCGCCGGCCGACTCGTCTTTTATCCAATCCGGAGCCGATCGAAAATCGTGGCTCGGTTCTGGCGCATTCCCGATTTCGGAAAGAATGGCATCCGCTGCGGTGGGAAGGACCCGAACGACTTTGCGGTGAATGGTGGAGCCATTCCTTTTCGCGGGACTACTATCGTGTCGCAACCGCTGAGGGAGAGATGCTCTGGGTATATTCCGATCTTCAGCCCGGGGCCGACCGGCCTTCAATTTTTTTACACGGCTATTTTGATTAGGAGTCGAATGCCTTACGCCGAGCTTCACTGTCGCACTCACTATTCTTTTCTCAGGGGCGCATCGCATCCTTCGGAGCTCATAGAACAGGCTGCTAAGCTCGGACTTTCCGCGCTCGCTATCACGGATAGGAATGGGGTGTACGGGATACCGAAAGCTTATGAGGCGGTGCGCGCGCATCCTGAGTTAAAGCTTATTGTCGGAGCTGAACTCACGCTCGTCGAAGGGGAATGTTTCAGGTTTCTCAATCTTTTGGCCACGGACCGCCGCGCTTATGGTCTTCTGTGCCGGCTTATTACGGCAAGTCACGAGGGGCGTCCCAAAGGTGAGGCTGCTTTGGAATGGGAGGGCTTTCTTGAACTCATGACCCGCCCGGGTGGCGCAGGTTTGATCGCGATTCCGGAGGTCGGAGAGCGCGATTCGGAGGGCTACTACGGTGCGCTTCACGGCCTATTCAAGGAGCGGCTCTATGTTCCCGTTTCGAGATTCTTGGACGGACGGGATGAGCATCGTCTGGAAAGAGCGCTGTTCTTAAGCCGCAAGTTCGGGCTGCCTTTGGTTGCGACGAATGACGTTCATTATCACCTGCCTGAGCGGCAACCGCTTCAGGATGTCCTGGTCTCGATTCGAGAAGGCAAGTCCCTGGGGGAGGTGGGGCTGAAAGCTTTTCCGAATGCGGAAAGGTATCTCAAATCACCGGCCCAGATGTCTGAACTATTCAGGGACTTGCCCGAAGCGATTGAGAACACCCTCAAAATCGCCGAGCAATGCACGTTTTCGCCGAGCGAACTCAGGTATCGATATCCATCGGAGTGGATCCCGGCAGGTGAAACGGCACAAAGCTATCTCGAAAAGCTTGTTCGCGAAGGGAGCAGGAAGAGATATCCGAACGGTACCCCCGAGGACGTCAGCCGTCAGCTGAAGCATGAGCTCAAGCTCATTGATGAGCTTCATTTCGCGGATTACTTCCTGACGATCTGGGAAATCGTGGAATTCGCCCGTTCGAGAAATATTCTTTGTCAGGGACGCGGATCGGCCGCGAACTCGGCTGTTTGCTATTGTCTCGAAATCACGGCGATCGATCCGGTCCGGATGAATCTTTTGTTTGAGAGGTTTATCTCGGCTGAACGAGGTGAGCCACCCGATATCGACGTCGATTTCGAGCACGAGCGTCGCGAGGAGGTGATCCAGCATATTTATGAAAAATACGGTCGTGACCGCGCTGGAATGGTTGCGGCCGTGATCACGTATCGCAGCCGGTCGGCGCGACGGGATGTTGAGAAAGCGCTCGGAGAAACTCACGCGCTTGTTGAGCCGCTTATGGAACAGATTCGCGGTTTTCCTCGGCATCTTTCGATTCACTCGGGAGGATTCACTCTTTCGGCCGATCCCATTATTGAAACTGTACCGATCGAGCCCGCGCGCATGGAAGGAAGGACGATCGTTCAATGGGACAAGGAAGACCTTGCCACGATTGGGCTCCTGAAAGTCGATATTCTCGCGCTCGGGATGTTGAGCGCTCTCGCGAAAACCTTTGAACTTGTTCGAGCCAGGGAAAATCTCACGATCGCGACGATTCCGGCCGAAGACCCGAAGACGTACTTGATGCTTCAAAAAGCAGATACGGTCGGAGTTTTTCAGATTGAGTCTCGCGCACAGATGAACATGCTTCATCGACTTTTACCCAAATGCTTTTACGATCTCGTGATCGAGGTCGCACTCGTTCGACCCGGCCCGATCGTCGGACAAATGGTTCATCCGTATTTAAAACGGCGGCGCGGCCTGGAGTCGAGTGCAAGCCCGGACCCCAGGCTCGAACCGATTCTCGGGCGCACGCTTGGTGTTCCGTTGTTCCAGGAGCAGGTCATGAAAATGGCGATCGTGATGGCTGGCTTCACTCCGGGCGAAGCTGACCAGCTTCGCCGTGCCATTGGGGCATGGCGCTCGAACGGCACGATCGAGAAGATGGGCCGTAAACTCATGGCAGGACTCCTCGCGAATGGCCTTCCGCTGGATTTCGTCGAACGCGTATTCAAACAGATCAAAGGTTTCGCGGAATACGGATTTCCAGAATCGCATGCCGCTTCTTTTGCCTTGCTGGCTTATGCTTCCGCCTATTTGAAATGCCATTATCCCGCGGAATTCGCGTGCGCACTTTTGAACTCGCAGCCGATGGGTTTCTATTCCTCTCATACGATCATCGAGGACGTGAAACGACATGGAGTCAACGTCTTGCCTGTTGATCCGAATTATTCCAAACGGGACTGCACTCTTGAGGGCGGTGCATTACGTATAGGATTTCGGGTTGTCCGCGGACTCTGCGATGCTGAAGTGACACGCATTCTGGAGGAACGATCGCGCCGTCCCTTCAGCAGTTCCACGGATTTTATACTCCGGTCTGAATTATCGTTTCGGGCCTTGAATACGCTTGCTTTGGGGGATGCGTTTTCTCAATTCGGTTGCGATCAGCGAACGGCACTCTGGCAAGTTCTGGCGCACCGGTATTTAAGTCGGGTCGCTAAAGCTTCTTCGCAACTCGATCTTTTCGATTCGATCGGCGTATCGAGCTGCGCGTCTTCCGAGGCTTACAACGGCGAGACCGATTTTCGATTTAAGCCGCTTTCGGCCTTTGAGGCGGTTCAAGCAGACTATGATTCATATGGGTTGTCCGTTCGCGGACACCCGATGGGAGCTTTGCGCAAAATGGCGGGTAGAAAAGTTCCTCCCACCACCACAGGGGCCGTGAAGCGGGCAGTTGGCGGTCAGACTGCCCGCTTAGCGGGACTTGTCATAGCGCGGCAGCGTCCTTCGACAGCAATGGGTTCGGTCTTCGCGACGCTCGAGGATGAAGAAGGATTTGTTGATTTGCTGCTTCATGAAAATGTTTATGAAAAACATCGCGATGTATTTTCTAACACCCTCTTCATCGTCGTTACGGGGAAAGTTCAACGTGATCGTGGTGCGGTTACCGTCGTTGTTCAGAACGTGAAACCGCTTTTTCCTGAGTTCGATCCGGACGAAACGCGCTTAAGGGCTCCATCGCGGGATTTCCGGTAAGGAATCACAAAAGACTCGGGCCGATTCGTTTCGTCGAATCGGCCCAGTAAGTACCGTTGAAAACGGGATCAGGTTACGGGGTCCCGGGTGATGGCGAGCCAGTCGGTTCGGGAGATGGAGAACCCGTTGGTTCTGGCGACGGGGATACTGAAGGGCCCGGAGACGGCGACACGGAAGGACCTGGTGACGGTGATACCGACGGAGTCGGCGATGGTACCGGCGAGGCCACGGCTAAGCACTGATCTCTTCGTATGAATCTGAAGACATGCGAGTGGTCAAGTACCGTGCTGGACGAAACGTTGAGGTCTCCCGTATTGAGGAGTTGTGTCAGG
>MEQK01000007.1 GCA_001770175.1 Bdellovibrionales bacterium RIFOXYD1_FULL_55_31 | reverse complement strand
ATGGCGTCGGTATCATCGGTTTGAATGGTCAAAGTGCCGTGCCAGGGGTGTCCATCGGGAACATGGGACCAAGGGCAGTTTGCATACGCGTTCAGGCACCAGAAATCATTGTTCGGCTGATCGATCGTGATTGTGACGTTCTGTCTGCAATCCTCATCTCCTCCACAGGTACGCGAGAAGCTCGTTGAAAGATCGATGATTCGGCTGGTTTCGGGCTTCTGATCGAAAAGACCGTTGCTGAGCATCTCGGTGGCTTGTCGAGTGCGGCCTTCGATTGAAACGAAGATGCCCAATTTTGAGTAGTGGTAAACATAATTTGACTGAGGTGCTGCTTCGTCCTGAATGCCGGGCGTGAATTTGACTTTGAGCACTTTATTCACCTGGACAGTGAAGGTCGTGCTTGAATAGCCGACTCCTCCCACTCTCGTTACGATGGGTGGCACTCCGGTGCTGCTCCCGGAATTTTCGCCAGTGCTCGTCCCGGCGTCGTACATATCTGTCGCGCTTTCATCGTAAAGGCTGGCGTTACGTCCCTGAGGCTTGATCTCTTGGGTGAAGCGTGGTGCGCAGCCTGTTTGAAGCATCAATGCCGTCGCTCCCCAAATCGCCACAGTGAGTTTCTTCAGTTCCGTAAGTTCCATGATTTGTGTGAGTGCAAGGGTAGGGCCAGAATGACCCAGTGTGTCAATCCAGATCAAAAAAGGAGAAGGAAATCGGGAGTTGAGCGCCGTTTTCGTGGGAATTCAACGCTCGGGCTGGCGTCCACCGGAAGTTGAACGCCGCCGAGACGCGCGGGACAGCTGTCAAAAAACTAGACAGAGTTCTCGACCGACCTCTCAAAGTCTCTTATGATTTTGGAAGATGAACGTAATGGCAAAAGACCATGACGAGGTCAGGACCGAGGATCTGAAAGCCTTCGTTCAGGTGAGCCGCGCCTTTTGGAGCGACCGCGGCCGCGCTGAACAGGCGGTCGCGGAAACTTTGAGTGCCGCCGCCCTGCTTGACCTCTCCACTGACCAGACCGTGGAACGTGCCGCGTCCGCACTCCTCGAACGTGCTGTTCGCGAAGGAATGGCGGCCAACAGCCGAATGAATATTGATCTGATCCATCAGCCTTTTTACCGGCTTTCGCCTGAAGAACGCTTTTTACTCGTGGCGCTTCATGGCGCCAAGTGGTCCTATTCCCGGGTTGCAAGGATTCTGAATCGCGACTCCGGGGCGCT
This sequence comes from Bdellovibrionales bacterium RIFOXYD1_FULL_55_31, assembly GCA_001770175.1. Lineage (GTDB taxonomy): Bacteria > Bdellovibrionota > UBA1018 > UBA1018 > UBA1018 > XYD1-FULL-55-31. Next base: position 10,770 of record MEQK01000007.1, on the reverse strand, counting down.
GGAAATGATGGCCTGGAATACTCGCGTGGTCCTCGCTTCATCTGATACCGCTCACCCGGGGCAGGGTAAATATCCGATCGGTTCGAAAGTGAACGGCGTGAATTGTCCCGAATACAATTCGAATCGGCCTTGGACTCAGCGGTTCATGGATGACGAGATTCCGGCAGGAGCGCAAAAGCTTTTTCTTCAAAATCATGTCCTGGCCTGCGGTTCCTGTCGTACGGTTCTCACGCGCTGTCGGGAGATTTACTTCACGGTAGACGCGATGGTGCCTCGGCTCGCGGGATCCGGCGAAGAGAACGCGTTCATCGCGCACCTTCGCGATATCTTGAGGCGTGGAAAACTGATCTGCAACCCGAGTCATGCGACCTTCTTTGAGAGCCTTGGGTCCTTTGTACAAAGAGTGGACGTGCAAGTGGCCTTGGTTTGTCTCGTCGGGTTGGTCGGACTGATGCTGGTCGGGAAGTAAAAATACGAAAGGCTGCTTTCATCACCCTGTGAAATGAATCTTGATGGAGGGGAATGTTCCTTATTCAGGAATTAGATTCATTTCGGTGGTGAAAGCAGCCGTACGGGCGGTAGCTTTAGCAACCGGCATGCCACTCGCGGAGCGAATCCCTTCGATCATTCGAATGCGCTTGGAAGTGAAGTCTTTTTAAGACCTTGAGAAGAAACTCTCTTACTTTCCTCGAGAGATCCCGTACGAGCGTGTCTCGATACGATGGTTCCAATCATGAAGTAGACCGGGGTTTTGGTTCCAATTTGGAACTAGTGCCGCGAACCTCGGCTAATAGAGCCGTTCAGGTGGGAGGTACTGGAAAAGGGAACCTTCTCCGACGTCCACTCGGAACGTATAGAGCAGGTGGACTTGTCCGTCTTTATCGAGGAGTTTTGTCGGAGGATTTGGAAAACGTTTAACCCGGTACCAGGAACTGTCGACCACGCGATCCAGTTCAGGAATTCCCGAGCTTTGCAGATGCCGGATTTCAGAGATCTCGCCGTTCCGATTGAGGATAACATCGACGATGGTCGCGTATTCTCCTGGACTGAGGTGGCGATGTCCCATGACTTCGCGAGTTTGGCTTTCCCAGATCGGCCCAATCGCTTCATGAATTCGGGCGTAAAACGAGTAATAGATCGATTCCTGCGCGTTCAGGAGGTTTTGGCTCCCTTCGGGCAGCTTTTTTTCATCGATAGATTGGTCGCCTCCCTGAGTTTGCGACCGTTGCTGGGCCTGGCGATCCGACTGAGTGGAATGCCGTTGTTCCGGCGGTTGTGGCGTTAATCTGAACGGAACTCCGATTTCCCGGAGACGAAGGGGGCGATTTTTGGGCGTTGCTGTTTTTGGGGGGGCTGCTTTGGGTGTTGCAGGACTTCCGGCACGAGGGATGACCTCCGTGTTACGAGCGCGTTGTTCCTTTTCCACACGGATATTCCGATCTGACATGTACCGTGCGTCGGGAGGGGCTTCCTTTTCGTTTGGCTTCGTTTTGTCGCGATTCAGAAGGAGTCCCTTGGGTGTTTTCCATTGTTTTCGAATGGCTTTGAGCTTTTCGGGATCCATTTGTTGAACTTCGATGCGTGGAAGTGCCGATGAAGTCTGCCACTGAACGCGAGCCAGAAAGACCATCAGATGCAGCAAAAGAGTCAGGAATGAGATTATCGCCCAGCGTTGCCAGGACGGCCTCAGGATTTCCGCGTCCATTCTCATGGTTTAGCTTTGGCAGTCATGAAAGACAAGGACCAGCGCGCCGCGAGGGGCAGCTGGGGGCTGCTCTGGAGTTTTCATCTCGATGAGCGGTGTGTAAACTAATGAGTGAATCCATCGCCCAAGGGCGACCTAACCTCGCAGGAACGATTGAACAACTTATGACAGATCATGTTGATCTCGGGATCATCACGGACAGCGACGCGGCCATCGCCCGGTGCAGGGCAGTCGGCGAGCAATTCGAATATCGCCTGAAAGAATGGCGAACTCTCGACCAGTTCCTTGAGGGGCAGGAAATCCCGCGTGTGGTCGTGGCGTATGTTTCAAACGCGAGTCAGGAAGGAGCCGCGGAAGCGGCGCAAGTCGTCAGATACAAGTGTCGCGACAGCTTCATCATTTGCGTGGTTCCCGATCGGCTGGGCAGGGAAGTGGCGGCCTTCGTTAAAAAATCGGGCGCTCATCTGATCCTTCTTGCGGAAGAGCTTCATCAAACAAGTAAACTCGAATATGCGTGTACCCAGGTGGTGAAGGCGGATTACCTTCCGATCAAAACGGCGGATCTGATGCCGGGGCAGGCCATTCCGTTCGACATCTACCATCTTTTGCCGATCCGGCAGAAGTTTCTCAAATTCGCGTTTGAAGGCGACACGCTCAATCAGGAAAAAATTTCAAAAGCTACCGAGGTCGGGGAACTCTACATCAAGAAAATGTCGGCTGAAAAATTCAATCTCTATACGAATTCAAACCCTGACCGTTCCGCTCGTGGACTTGCGCGTCGTTGCCGGAGCCAGTTTCTCGCTCTTTATTCGAGTTATGCCCAGCTTGTTCTTCTTTTGACTGATCAGAGCGAGTACGCCTCGTTCAAAGAAGGGGAATCGCTGCTCAAAAGATGCCGCGATCTCGGGTCCGAGCTCATGATCACGCTGGGTGAATTCGGGAACGCCTGGGAGATCGTGAACAATTCCACGATCGGTGAATTCGGTTCCACGGAGCGCGCGCCGGCCGTTGCGGCCTATGCGGCGCTTTTCGGGTTGCAGATTGATATCGCTGGGATCAGCGACATCATGATCGCGGCCCTGCTTTCGGAGCTGGGCCTTCTTCTTCTTCCGCCCGATATTTCCGTGAAGCTCCGCGCGCAGGAGCTCGATCAACTTTCGCCTGAGCAAAGGCGGATTTACGAACTTTATCCCCAAAAGAGCCTGGACATTGTCCTCGGCCGCAAACTCCCGGTTGACGAAAAACTGCGGGAACTCCTGATTTCGACACACGAGCGAGCCGATGAGACGGGCTTTCCCCGCAAACTGCCGGCGAGGCGGATATCCGAAGGCGCGCAGCTCGTTCATTTTTGCAGGCTTTTCGACCAGAAGACCGTGATTGCGATGGGCAAGGCGCGTGTGGACCGCGAGGACGTGCGGCGCGAGATCATCCGGCAGGAGCTCCAAAATCCGAGCCGATTCTCGCCCCTTTTCATGGAAAAATTGAAAAAAGCGTTTCCCTAACGGCGCCTCAGCTTTGTTGTTGTGATGACGGAGCGGGTTTGGGCCGGGCTTTCCGGTACGCTTCGATGGTCTTCGCGATTTTTCGGATCCAGTTGTTCTCGCGCGAGGCGAGATATTCCATCTTCTTTTTGAGCGCTTCGATGTCCTGGGCCGTGGCTCCGCGCGCCTCGAGTTCGGCGATTTGGACCTCGAATTCCCGGATCTGATAACGGGCTTCAAAGTAACGTTCCTGAAACGCTTCCAGGAGACTTTCGGCATCAGGCGGCGGCAAAGGAGGGGCGGTTCCGACTCCTCCGGATCGCAGCTCCCGGATCATGCGATCTTTGTCCGCCAGGGCGGCCTTGAGCTCCCGAATGGTGACGGCCGCATCGGCGACGTAGCGGTCCTTCGCGCGTTCCGCTGCCTCACTCGGTTCCTCGGCGCGCGCCCGGCTGGTCGGTAATTCTGGGACAGGTAACAGCTTCAGGTGAGGCGCCGTCGCGCCCGGCATATCAAACGGTCCTTCGATCATGAGATTTGCCGTGATCGGCTCGACCCAGAGGCTATGGATGTTCCCGTGAGCACGCTCCGAGGGGCTTGAATTCAGGAAGCCAACCACGACCTCGATCACCGAAACATCGGGAATCGTGTGTACTCGCACGAAATCAGCGAATTTGAGCAGCAGTTGTGATGGAGCTGACGGCCGGGTCACGTCGGGCCAGAAGACGCCGAGAGTATCTTTGGGAGACCATTGCGGCATGCAGTAGGAAAGGCGGAGAGCTAAGCATCCGGCGTCGACACCGAGCTGAAAGCCCGCGCGAGGGGCTTTGCTGATTGCGTTCAACTCGGCTTTGCCGGGGCCCTCTTCGTAGATCAGGCTCCAGAGCGCGGAGATACAGATTCTGAGAGCGTTCGATCGCTTTTTCCAATCGGAATTGGCAATTTCCGAAAGGCCCAGAATCGAATCGATTCGGCTTCCAAGTCCCCGCCCCGAATACCAGTGTTCGCAGTAAATCGGTGTTCCGGCACGAAGAAGGGGTTGAAGGCCGGCCCGGCGGCTGTCCTGGATGAGCGATCGAATGAGCATTTGGATCTCATGCGAGCTAATGTGGCCGAAATCGAGGAGAATGGCTCGCAAGTGATCGGCTTGGCCCCCGATTTCATACGGAGCCAGTGGTTCGCAATGATATCCCGCGAAAGTTGGCCCGCTCGTCCGTGTCAGTCCGTAGAAGGCTTCGACGCGAGTCCAGGCGAGATAGCGATACCAGGGGGCGAGGATGAGTTGGAACGGTTCAGCTTCGAGCTTTTTCAGGAGCGCGTCTTCACTGGTGCTCGCGGCCAGGAGCTGAACTTCGGCGAATTGACGCAATGAATTAACTGCGCGCGTAAGGAGGGCGCCTTTTTCACGCGAGATCCGGTCATCGAGGATCATCGCTATGCGACCGAGTTTCTTATTTGGAAGAGTTGCTGGCACGAAGGCTCCTCTATTATGATTTATCGTCTTGCGGGGCGAGAGTCTTGAGGGTAACTCCGGAGAAGAGTTTTCAGGCGGCCGCCCAGGTTACAGGCAGTTACGAGGGGTTATCCCAGGGGTTATAAAAGACAATGAAGACAGAGTATATTACTACGGCAATCGTTTACCCGAATTCGCGGATTCACGTCGGCTGGGCATGGGAGTGCCTGGGCGCCGACTGGCTCAATCGAGGACTCAAAATTTTTGGCCGTCCGACTTTTTTTGCCACCGGAATGGACGAGCACGCGATCAAAGTTCAGCGAGCGGCCGAAGCCCGAGGCCAGAGCCCGAAGGCTTACTGCGACGAAATGGCTCGGGACATCCGCAAGGTTCTCGATCAAATGGGAATCAGCTATGACCGTTTCATCCGGACCTCCGATTCGGATCACGAATGGGTCGTCCAGAAACTTGTCGAAAAGGCCTTCGAGCGGGGGGATATCTATCAGGCCAAATACGAGGGACATTATTGCGAGGGGTGTGAGGCATTTTACACGGAGAAGGATTTGAAAGACGGCCTGTGTCCGGCACACGGAAAGGCGCCGAAATGGATCTCGGAGGAGAATTATTTTTTCAGGCTCTCCAAGTACCAGGACCGATTGCTTGCGCTCTATAAAGAGAAACCTGACTTCATTCAGCCGGATTATCGTCGGGCTGAAATCGTCAATTTCGTCCAGAGCGGGCTCAAGGATTTCTCGGTTTCGCGTTCGACATTCACCTGGGGGGTGCCGCTGCCATTCGATCCCAAGCACGTCGTTTATGTCTGGTTTGACGCCTTGATCAATTATCTGAGCGCGGCCGGTCTTGAGCACAAGCTCAAGGACCCCGGGAGCGAAAAAGCGAAGCAATTCGATTCGAGATGGCCGGCGCGGGTCCATATCATCGGAAAAGACGTTTCACGGTTTCATTGTGTCTATTGGCCCGCGATGCTGATGTCGCTTGACTTGGCCCTGCCGGACAAAGTTTTCGCGCACGGTTTTATTACGCTTCAAGGCGAGCGGCTCTCGAAGAGTGCCGGAAATGTGATCACCCCCGATGAAGTCATGGCGGTGAGCTCGCCTGATCCGTTCCGATATTACCTTTTGGCGGAGAACCAGTTTTCGCAGGACGGGAGCTTCAGTATGGAGTCGCTGATGCTCCGCAATAATGCGGACCTCGCGAACGATTTCGGAAATCTCGTGAATCGCTCGATCAGCATGACGAGAAAGTACTTCCCGGGCGAGAAGCTGGTTGCACCCGTGACCCGGACCCATTCGGAAGATATTCGGGCGTCTTTCGAAAAACTCGCAGCCGAGCTGCAAAGCGCGCTCGACCGGCTGGATCCGGCGGCTTATGCGTCGGCTTGCATGGCGCGTTCGCGTCTTTTGAATCTTTATATCGATCGGATGAAGCCGTGGGCGCTCGCCAAAACAGCGACTCCGCAGTCGCTTTCAGACCTGCGGGAGGTTCTCTTCACGTTGCTCGAAGGATTGCGTTGGATTTCGATCGCCCTCCAACCGATTCTTCCGTTCACCATGCCCGAATTGCATCGGCAGCTCGGGATTGCCGCTGTTCCCCCGGAAGGGGCATTCAGTAATCTGAAATGGGGCGAGCCCGAGTACCTGCCGAACGAACCGAAGCCGCTTTTCCCCAGACTTGAAGCGGCGAAGCCCGCTATATGATTTCCTAACGAACTGCGCTATGCTGACCTCGCATGGGTCAGAATATGGCTAAGGCCGGCCAGTTCAAACGCAAGCCGCGGTTCACGATAGCGCCCTCTCTTCGCCGGCGGATCCTCGCGTTCGTCAGCGGACTGGTGCTGCTTTCGTTGTTCGGCTCCGGTGTCAGTCTCTATCGCATTACCGAAGTGAACCGCATTCTCGACGCCGTCAATCAAGTCTCTGTGCCGCTGAGCCGGTTGTTCGCGCAGCTCCAATCCGATAGCGACGTGTTCCAGCGCGAGATGGAACGCAACCTGGGTTATTCACACTGGAAGGACCCTCACTGGCATCCCCGTCCGATTCCGAAGTGGATTCATGACATTCTTGAGAGTGAAGTCGAACGAATCCGCGTGCTCGTCAAAACGGATTCAGCGTGGGCCAGCGCAGAGGCGCGCATCAAGTGGCAGGGCTGGATCCTCGATATCGACCGCGGCTTGAAGGAGCTTCGGGAAGAAGGGAACAACCTTTACGCCGCGTTAGAGCGGCGCGATGAAGCGACAGCCACGCAAATTTATCCCCGTTGGAACGCGAGCCTCGAAGAGTGGCGTCGCCAGCTTCAATGGGGGACCGCCGAGTACGAGAGGTCGCTCCGGCAGACTTTCGCGCTCGCTGAAACGCGCGCTGCCGAACTCCGTACCGGTCTCGAGATCGTGCTTGCGGTCGTGGTTCTGCTTTCTTTGCTCTTCTTGTGGTTGGGAGAGCGAGCGCTCAGGCCGCTCGGCGAGTTGACCAAGCTTGCCCGTGAAATCACGAGAAGGGGGCTCCAAAAAGGAGATAAGGCGCTGGTTCCCTTGGCGCCGTTGTCGAGAAACGACGAAGTGACCCAACTCGCGCGCGAATTCCATCGAATGGCAACCGCGCTTCTCGAGCGCGAGAAGATCGTCGAGATGCAGAAACATCAGCTCCAGGAGCAAAACAGGCTCCTTCGAAAGATGGGTGAGCTGAATGAGAATGTCTTGAACAGCATCGAGTCCGTTTTGATCGTCACCGACCTTTCGGGAAAGATCACCCAATGCAATCCGGTCGCGTCGGAATGGCTTTCGGCCGGCTGCGGGAAAACGGTCTTCGGGACGGAACTTCTGGAGTGGCCGCGCTTCAAGCCCTTTGTCGAAAGGGGAGCCAAGACCTGGTTTTCGGCTCTTGAACGGACGTCGACCGCGCTCAAAATCGATCCTTGCGGCGTCGAAGCCTCCGTGACCGGGGCTGTTGACGAAAATGGCCGCGGTTCGGCCAAGACCTTCGGCGGACACGTCATGCCGCTCCGTCAGGAAAACGGCGCCGCGCGCGGGGCAATCATTGTTTTGGAAGACCTTACCGAGGAACTGGACCTTCAGCAGAGATTGAATCGCGCCGAGAATCTCGCGGCCGTCGGCCGGCTCTCGGCGCAGGTCGCTCACGAGGTGCGGAACCCGCTCCACTCGATCGGGCTTGAGGCCGAGATGGCGGCTGAACTTGCCGCGGCGCTGGGACACATTCCGCTGAAACAGTCGCTCCAGTCGATTCTCGGCTCGGTGGATCGCCTTGAAAAAATCACGCAGAATTATTTGAAGCTGTCGAGACTTTCGGCCGGTGAAAAGAAGCCGGTCGATGTCGGGGAGGTATTGGAATCGGTTTTGGCGACGTACGCATCGGTCTGTGAAGCGGAGTCGGTCCGGGTGGACTGGCGCCGGGAAGAGCAGTCGTCACTTCTGGTTTTCGGAGATCGTGATCTTCTGGAACAGGTTCTCGGAAATCTTTTCAGAAACGCGCTGCAGGCGCTCGAAAGCGTTTCGGTCGACGACCCCGCGAGAAACGGCCGGGCAATCCAATGTTCCATGGGTAATGCGGAATCGGGTCGCGTTTGGTTACGGGTCGAGGATAATGGCCCGGGTATCGCACCCGAGGTCCGCGAAAGGCTCTTTACCCCTTTCGTTACGACGAGGCCTCAGGGAACCGGTCTTGGATTGTCATTCGCGCATAAGGTGATCGAGGATCATGGTGGTTCGATCACGTGCGCCGATCGAGCCCCGGGAGAGGGCACTTGCTTTGAAATCCTGCTCCCGCAAATCGCGCGAGAAACAACTGACTTCGTGCTGGAAGCCGGCGAGCCCGCCTCGCCGCAAAAGGAGTTCGTGAATGCCTAGAATTCTTCTCGTGGACGATGATCCACAGGCACTCGAGTCGACACGCAAAATCCTGGAGCTTTCCGGGTACGAAGTGGTTACGGCCGTTGACGGCCAAGCCGCATTGGAACAGATCCGGCCATCCGCTAGCGGCCGGTTGCAGAAATTCGATCTTGTCGTGACCGACGTGCGCATGCCGAGACTCGGGGGACTTGAGTTTCTCCGCGCGCTTTCGCTTTGCGGTGAGACGACCCCCGTGATTCTGATGACTGCCTTCGGCCGCGTCGAGGACGCGGTTTGGGCGATGAAGCTCGGAGCCGTCGATTTTCTCACGAAACCGTTCAAGCGCCAGGCGCTCCTTTCGTCCGTGGAGGCCGTCCTCAAGCGCGCGAAAGCGGCAGGCGCGGCAGATGGCGAGCTCCGGGTTAAAGCCGAGACCGGCGTTGAAACGGCGAGCAGTCCGGAGGCCAAGCTGATCGGCCATTCCGCCGCGATGAGGGAGCTCAAGGACACGATCCGGCAGGTGGCCCCGACGGCCGCGACGATCCTTCTAACCGGCGAGAGCGGCACTGGCAAGGAGCTGGTCGCGCATTGTATTCATCAGATGAGCCCGAGGGCGGGGGCGCGTTTCATAGCGCTGAATTGCGGCGCGGTTCCGGAACAGCTCATCGAGTCCGAACTCTTCGGTTTCGAAAAGGGCGCTTTCACCGGCGCCACCGGTTCGAAAGAAGGTCTTTTTGAAGCGGCTCACGGCGGCACCCTCCTTCTCGACGAGATCGGGGACATGCCGTTTGCCCTTCAGTCGAAGCTTTTGCGAACGTTGCAAGAAGGTGAAGTTCGCCGCCTGGGCGCGACCGTATCGCGTAAAGTGGACGTGCGCGTGATCGCGGCGACCCACCGTAACCTGAAGGAAAGCGTGCGGGCCGGGACCTTCCGGCAGGACCTTTTATACCGGCTCGAAGTGATCGGTATCGAAGTTCCTGAACTCCGCGCGCGGATCGAAGACGTGCCGGAGCTCGCGCGACACTTTCTGAACGTCGCGAGCGCGCGGCACGGGAAGCCCACCACCTCGATTTCGAAGGACGCGTTGAAAGTGCTTTTGAGCCACCAGTGGCCCGGAAACGTTCGGGAGTTGTCGAATGTCGTCGAGCGAGCCGTCGTTTTCGCGAAAGGTTCTGAGATCACGGTTGACGAATTGCCCGCGCATCTTCTTGCCCTCGCTGGACAGGCGACCGCGGGTGCCGGGCCGAACGCGGAAGGCGAGTCGCGAGCCGAAGCAGGCGCGAAGCCCGGCGCCGGTTCACCTGCCGGGGCCGGGGGGGGCACGATCGAAGTTCCGCTCGGGGCGTCGCTCAAGGAAATCGAAGAGCTTCTGATTCGTAAAACTCTCGAAGCCACTTCGGGCGACAAGAACATGACCGCGAAGCTTCTCGGGATCAATTCCAGAACGATTTATCGAAAATTGGATAAACGGTAAATCGGGGATTATTTTTTGCGCGGCCGGATATAATACCGCGACTTCGCGCCCCAGCGCAGTTTGAAGTGGAAGAGTTCGTGCCAGAGGTCGGTCAGGCCGTTCCACTCACTGGGATAGCTGTATCGCCTGAGGACTTCAAAGCCGCAGGAATCGATAAACGGCACGAGGCTCCGTTCGCACGGTTCAAAGAGGTGATCCGGCGTTCGCCATTTTTCCCAACGGTCCCGCTTGAGCTTCAAACGTTTGAGCAGCCTTTTGAATTTGCGATCGATGCTCTGCATGTTCGGAACGGAAAGGCAGACGATTCCGCCCGGGGCCAGCACTTCGCGGAATCGTGACATCCAGGCGCGCGGGTTCGGGATGTGCTCGATCACGTGACTGCAGTAAATCGCGTCAAACCGTTCGGTGAATTGAATTTTCGCCAGGTCGCCGGCACGGGTTTCGACCCCGTAGGTTTTGTTGGCGAGTTCGGCCATTGACTTCGAAACCTCGACGCCGATCGGTTTCCAGCCGTTGTCGGCGGCCGCTTTACAGAAAAACCCGGTATTACAGCCAATCTCAAGAAGGTTGCCGCGCTTCCCGACGAACGATTCTATTTCAGAAATGATATGTGAATATTCCCGATGGACGATCCGGCCCCTCGGGGTCCAGTTTTCCGCCTTCTGGAACGCCTCGGTTGCACTGTCGTAGACCTCGTAGGCCGTTTCGATGAAATCGTCGTTATAAACGGGTCGTGGATTCTGATACGCGAGCTTGCAGCGGGAGCAACGGACGTAAGTATATCGATGTTCGAAC
>MEQK01000006.1 GCA_001770175.1 Bdellovibrionales bacterium RIFOXYD1_FULL_55_31 | reverse complement strand
CTTCGCTGAACAACAGGAACTCGCGCAGGGCGGATGTTTCGATTCCGACTTTGCCGCGGTTTTCTTATAGTCCGTGCTGTACCAGCCCGATCCTTTGAGTGAGAACGACGCCAAGCTCATCAGCTTCTTGAGCGGCCCCTGGCAAGAAGGGCAGGTTGACATCGGTTCGTCGGAAAACTTCTGCATGAATTCATGATGTGAATGGCAGGACTGACATTCGTATTCGTACAAAGGCATATGAGGCACTTTCATAGTCAATTCAAAGAAAAAGGGCAACGGGGTTTCCGTTGCCCTTTCTTATTGAGAGTTCTTTTTCTCGCTCGGTCTATTCTTGCGAGAAATTGCCTGTGGCTTCAACTCCTTGCGAGGTCATAGGCACGGAGTTGACTTCGGACCTGGGACGCGGCCGAGGAGCTGGCCTCGGCTCAGGTCTCGGAACCGGCTGCGGACGTGGCTCAGGTCTCGGAACCGGCTGCGGACGTGGCTCAGGTCTCGGAACCGGCTGCGGCCTCGGCTCAGGTCTCGGAACCGGCTGCGGCCTCGGCTCAGGTCTCGGAACCGGCTGCGGCCTCGGCTCAGGTCTCGGAACCGGCTGCGGCCTTGGCTCAGGTCTCGGAACCGGCTGCGGCCTCGGCTCAGGTCTCGGAACCGGCTGCGGCCTTGGCTCAGGTCTCGGAACCGGCTGCGGCCTTGGCGGCACCGGTTGAGGTTGTGGATGCGGCACTGGCCTCGGCGGCACTGGTCTTGGTTCTGGTCGTGGTCCTGGTGGGTGCGGCACAGGACGCGGTGGAATCGGGCGTGGCCCCGGAGGATACGGAACCGGCCGTGGAGGAGGGGGGAGTGGACGGGGCGCGGGATGGGGAACTGGCCGTGGCACGGGTTGCGGCCGATAGTCCGGAACGCATCGACCTTCCCAGGACGACCAGTGCGAGCCGAAACCACAGGGTCGATCCCAAGGTCTGCCTATACAGCGGCCCTGATACGAATCCCAGTAGGATCCTGGTCCGCAGTGCTCGTGCCGGTAGGTACAACGATCAAGAACGGGATCCCAGTATTCGCCGACGCCGCAGTAGCGGTGATTGGGGACGCAGCGAAGCTCGAAGCGATCCCAGTAATATCCGATCGAACACCAGCCGTGGTTAGCGACGCACCGATCCAGGTATCTGTCGTAATGGGAACCGGCGGGGCAGCTTTGGTGCCATACGTAAACGCATTCTTTGGTGATCCAATCGTAGTTGTACCCGATTGGGCAGGAGTATGGCAGCCGGACACAACGGTTGTAATAATTATCCCATTCGTAATTGAGGGGACAACGCGGATGTCCGACGGCGACACAACGGGACAGGAAGTGGTCGAAATAATATCCCGGCGCGCAGGTGACGGTAGGTGGTGGAGTCGGGAATTGTATGCATTGGTTGACGTCGGGTTCGTAGTAAGTTCCTTCCGGACAATTGCTGAGCTGGTTTTGCACGCAATAACCGAGGCTCGGGTCGAAGTAGTATCCGGCCGGGCACTGCGTTCCGCCGGAGGTTTCTTCCTCGATTACGGTGAGCTGAAACTGCTTATAAGTGGTTATTCCCAGTTCGTTCTCGATTTGCAGCACGAAGGGATACGCTCCCGGGATTTCGAATCGGCCCTTGATCAGGAATTCAAAACTGGCGTCGTGAGCTTCGACCGAAAGCCCTTCGGGAATTTCTCCGTCGTAAAGCTTTCCCTTGATTGCGCGCGCGCTATTCCGGTCGATTGCCACTTTTTCTTGGAAGAACCGGCTTTTCACGGCGGGCTTCAAAAACCGGTCGCTTTGGAATTTCGGATATTGCTGCTGCGGATTATCTTCGGAGACGAAACAGATCTGTTTTGTCGCAGTGAAGCCCGAGTCTAGAATCGCGGAAAGCACGAAGCACCACTGTCCTTGGAATTGGGGTGACCCGAAAATGAGTGCCCGCGGATTTGTGGTGTCTTCGAGATCAAAGCCGGGAGGGAGGTTTGCGCCAACCACCTCCCATCGGACGGGGTGCTCCGCGATGTCCCCCGATAACGCGACTTCGTTTTCGGAATAGACTCCGTAGGTTTGTTTCGTTGAGCGTTCATCGAATTCAATTTTGATCGCGTCCGTGGTTTCAGCGTCCGCGGCGTAAGCATTCGATTGAAACTGTTGTCCTGCGCTTCCCATGTATGCCGTTGGGCTTACAAAAGAGAGCAGGAGGACCGGTAACAGACACCAGGAAATTTTTCGATACATTCATATCCCCCAAAGGAAAGCTAAGTTCAGGTGCGAAGTGCCCCCGAAACTATGAGAAAAGAAAATCTGCAGGGCGACAGAGCAAGCTCCGTACCAGAGTTTTAGATTGAAAACATTCAAGTTTTTGGCGCTCCATCGAAGGCCCTCGAGGTTCGGGTCATGCGCGAGAGCCACTTTGTCACTGAGATCGCTGGGTCTGGTTTGTGATTTGCAGTTCGCGACTTAAGTGTCTGGAGCATCGCGCGGAAATCAATTCTTAGTGCTTTTCGACCGGTTGAATCAACGGTCCGGAAGAACCCGCTACGGTCTCGCGCTCCTTCTCATAGGACTTGCGCACGGGGTGAATGCCTTTCTCATGCGCTTTCAGCAGGGTCCGTATCTTTTGATTCCCCTGGGTGCCATCGTCTTGTCCGGGTTGCTGGGGGGGCGCGGCCCAGGATTATTGGCGCTGGCCCTGGGAGTGCTGGGGATTGACTTCTTATACGCTCCGGGTGCCGGCGCGATCGCGGGAATGGGGCGGGAATTCGCGCTTGCGGTTTTCATTTTTGGAGCCGCCGGAGCACTCTGGCTTGACGGGCGTCTTCTTGATGCTTCGGCTGAGATGCGCAACTCGCAGTCGCGGCTGCAAGACCTCGCTGACTGGATTGAACAGGTCATGATTTGGGAAATCGACGCCAAAACTCTCCAGTGCACCTTTATCAGTCGAGGGGCGGAGGGTCTTCTCAAATTTCCGATTCGGAAGTGGATCGAGGAACCTGGATTTCTGCTGAAGCACGTTCACACGGACGATCGTACCCAGTTTCAAAGCGCGATGAGAAGCGTGCTTGCGAGTTCCCTTCCCGTCAGCCTTGAACATCGGGTGGTCGACGCCGACAGGGCGACCCATTGGTGTCAGAGTACCTTTCGATCAGTTCGCCGCGGGTCCGTCACCCTTATTCGTGGGCTCACGATTCAAATCGAAAGGATCAGGGACGCCGAGCAAAAAGCGCAGCTTGTCGAAGAGAGTCTGAAGAGAACGGTTCGTCTTCGTGAGGATGTGCTTGCGGTGGTTTCTCACGATCTCAGAAATCCTCTCTCCTCCATCATGATGAGTGCGGGACTGCTGCAGAAAGGGGTTTCGCCCGGGGTGTTGGCTGACAGCATCCGAAATTCCGTGAATCGAATGAATCAGGTGATTGAAGGCTTACTGGAATGGGCGAAGCTCGAGTCAAAAGGAGCGAAAGAAGAACAGAGGCCCTTTGACGCCGCGGGTGTGATCGGTGAGGTCATTGAATCTTTTAAGAGCCTGGCGGATCAGAAAAACGTTCGAGTGGAGCGTGACGTGCCCGCGTACGCAATTTCGGTAGATTGCGACCGGGAGCAATTTTTCAGGGTTCTGTTCAATTTGATGAGCAACGCTGTCCGATTCAGTGCGGAACGGGGGAGCGTCGTCGTGGCTCTTTCGCAGCAGGAAAACGAAGTCCTGGTATCCGTTCGGGATACGGGACCTGGAATTCAGGAAGAGGAGCTTCGTCATATTTTCGATCGAAATTGGCAGGCCAACAAGCCACGTTCGACCGGTGCCGGGCTGGGGCTCGCGATCGCCAAGGGTATCGTTGAGGCGAATGGCGGGAGAATCTGGGTTGAAAGCCAGGTGAATCGCGGATCCACATTCTTCTTCACCATCCCGCGCGAAGGTCGACGCCTGCCGGGACGCGAGGCTGGCGGCGAGACCGCCGCATAAAAACGGGAGCGGATTTCTCCGCTCCCGCCACTGTGAACCACGGCGGAGGTTAACTTAGCTTCACCTCCGCCGTGGGACTGGTACAATAACTGGCCATCCCACCACCTCCTTTCTTGCCCATATAGAGCGAAGAAATGCGAGTTTGCCTTTTTCGCCCGAGCATCGTCAATGCGTTTGACTGGATGCCCGCTTTTCGGGCCAGCCTTTTCAGTGTTATAATGTTGAAATGACCCGACCGAAGGACCGTAAGAATTATGACGGATTGAAGGCGGCCGCTGAGCTGCTGAACCAGCTGGATCCCGCCCATCGCGACAAACTGCTTTCGGAGCTTGCCAACCGGGACCCAGCGACCGCCGAAGCGATTCAGGATCGCATGTTCACTTTCGAGGATATTGCGCGGTTGGATGATCGCAGCCTCCAGGTGTTGCTGCATGAGGTGAGGTGCGAAAACCTGGCGCTCGCTTTGCGCACCGCTTCGGCTGGGTTCAAGGCGCTCGTTTTCAAAAACATTCCTGAGCGCACGGGCGAACTCCTCCGGGAGGAAATGGAATCGAGCGGGCTAAGAAAGCTGTCGGATGTCCAGGCGGCCCAGAAGGCCTTGGTCGAACTCGTTCGACGGATGATCGCGGAGGGAAGGCTCAAACCATCGGAGCGCTGATGGCCGAATCCTTGCAGTTTCACCTTACATGGAACAGCAGGCGAGCGTCGCTCAATTTCTCCGTGATGATCACAAAGTGATCCGCGGGCTCTTTCGGCAAATTCAGGTACTCGAGGATCGCGCGCACGAGATGAAGCCTGGCCTCCTCAGGCAGCTCTGGATGGAGCTTGAAATTCACGACCGGCTGGACCGGGAAATTTTGTACCCGGCTCTCATGAGTGTTGCCGACGAGGGCGTGCGCGGTCGAATCGTTGATCTGCTCGACGCGCATCGTGAGATGCGGGATGGCATCGAGAGCGTAAAAGAGATCTCCCCGGATTCAGAGTATATGCAGCAGAAAATGCGGGAGTTGCGCAGCAACGTGCTCGTCCATTTCGACGACGAGGAGCATGATATCCTGGGTTTCGCCGAACGAAGCCTTCATCCCGCGAAATCCCGGGAGCTTTTTGACGAAATGAAGCAGCGAAAGCAAGAGCTGCTTGCTTTGCCATATTACAAAGATGCCGGTCCTGAAAGGGCTCAGAATCCGCGCGGCGGTGAGCAGAAAAGAAAAGCGGGGTAAGCGAGTGCGGGTATTCAGCGGTCTTTTGTTCTTTATTTTTTTGGCGTGGCCCAGTGGTGTTTTCTCACAGGACTCCGGGCAGGCGCCCGGAGTCACTCAAGCCCCGCAGGGACCGATTGCCTATGGTCAGGGCGGAGTTCTTTATACCGGACCCGAGGGTACTTTCGTCGTCGTCCCAGACCAGACAGGAGTGGTTCGGTCGTATTCGCTCAGCGATGCGGTTGAGAGCGCCGTCCGCGCTCAGAGTTCGCCCGGGCCGGCCGTGGGTTTCGGGTTTCAGGATCAGGCCGCGCAAAACATGGAGCAGCAAGCGGGTGCACAGCCCAACCAACTGATTTGTGAATGCCACTGCCCGCCTTGTCCCGGCACGGCTGAGAGTGTTCAGGAATCGCCAGCGGCTCCGGGGCAGGCGCCTCAAGAGGATCAGCCGGCAGAGCAGGAGCAGAGCGCTCAGATCGAGGACTAAAATCGATACTCGACGGAAACCGCGGGTGCGGCGACCCCAAGCTCATCCGTGTCTTTGATCAGTCCGACAAAAATTCCAGCCTTCGCTTGGAGCTCTTCTCGTAATCTGTAGCTGACTTCCAGGGAGGAATAGGGGAGTACGCTCGACCTGAAGGTGATCGACTGGACGCGAGTGGCACCGGTCCCCATATGAAGCCGGAACGGGCGCGGCTCGCCGACCGCGAGTTCAATGATCTCGGCGTTTATGCCGCCGTATAAGGCCAGGAAATGAGGTCCGGCGTGGTACTCGGATTCAGCGGTACTGCAGTAAACTCTGCCGGCGATGGACGGCGCCTTTTTGCATAGCAAGTTCTTGGTGAGATCGTCGCTCTGATG
The DNA here is from genome assembly GCA_001770175.1 of Bdellovibrionales bacterium RIFOXYD1_FULL_55_31. Classification (GTDB taxonomy): domain Bacteria; phylum Bdellovibrionota; class UBA1018; order UBA1018; family UBA1018; genus XYD1-FULL-55-31. The sequence continues at coordinate 14,485 of MEQK01000006.1, read as the reverse complement.
TGCGCCCACTTGGATTCCGATTGCCTGCCACCCGTAATTGGGGACGGGGCGGAATTTCAAATCAACCCAGTTCGTGGTGCGCATCCGATGTGGGCCGCGCCCGAGAACGTCGCTTCCTTGTCCTACAAACCCTCTTCCGTTTGATACTTCGACCATGTCTCGCTGGTGCTTGAGCGGATCATTTGCACTCGTTTGCGTTGCCGCCCTTGCCGGCGAAAAACTGCCGGCGGCTAGAACGAAAACCAAAAGAGCGATGATTCTGATTCGAAGTGGACCAGTAGTTTTCACGTGAACTCCACGCCCGGAATTCTTCCGGTGGCGACGATCCGTTTTATAATTCATGACCATTATAGTCAACCAAGGGTTCGTGACGGGCGAGCTATCGTGAATTCGTTGAACTCATTTTTCGTTCCCGCTCGAACTCAGTGTTTCTCGATAGTTACAAACGAGCCGCTGTTCGTGATTGCGAATAATTCTTAACGGTGTTATCGTTTGTTTAGTTTGTGATGTCCGAGAAACCGAGGAGGGTATATGAAAATGAATCGCAGGATGACGATAACCATGGTGGCTGGGCTCGCGCTCTTTATGGGCGGGTGCGGTCAAAATAACAGTCAGAATAATCTGGTCAAAGATGTCCAGCTTCGGACCTTTGAGCAGAATGGCGCTTCCTACGTGGAAGTCGCGAGCTTGTTCAATACGGGTGCGACACAGCTCGCCTCTTTTGAACTTCCGATTTTCAATCCAGAAAAGCCAAGCGAGGTCTATGGACGAATCGCGGTGCGGCAGGTTCTGACGGGCAATGCGACCGGATTCGAGCTCGGCTTGGCTGTCAATCTGACCGAAGTCGCGCACCTCAATTTGGTCGATAAATATCTTCCGAACGGAACCCCGATTCCCGTGGGCGGCCTTGGTAATACGCCTGTGATCGGCGTTCCCGTCGGTGGCTCCGGGGCACGCATTTATGTCGCGTATGGCCCGAACGTGGCTCTTATCGGGGCTGCCTTGCCGATCAGGGAATTTGACGGAATGACCGATGCTCCCGTCAATGTCTTCCCGATGTTCGAGTTCGGAGAGGGCGTTCGTGGCATTGCCGGAATTTTCACGGGAACCGAAAAGAAACAGAGCGGTATCGCGCTCTTCGTTGACGCGGGTCCTGCCTTGAATCCTGCTCCGATTACTTCGAAGCTCCTTGCCGGTGACGGCGCGGTTCGCGCGCCTGCCGCGAGCGCTCTCAAGTTCAAGAGCATTCGGGCGCCATCCGACGAAACTTACCAGGTGAATTACCGACTCTATAAGCTGAACAAAAAACGCGCCGTGCTCCATCCGTCAGTACGGTAACAGACGGCTGTTCGCATATTCCTGCGGGGTCAGAGGCAAGGTTCCTCTGGCCCCGTATGCTTTGATGGATGATAATCATGAAAGATGTCCAGATTTGTGGGGGCGCTCTCATTGCTCGTGGCTCTGATTCCGATACTCGCCTGTTCGCGTGCTGCGCGGATGGGACGCGAGCCCTTCGATTGTGAGCGCGAGGGGCTGACACTCAAGGAATCGAAATGGTTTCATCCAACGACTCGCGACGCTCGCGGGGTGGTTCTCCTGGTACATGGACTGAACCTTAAACCGAGTCGAATGGACTCGCTCGCCGAGCTCATCCGAAAGCAGGGCTACGAAGTCCTTCGGCTGGCTCTCTCAGGGCATCACGGGGATATCGAGGAGTTTAAAAAAGTTTCGGCCAAGCAGTGGCTCGGGGAGGCTGCCGCAGGTTACTGCCTTGGTTTGAACCGCAGTCGTGTTCTGGGCAAACCGTTACTTTTCGTGGGATTTTCCCTCGGGGGACTTCTCGGCGAGACTTTGCTCAATACGAGTTTTGAGCCGCCGGTCGCATTTGAAAAGGTTGTGCTCATCGCGCCCGCGATTTCTGTTCGCGCGAGGTCCCATTTGGTGCGGGCGTTGCGCGTTTTAGGCTCCTCCTACGTTGTTTCCAGCGGGAATTCGGAAGCGTATCGTGCAGGACCCGGAACGCCGATCGCCGCCTATGACGCGACCTTTGATTTGATCTCTGAACTCTCAGCCAGTGGCTTCGAACGTTCGAACGTGCCTACGATCGTGTTTCTGGAGCCCGATGACGAATTGGTCGATTCGTCCGGAGTGGCGGAAATTCGCGAAAAATTCGCGCTGACACGATGGAAGCTCGTTTATGTCAGTAACGCGGAATCGGCACTTGCCGGCAAGCGGCATCATCTTCTGATCGATGAGAGCTCGGCGGGTCCTCGGCAATGGAGCGAGATGAGCAGGGAAATCACGGAATTCCTGCGTTAAGCCGCTTTACTCACCTCAGGCGGAGCTGCTCCGACGACCGGGGCGGGAGCCGTACGAAGTTTGAATTTGCCTGAAGCATGATCCTTGCGCAGACTCTCGATGACATTGCGGGCGGTTGAGAGCGCGTTTTTGATCTCATTCGCGTCGTTTCTCTGTCGCATTCGCGTGAGCTGATCGGTGACAATGGTTCGAACGTTTCCTTGTGGAAGCAGCGACTCCACGCGCTCCGAATGAGGCGCGGGCAGCGCAAAAATAAAGGCCGCGCGTTGCTCGTTGCGAAGGGTGCGGAGCACCAGGCCAATCGCCTCATCGGCAACGCTGGTCAAATCCCGAGGAGTCCAGAAGCGCTCCCTGACCATCGCGGCAAGCTCGGGGGCCTGTTCTGAAACGCGATCCAGGAACTCGTCATCTTCTCCGAAGTTCTTGCTCGCGAGTGAATTCAAGATCGGCTCGAGCAGGGTCTGGCTATAGAATTGCGCCCGCTCCTCGGTCTGTTGTTCCTCGGGTACTTCACCCGCAGCGGCGATGATCTGATCGGCGGCCTGTGCGACTACCGTGATTTCTGCCCTGGCGGCGTCGATCAGGTTCTGCAGTTCGGATTGTGGCATTTCCTTGATGAGCTTATCGAAGTTCTCGCGAGGGAGGAATTCGCTCAGTATTCTCCACGTGCCGGGCGTATTGAGCTGCTTACCGATCGTCGAAAGGTGCTCGGGCTTGATGAGAAAAATTCTCGCCGTCTTTTCTGAGCCGAGTGCGCGTTCAACCAGTGTGCGCTCCCGGATCTTATTGAGGACGAGGCGCTCGACAAAATCCTGGAGCCAGGCCGTCTGTTCACCGAAATCGGCATCGTTGGGGATTTCGGCCATCCGCCGCACCCGGGTCATACCAAGGAATTTTTTAACGGTTTCCTGCTCGTCCCCCGTCAGATTGGGGAGGAGCCACTTGATACCCCAGAGTTCCTGATCCGAGTCGTTCACGGCTCGAAGGAAGAGGAGTGGATTTTGCGCGAGCGCTTCCTTGATGATTTGCACATTGCGCGAATAATCGGTCAAGAGCGTTCCGCCTTTCGGCTTTTTCGCCCCACCGTCGAGGCCGTTCTTGTGCTCGAGAACAATCGGATTCTCCTCGGAGCCTTCAATTCCCAAGCTGTCCTTGCTTTTGCTGGTAAGGAATAGGCTCGAAAGTCCCTGAACGACGGTTTGCGCGGAAGCTTTTACCGCCTGTCCGAAAATCAGGATTCCGAGCGTCAGGATAAAGGCGGCGGCGACGGCGCTCAGAAGAGGGAGCAGGGTTTTCCATTCCGGCACTTCCGGAGCTTTTGAGAGCTTATCCGGCTCTGCGGAAGGCATGGGCGCGGGTGTTGGCATAGGCGCCTTTTTAGGCGGCAAGGTAAGCTTCGTGACGGTGACTTTCGGGTTGAGCCCTTTCAAGGTTTTCAGGACCAGATCTCGCGCGTTGTTCAGGGCCGTCGCATCAACATCTCCGCCGACTTGTATCTCGACGTCGACTGAGTCGATCACGATGTTTTTTGAAGGAGCTTCGACGGGTCGAATTTGTTCAGTGACGAACGAAGAGGGGGCATACAGAATATCGACGCCGTCTCCCGGGATGAGCGGTTTTACCTGCGGTCGGACCTGTGACTCGATCACTTGGACGCTCGTGACGACCTTGGCGTCATCGCCGAGAAAGGTTTTTACGTTTTCCTGGACCTTCTGTTCGAGCGATTTTCTCAGTGCCTCGATTTCCGGATTAAGTTCAAAAGGCGCTGCTGAACTGCAAACCGCAAACAAGGCGGCGCAAGCCGCGACGCTGAGTTTGACGCAATAGGTCGAAATTCGGTTTGAAGTTCGTCGACTCATCTCATCCATTAATCGACTTTTTTGGCTGTTTTCTTTACAAACTTTGAGCGGGCTTCAGGACGCGTCGTATAAAGGGTTCGTTGTAATCATGCAGAATCCTTACAACAGTGTCCTGTTCGACCTGTCGAAAATTTTCATAATAATTTCCGACCGCCATGAAGTCGGGGTCTGGAGTGTCGACCGTGATAATGGCATCACATTCCCGGCGGACGTTCGAAATGCCGGAAGTGCTCGCGCAGGGCACTCCGAGCCCGAGCGTACCCGTGCCGGCGGGATGCCGCGCTCGAAGAAATTTAAGAGCAGCTTTGCAGCTCTCGCCTGTAGCGAGGCCGTCGTCCACGAGAATGAAAGTTCCCTCTTCGGGGAGTACGGGGCTGAGACCGGCATAAACCCGCTTCTGGTTTTCGACGTTTCGCGCCGCCTGGGCAATGGAGAATTCGAGTTCCTCGGCGGGAACGAAATGGCGGTTCTTTTCAGAGACATGAACAGACCCGCCTTCGTCCATGGCGCCTATGGCGTACTCTGGTTCCCAGGGGTGACGCACCTTCGCGACAAAGACCGGAACGATCGGGCAGCGAAAATTTTGTGCTATGGGTAAAGCTATTTCGATTCCGCCGCGCGGCAGGAAATAGAGTCCGTCGATTTTTTCGAATCGCAACGCTAGTTTTTCGGAAAGAAGACGTCCTGCTGACCAACGATCCTTGAATATCATACCCAAGATCGTGCAAACCGCTCACCAGGGTTCAGCGAATGGCATATCTTCTGCTTGCTGCTCAGTATGCCGAAACCAAGACGAACGTTGGAAGGTTCCAGAAAAGTCATCTGGGCAATTGACGCATTTGAACCGCCGAACTCCTTGCAAAAGCATGCTGCTGATGCGTTGAAGCACTTTCTGATGCGGGAACCGGCCGCGGTGATCGAGCCGGTTTATGTTTTAAGTCCGGCGCAGTTGAACCTGAGTGTCGAGTTCAGTTCGCCGTGGGTCGCGCAATACCGCCCGGCGGCCGAAAAAGCCATTCGAGAGATCTGTGAGTCTTTCGAGTTACCGCAGGTGATCCGGCCAACGGTTATCGTTCAGAATTTCGCGTCGACGGTACAGGCGGTCGGAGCGCTGTCTGATTATGCTGAAAAAACCGGTGCGGAAGCGATTGTGGTGGCGAGCCACGGTCGCACCGGGTTCAGGCGGATTCTGCTCGGAAGTTTCGCGGAGACGCTCATTTTAAATTCCAAAGTCCCCGTCATCGTCGCCGGGCCGTTTATTCGAAAGAATTACCGAATGGATCACGTCCTGTTACCGACGGATTTCGGACAATATTCCGAAGGAATTTTCAGACAGGTCGTTTCTCTTGCTTGCGCGCTGAGGGCGAAGCTGACCCTGTTTCACGCGATCCCCAGCCCGATCGAACCGGTGTTTCAGTCAGGGGTTTATCTCTTGGGCGGCTCCTGGCTGCCGGTACATACGTATTTCAGCCAGGAGACTGAAAGGCATCGCAAGCATGCCCAGAGCTGGGCCCGCTGGGCCAGGCGGCAGGGAATCGCGACCGAGGTGATCATAGAAACGAAACCGAAATCGATCCCCGATGAGATCGTCGCGCTCGCGACGCAGAAAAAAGTCGGCTTGGTCGCGATGGCAACGCAAACCGGCCCTGTTTCATCGGCACTGATCGGAAGTATCACCCGCCAGGTGGTTCGAAACGCGGATTGCCCGGTCTGGGTGCTTCGGCCTCCGGTCAGGAAGGCTCGGGCTGTGCTGCCACGGGCAGCTTGAGGTGCTTGGATGGTGAATCCCAAACGAGTGAGGCCAGTTGATGATTATGGACCGCTGAATGGAACCGGTCGTCGTGTGGCAAACCTTTTTGCCGTCTCATTTATCGCCGGTATTTGGGGCGCGATCACGATTTCTCTCATTATGTTGATAGGACGACTCGCGGGACTGCAGGACTTCAGCCTTGAGTTGCTTTTAGGGACTCTCGTGACCGGCCGGCTGGATGCGGGCAGTTGGATCGTTGGTTTTATCTGGCACATCATGAACGGCGGCGTTTTCGGTCTATTTTATGCCGCCCTTTTTCGTTGGATAGGAAAAGCCGGGGCGCTCGCGGGCGCGCAAGTCGCGGTCATTCACTGGTTGGTGGGAGGTTTTCTTGTCGGCCTCACGTCGGCCATGAATCCCTTTATTCCGGCGCTGATGCGACCGGTCGGATTTTTTGGCGCGGGGTACGGCAATGCCGCGATTTTTGTTCTTTTCGCGGCTCACATCGCTTATGGCGTCGTCGTGGGGGTCATTGATCGCGCATCTCGCGAGCCAGCGATTCCGATATCTGAAGATCAAGGACCCCGCGATCGATTAGCGGCATGAGGTGACTGGGCAGATTATGCCCGGTCGCCATCGAACGTTGCGCGGGTTACAATGACAGGATGATAAGTCGCTACCTTTTTTGGGTGCTGATCATCGTGAGTTTCGCGCTTTCCGGGTGCAACGAGAGTCCCGCGCCACAGCCGCAGTCTTGTGTGGTCGGTCTTCCCGGGGTCACCACGGGAGCGAATGGGCTCGCACGGGTTTTTCTTCCGGACCCGGCCGCATCGGCGGGTATTCTGAATCTTTCGCCGGCTTCCTTGAAATTGGATGATTATGCGGTTTCGCGCGAGCTCCTCCGGCTTGGCGGAAGGGGCGTGCTCGAAGGACGTTATGTCGAGGTTCGCGACGGTCTGACCTGCCAAGGCGGATTCAGCGCTTTCGAACGAGACAACAATTTTGTGTATTCCCATTCAGACCGCCGATTTCAGGAGGCGATGGCCTACTATTTCGGCGACCAATATCGCGCGGAGCTTGATGCGGCCGGAGTTCTCCAACCGATATCTCCGGTGAGAATCGTGGTTCATTACAGCCTGGAGGATAATTCTTCGTATATCCGCTATAGCGATGGTGGCAGGATGGTTGACGAGGTCGATCTCAGTGACTCGTTGGCGACCAGAGGAGCTTCGTATGCCGACGACGGAGCTGTTACGATTCATGAACTCCAGCATGCCACGACCGTGAATACCTATGATCCTTCCCGAAATATCCGGCGATTCTGGTATGACGAAGCCGGAGCTTTGAACGAAGCGGTCTCGGATTTCATGGCGCTGATGTTCGTATCTTCGATGCTGCCGACGTCCTTTGATCCGAGGACATTCAGCAGCTGGGCTCTCGGAAAGTTCATTCCAGGGGTTCGCGGAACGCGGGGCGCGCATCGTTGTCCCGCATACGACCCGAACTTTCCTGATTGCAGCGGCTTTCCCGGCTTCGCGGCTGAAACGAATACGATCAGTTATGTTTATCCTGACGGACTGGGATGGCCCTACGCCGCCGGTTTTGACGGGCCGGGATATGTTCGTTCCGCTTTCCTGAATTTTCGTGACCAGGAGAAACCCCATAATGCCGCCATTCTCATGCAGGGCGCTCTTTGGGATGTTTTCGAAGCATTCAGGGCAAACCACTCGCCCGATGAAGCGCGAATACTCATGACCCGGGTTGTGATGAAGGCCATTGCGGATCTTCCGAAGCCGGGATTCTCACTCTCGCCGATCTCGTTTCAGGGTTTTGCGGCTGCGATGTTCGAGGTCAGCTCGGCTCTCGGGTTCTCGGCTGACGATCTTGATCGGATGAGAGCCGCATTCGCCGAGAGGGGCTTGCTCGATGCTCCGCAGCTTCAGCCGGGATGGGCGGGGGCGGGTTCCGTGAAGGTCGTCGATCATCCCTCGATACTTCGAAGTTGGCTGAACAGAACCGGCGCCGACCCGAATGTCATTTCACAAGGGAATGCGACCGGACTGAACGGGCAGGTTGACGGCGGCGAGGTGGTCGCGATGTGGTTCGATCTTCAGAACCATTCTGATCTGACGGCCGGAAATGTTTATCTTCGCGTGAAATCACTCAATCCTGCTGTCACATTTCTCGGCAACGCGGTCAATGAGGGCTTCGTGAACGAGAACGAAACGCATGTCGTGTATGCAAAGATCAACGGTACCGGGATCGTTCAGAAACTGTTCTCTCCGAAACCGGCATTCGACGTACCTCTGGGGAACAGTTACTTCCGGACGAATCCTTATTTCGGAGAGAGTTGGACGACTGCGGTCTGGGTAAAAGTGGGTGAGGCAGCAGCTCGTCAGACGCTTGCTTTCGACATTCAGGTTTCGGCGTCGAACGCTCCGAATGAAACCGTGAGGTTCGAAGTCGGTGTCCAATAAGAGGTTGAGGGCAGTCTTCCTCGTGAGCTTGCTGGTTCTCGCGGTGTTCGCGAGCATGGTCGTGCTGTTTTCCTCGATGGAGGAGGATACGGAATCCTTGCCGCGAATTCATCCGAGAAGCGTGGCGACGGAAGAGGTCACCGGAGAAGTTAAAAGACAAGCTGCGGTTCGCGTAACACACGTGACCGATGCAACCGGTTCCGCGCCAGAGCTCTGGAAAAACTTCGAAGCCTCGTTCGGAACGGGTTTCGAGCCGCAATGGCGAGAGGGCCTGCTTGCGTCAATTCGGGCAACCAACGGGAAGCTCCGAAATCCAAATGCGCGCGCAGCTCAGAGCGGTTTCGAGTCGCAGGATTCCGAGCAGGTACTGGCGAGAGCTCGGGAATTGCTTGCCGCCCTTGAGCTTCTGGTCGGGGTTGAAGCCGAGCTTCCACTGGAGGGTCCGGTTGTGCGCGTTGGCGACATCTCCGCCCACATTTTTTTCCAGGAGACCTGGCGGGGCATTCCCATTGAACCTCTGGGAAAAGTAAGCATTGATTTGGGTTCGAATGGGGAACTTCGCGGGTTCGATTCCACTTACGTGAGGGGCCTGCGGATCAAGAACCAGGTCGGGTTTTCGATGGAAGAGGGGCGTATCAAGGCGCTTTCGTGGTTCTACCGTTCCCAACCGGAGAAGCAGGGTGTCCAAGTGGCCGGCGGCAAGCAGATCATCTGGGTTTCGGGACAGAATGGCTGGCACGCGTACGAGTACTTCGTGCGGGGTTACCAGATCGTGATCGACGCGATGACCGGGGAACTCCTTTATGGGCGTTCAGCGAGGTCCGCTTAGATCTTCTTGATAAACAGGGAACTTTCGAACCGGATCCTCGGGCCGTAGACTCCGTTCGGAGCTCGCTTGCCTGCCGCGATTACCATCACGGTATATGCATCAGAAGGTAACTCGAGCAACTTTTTGACCCTTACCGAGTCGAATCCCTCAAGCGCGCAGGAATCGAAGCCATGAGCGCGAAGAGCAAGCATCAGGGTTTCGGCTGCAAGCGCGGTCGTTTTAGTCGCCCAAACGCGCATATCAGCGCCTGACGCGGGCTCGCGCGGCGTTGGCGTAAAAAGTCCACGGAGAATAACCACGGCTTTTTTGACGGGGCCCCAAGCGCCGAGCGGTCCCTGTCCATAAACGAGAGGCACCAGCTTTCGATAATAATCATATGCCGGCTTCGGGACTTCCGACCCCTGGGCTTTGAAGCGTTCGATCATCAACCGGCTGTTTTGTTTCCACGTCCCGGTTCGAGCCACGCATACAATCAGCTCGGCGGCTGTTCGGGCGGCCGGTTGTGACAGACAGCATTCGATGAGCTTGGCTTTCTTTTCAGGGCTGTGGGTCCAATAGAATTCCCAAGGTTGAAGATTAGAGGAATTCGGAGACAGGAGTGCCAGCTCGAGGCAATCGGTCATGACCGCTTCGGGAATCGGCGTCGCATCAAAGACTCGAACGCTTCGTCGGCTGGTGATCACTTTTCGGAATTCTTCGACCAGGATTTCGGGGGTTTGTTCCTGGTACTGGATATTCGGGACTTCCGAGAATATTTTGGTGCTTTCCATGAGTCGCTCTTATCAAAGAAGTGTGTCGCGCGATAGATCAGATTGGTCTTGCTGCAGGGGGGTAAGTTCATTAAAATTTTTATTGAGATCCGAATCACGATGGAGCGAGTATGAAGATAAAGAAAGAGCAGGACGGCGGCAGACTTATTGCCCATCTGCAGGGCCCCTTGGAAAACAGTTTCGATTTTGAGCGGGCGATCGGCCCCGTGAAGGGCGATCTCGTTCTGGCGTGCTCTGGCGTTCCCAGGATTAATTCAGAAGGCGTGAAGGCGTGGATTCAGTATTTCGAATCGCTGAAGAAGAAGGGTACTCACTTCAGCTTCATCGAGTGCTCTCCGGCCGTTGTGCAGCAGATCAGCGCCATATCCAATTTCGCGTGCGGTGGAAATGTCATATCCATTCAGGTTCCGTATGTCTGCACGAAATGCAGGCATGAATCGGTCGTGCTATTTGAGACCGCCGACCTGAAAAAATCCGGGAATTCCGTACCAGATGCGGCATGCCCGAAATGCGGCGGGCAGAGTGTTTTTGACGATATAGAGGAAGAGTTCTTCGCGTTCCTGAAAAGGAGTTAACGGACTTCGAATGAAAGACTTCGTTCTCCTCATTTCGAAAACTCCCGAAGATCGTACGTTCGTTGAGCGAGCGGCTCAAATCGCCGGTATTCCGGTCAGGGTCGTTGATTCCATCGAGAGCGCGGGGAAGGTTTTCCAGGCAGGGGAGATTCCGCAAGCCGTTTTTCTCGATCTCCCGGAAGAACGAAGTTACCGGGAATTCGATCAGCTGGTGAACGCCCAGTCTCGCCAATTTCAGGAAGCGCTCTTGTCTGATCGGCTTCACTTTCTGATCTCCCAGAATATTGATGAATGTCCCTATCTCATCGCGGGGCCGTATGCCGGGAATATCCTGAAGCGGAGTCGCGCTTTGGAGCATGGCGGAGAGCATTACGGACGGATACTGCAAGGTACTCTTTCTCAAAGGGGGCCCGAACTCCTCGGGACGGAATTCAAAAATCGAGGCGGAGTGACTCGGGAGTTCGTGTTGGGACGCACGATTGAAAAGCAGAGTGCGATCGAGAAGGTTCGGGATCTTTTCGTTGAGCACGGGTTTCTCGGCCGCGTGGCTGAAGTGATTGCCACGGCCGCCGACGAGTTGCTTATGAATGCGATGTTTGACGCCCCGGTGGATGGCGCCGGGCATCAAATCTATTCCAAGGTCGATCGCAGCACCGATCTTCAACTTGTGGGGCGGCACGCTGTCAAGATGGTGGTCGGGTTCGATGGAGCTTATGGCGCCGTTTCGGTGGTGGATTCGTTCGGGAGTCTCGAAAGAACCAAGCTGCTCAAGCATGTCTTGAAACTCTACAAAGACGATACTTATCATCTTGGGACTGAAGTGGCTGGTGCCGGGATCGGCTTGGCGAGCGTCTTTCAGCTCGGGGGGAGTCTCTTTTTTTTCAGCGAACAGCGCAAAAAAACTGAAGTGATCGCCTTTTTCAAACGCGCTGAAACTTTTCGTGAATATAGGGGGCACTTCCGATTTTTAACGATGCAGTTTCGTTGAATATGGTTGCTCATCAATTGCGATTTCAATAAGATACGTGGAAATTCGTCTTGGCCCAAGTTGGCCGCCCCAAACTGAGTCCAAACTGGAGTCAAAACTGGAGTCAAAATCGGAGTCGAAATCGGAGTAATGTTGCTTAACGTCATTAAAGAACAAAGAAATAACACTTTGTTGATCCGGCTGATTGGCGCGATCGATGAAGATGTTCAGTTCGAATCGGTCGTGGGGCTCGTCCCGCAAGAAATCATTGTGAGTTGCAGGGAAATTCCCCGAATTAATTCGATCGGCGTGAAGGCCTGGATGAAATATTTTCAGGCACTCCGGCAAAAAGGCGTGAAATTCACGTTCATTGAGTGCTCGACTGCCATTGTCGAGCAATTTAATCTAATTTCGAATCTGATTTCCGGCGGGACTGTTGAATCGATTTACGTGCCCTTCAGTTGCACCAAATGCAAATCAGAGCTGATTGGCTTATTCAAGTGTGAGGACCTCAAAAAAAGCGGCTTCACCTTACCTTCGCTCACATGTTCCAAATGCAGCGGACCGGTCGTATTTGACGATATTCCGGAAGAGTATTTCAGGTTTTTGCAACGGTAAGCTGGGTGGGATGAAATTTTGCTGGATCGCACAGGAGCTACTTTGCTCGCGTCATTGAATGGCAATGCCGATGGCGTTTAATGCTTGAGCGAGTACTCTAATAATTTCGCGTGCGGCCCGTACGGAGCGCCTACGAGCAACTTTTCAGTTCCCGTGTCCCCGGCAGGAACCACGGCCAGAGTGGGGTGGAGAATGCCAATAACCACCTCGGTTTTTTGATATACGAGGTCTCCGTTCGGACTATAAACGTAGAGCACGGACAGGTCGGGATGCAGGCTCTTTTTTACGGCTAGATATTCAGACTCGTCTTTCCGGAATTTCACGAGCTGGGCGCGTACACTGCCGAATTCTTTGCATCCGGGCGCGCTTAGCTCCGAAACAGTTCTGCCGTCCAAGGTGATGATCCGGATCTTCTCGTCTTCGGTAAGGAGAAGGTGGGGGTTGCCGTCTCTCGTTGGCCAAGGAAGAATCGCAAATTCGTAAGACTTCGTTTGGATTTGAAGCTCACTGGCTGTGACTCCGTCTTTGGTGAGCGTCGTGAAGTCGATTCTTCCGTTTGCGTTGTTGGAATTATCAATAAAGATGATCGACGGACTTGCGCCTTTTCCCGAGGTCACGATATCAACATGGCCTAAAGAATAAATGGGGTGGGTCCAGAGTTCCTTGCCCTCCGTATCCATGACTTTGATCCCGTCACGATACTGGCGAAACAGAACAAATTCTGGTTTTCCATCACCGTTGAGATCGGCGGCCGGGCCGGCCTCGGGAGCTCCTGCCGAGTTGGGCTGGGCGGTGACGCGCCAGAGTTCCTTTCCTGCGTCGTTGTGGAGGGAGACTCCTTGTAGAAATGTTTCGGCTATGTACAAACAGTTTGAAACTCCGGCAGGTACCGGGATCATTCGCGGCGCTTTGTTCGGAGTTTGAAAGATGATTCGGTCCTGTTCCTGATAGTCTTGATTCAAAAAAATAACATTCTGTCGAATTGAAACGGCGATCTCGTTCCCTTTATTTTCACGGCAAGGATAATAAGAAATTTCGTCGATGGTGCCAGGATCAGGATCTTCAAAGACAGGTTGCTCGATTAGAAAATCCGAACTGGCTTTTCCAAGGCTGGATTTAAGCGCCTTGGGGCGTTCGCTTTGCACGAAACTTTGAGCGGACCGAAAGCTCAGGGGTACAAACACTTTGATCACTAAAAGAGGCAGAGCGGCAAGAGTGATTATGCTGCGTAGACCCGAGCTTATTTTTGAAGAAAGGATGCGAAGAAGTTTATCCATCGCCAGCGGCATTAAAAACCACAGGGCAGATCCGAGAACTCCGTAAAAAAAGAGCGGGCCGCCTAAAACCAGTGCACTGCGCGGTAAGAGAAAGCTGAGCGGAGCATCTAAAAAGCCGAACCAAATAAAGATCAGTCCGGCAGTGCTGGAGTGTGATTTGTATGCGGATAAAGATGCGAGCGCTACCAGGACAAAATGAATAGTCCCAAGTGTGATCCCAATCTTAAATCCAGGGGATTTTCGCGACATTCGAGGTCCTCTTTTCTGCCTTCACATGAATAGTATTGGGTCCACCCGAGGATTCCAAGATTCAAATCAGTAAACACGAATGCGGCAGCTCTTGCTATGGTTAGACCTGAGGTCGTTGACTCGGTGAGTTCCAGCCAGTACCTTGACGATATCCCGCGAATGTTTGGTGCTAGATCTCCAGTCAGGAAAACGAGGGCATATCTACGTAATAAAGACGGCCCCGTCTTCGCTTATCTCGCGAATTCGATAACCACGCTCCAGAATCTTCCTCACCGGAACGCCTACGGCTTCCCAGAGGTTAGTCAGGACGTACCCGGCAACTCCTTTAAAGTCCTTTCCGAAGGTCACGATCCGGGTAAATACGAGATGATCCCAAAAACCTCGTTTAGCACTCTCAGCGACGTCTTTGGATTTAGAACGCGGTAGTGCATTGCCCTTTTTCGCGCCTGTCACAATCATCGCAATGCCTCCCGATAATTCCCGGATAAACCCCTGCCAATCTGAGCGAGATTTGGCACGGATGAGCAGGTGTAAGTGATTTCCGACGTTTGCATAGCGATAAACTGAGACACCCCAGCGCGTTTTTAATCGGTCCATGAGATTGCGAATGTGATTGCAGTGACTTGGACTCAGCATGGAGAGTTGCCCACGCGCATTGGAGGACCTAAGTACGACATGGAGGGCTTGTTTCGGATCAAAGGGGCGTTGCCCTTTTCTCTTTCCTTTTGTGTGCTCCCCTCCATGAGCCTGAGACTTCGTTTTGGAATTGAATCCCGGAAGAAAGAGTTGATTCTG
>MEQK01000005.1 GCA_001770175.1 Bdellovibrionales bacterium RIFOXYD1_FULL_55_31 | reverse complement strand
AGACCCACCGAAGTTTCGGCACAAAAATACCGTCGACTTCCCTTCCGTGCATGGTCGCTGTGGGCGTGGGTGAGAATCGCGGTGCTTACGGCACGCTGCGGATCAATGTAGAAATCACCGTCCGCACAGTAAAGACCTTTCGAGGTCCATGAGATCAACGGCGGCGTCCAGGGCGTCATCCGCCCAGCCTAGCGTAACGTGCCTGCCCAGACAACCGGGGACGGTACGAACGGCTATTGGCTTTTCGGTCTGGTCAGCAAGCAGCCGGGCCGGCTGAGGTCCAATGTATTGCCGGAATCCAGACAATCGTAAACCCAGTAGATCTGCTGTCCATAGGAAGCCTGCGGAACCACTGTCACGTTCCCGTTCGAATCGACTTCGCATGGGTTGTTCATCGTGCAGCGCCCGCCATCTTCATTGCCGGTGTTGTTCACGCCGATGACTTCATACGTTTCTGCATCGATGATCGGGGAGCCCGAAGTTCCGCCGATTGTTTCACAACCAGGCTTGGAATAACGAATCGAGTCTTTCCAGATCCAATTCGCTTCCCGAAGCTCGTTGATAAAAGTGTCAATGCTGCAGGAATAGATTCTCTTCCAATACCCCGAGGCGATCGCGATGCGGCGGTCGCTCGCGGAATGGTTCCGCGCGATGGTCAGCGGTCGGACCGAATACGTTTTCTCGATCGCATCATAGCTCTCGGTAAGACCATAGAGCGCCATATCCGTGTTCGTCATCGTTCCGTAAAGAATGCGGCGTGCCTGCAGAGTTCCAAGAACTTTTTTTCCGTCACTGCTCAACAATTTAAAAACGCGATTCGACGGTTTGTTCACCACGGCCTGTCCGGGACTGACGAAGCCGCCCTCGAGACAATGACCGTTCGTCAGCACCATCGCCTCGTCAGTCCCGAGCGAGGTCGTTAACCTAACAAGAGATCCTGAACAGTTATTCAGTGCGACGATCGCGGTGAAATCGACCGCGACGTCCGGCGCAAATGAGGCCTCGATCGACAGATCCGGCTCCTGGCCAGGAGGAGGAAGCGGCAAGGCGTGCGCGTTTTGAAGACCCACGCTTGTGGATAAAACAATTCCGATCAGTAAAAGACGAATAGACCTAGACGTCATTGACTTGCCCCCCCGAGCCAGTGCGATCAGCATTTGGCCGATCGCCGTTTTTCAAAAGTTTCACGCAAAAGAGGCGATGTCAAGCGTACATGGCCAGGCCGACTGAACGGAAAACCAGCGCGTCAGCACTCCGCCGCGATATCGGACAAAAGCTTCACGCCGCGTTCGAGCACTTCCGGCTTAACCGAAAAAGAGACCCTGAAATTCGTATTCTGCATCGAAAACAGCTCCCCAGGAACGATCAGAATCTCCCGTTCAATACAACGCTTCATGAATCGGGGTACATCCTTGACGGGGAAAGATGGAAATACGTAAAAACTGCCCCCGGGTTTTTGATATTGAAAGCCGTGTCGATCGAATAGCGAACAGATGAGGTCACGTCTGGCGCGGTACTCATCCATAATCGACGAAAGATCCAATTCGAGAAGCTTCAGACAGGCCCATTGGGCCGGTGTGTTGATGCAGATGAACGTAAACTGCTGAAGCTTGAGCATCTCATTGAAAATAGCGGTCGGAGCCGTCGCGTAGCCAATGCGCCATCCGGGCATCCCGCCGGTTTTGCTGAAGGCGCGGATCACGATAGCCTGATCGTCGAACTTTCCCCAGCTCACGTGCGGCTGATCGTAGGTAAAGGTGTCGTAAACCTCGTCGCTGATGACCTGGAATTGGAGTTCGCGGGCTTTTCTGGCCAGAGCCTCCGTCTCGGCGGCCGTATAAGCGACACCGGTGGGATTCCCCGGCGAATTAAATATGAGGATCTTGCGTCGCGCCGGAACACCTCTGGCCGCGAGTTCCGCCTCACGCTTCTTCACGGCTTCCGCGAGGCCCTCGGGACTGAGGCGAAAAGTAGGATAGGTCGAAACATAAACCGCCTCGGCGTTCACGAGCTTGATGAGCTGTGGATAGGTAAGAAAACAGGGATCCAGGAGATAGACATCGGAGGTCTCATCAGCGAGCGCGAACAGGGCAAGGTTGAGCCCGCCGGAACCTCCCGAAATCATCATCACGTTCTCGTGGGTGTGTACGTTTTCCTTTCGGAGCTGAAGCGAAAGGGCCTTTCGCAATTCCGGAAGACCCGCGGTCGGCGTGTAGCGGTTCATGCCTTTTTCGATCGCCTCGGTGGCGGCCTTCTTGACCGGCGCCGGCACATCGAAATCCGGCTGGCCGAGCGAAAGATCGATGGGGTTCTTCATCTTGAGGCCAAGTTCAAACAACCTTCGGATTCCGGAACTTTCCAGCTGATGGACTCGTTTAGCTAGCATGATTCAGTCATACCTCCACTGGGCGGAATACATCAATGATTGAAAGAACGCGTAAAAAAACACGGCCCGCGAACGGGCGTTACCGTTGCGGGCCGTGCCAAATGCCAGATTATTATATTCGTGATATCACGCCAAAGGCGGGAGTTTCACCTCGTTCGGCAATCCTTCAAACCCGGCGACCGCTGATTTCACTTTCCGCGCTTTCATTTCCTCTTCGGCTCGGATCAGGGGGTTGTAGTTCTGCAGATTGCGCTCACCATTCGGCGCGCCCGCTTTGAACCATATCTTGCGGGAAACCGCTCCGTAGATCAGGGGCATGACCGGCAGGAACTCGGACGATCCTTCCGTCGAGCGATGTGAGAAGAAGGCCGTAAAGCCTCCTTTTTTAATGTTATTCAGGGCTTCATCGAGCGACTTGACGCCGACCTTCTCGAGCTCAGCCATGACGCGCTGATAGTCACCGCGGGCCTTGAGGAAGCTCTCGACCTGCTTCGGATTCGCCAAACCGAGAACGATCTCGGTCGCGAGACAGGTTTCGGTGAAGGTCCCGGCCTGATTCAGCTTGATCAGGACGGAGTTGCCGGCGCGCATAGAACGATCCGTGCTGGCCAGATAGGGGATGATGAAACGCATCTGGGTAACCGCGGCGTCATCGATCACGACCTGAATGCGATCGCCGTATTTGCCCGTCATCATGCGATGAGCTTCGACGTCCGTTTCGCTGCCCGGATCTTCCATGGTGACGAAATTAGGGGCTTGCTCAACAATGGAATAGTTGAAAGCGATCAACTCTTCGCGCGTTTTGATCCCCTGACCGGAAAACCGCATATCGTATTTGCCCTCGGCCCGAAGCTGCTCGGTCTTCTGGATTTCGCTGAACGCGTTGTCCGTGCCGATGGCGTACTCACTCGGCTTGAGACCGAGCTGGTTCGCGCATTCCTTGATCCGAGTCAGACCTTCGTAATTGTCCGCGACCGGGAACACAAATCCGCGCTCTTTGGCGGTGCCGGTGGGTTTGCCGTCACGTACGAGGTTTTTTTCGAACTGCTTGAAAAATTTCGTTCCGGTTTCGAAGACGGCTTTGATCGACTTGTCTTTCATCGTGAAGAAGAACATTTCCTGAATGTCCTGCTTCGTGCCGGGAACATGCTCGCCTCCGCAAACCATGTTGAAGCCGATATTCGGGAAGAAGAAGGTTTTCGACTTCTTATTGGCCTTCATTTGCCAGGCTTTGTATCCGGCGGCGTTCATCAGGAGCTGGAACAAAACTGTTGAGGCCGCGAGACACGCATTGCCGCCCCAATCCTTCTTGTTCACTCCAGCTTTTTGAATCAGCTTGAGATCAAACGCCGCAACCGCGTCGAAAATATCCTGCGGAGATTTAATAACGACTTTCTTCGGCAGAAGTGGCGCGATCTTCTTCTCGAGGTTCGCGATCGCTTTCCCGTTTTCGATGTAAATGGCTTCGTTTTCGCCATCAGAGGTGCCCTTGGCAACGCCGTTCCGTTCCGTTATCCAGAACTTTTCTTTACCGCGCTCAACCCAGGCGGTCATTTCGCCTTCGAGGGTAAAGGCGGCGTATGAGGACAGGATCTCGCGACCCTTCAGTTGGAATTTGGACACAACGACTGGCTTGGCCATGCTGCTATTCTCCTTGTGAAATTTGACGAATGACCGAAGATTAGCGCAAACACGTCCGGGATGAAAGCGCAGAGAATTATTGGAACTTTTTTTTGGCAGTTCGGCAGATTGTGGCCGTCAGACGTTTGGTGTTGTGCGTCAACGCTGACGCAATGGTATCTCAAGCCTTGATGAGAACGGGGCTGGCATATGAATGAAAATCGTTTTTTCAAAGGTTGGGCGAAGCCCGGTCCCGAAGTCCCAGGCGATCTCGCGACCCTCGAAGGCGAAAGTCTCGATTCCATCAGCGGTCATTTTCGTTTATTCCAGCTCGAAAACGGCCATCGATTTTCTACCGACGATCTTTTGGTCGCGTGGTACGGGACCTCCTGGGCCCCATGCCCGGCCAAAGTGCTCGACCTGGGAAGCGGCGTCGGATCGGTCGGAATGATCGCCGCCTGGCGTCTGCCTGGATCGAGCTTTGTGACCGTCGAAGCCCAGGAACAGAGTGTTCAGCTCGCGCGAAAATCCGCGCAGTACAACGGCCTTCTGAGCCGGTACGAGATCAGACGGGGTGATTTTCGCGATTCCAAGATCCTTGCCGACGACGAAAGGTTCGATCTTATTCTCGGAAGTCCCCCATATTTTCCGCTCGGCTCCGGAATCGAAAGCGATCATCCACAAAAAGTAGCCTGCCGTTTTGAGGTGAGGGGGGATATCTCCGATTACTGCCGTGTCGCCTCCGCTCATCTGAACTGGGGTGGATTATTCGCCTGCGTTTTTCCGATTACGCCCGAAGAACAGGGCCGCCGCGTGGAAAGAACCGCACACGAAAGCGGTCTGAGCATCATTCGCAGGCGTCCGATCATTTTCAGGGAAGGTGAACCACCGCTCCTTTCTGTTTTCGCAATGAGCCGCGCCGATCACCTGCCGCCCGTGTTCCGGGACAGGACCTGGGATGAGCCGGCACTCACGATCCGCTGTAGAGACGGCTCGGTTCATCCGGAATATCAGGCAGTTAAATTGGCGATTGGATTTCCACCATAAAGCCCAAAAACTACCGCTGCTTACGCCCGACTTCTCCTCCGCAGCTGTCTGTGATAAGCCTCCCGTATAATGAGGGTTCATATGAATAAACTTTTCGTGGTTTTCTTGGGAGCGGTTCTTTTTTCAGCCGGCGCCTCTGCTCACGCGTACGATCTCAGGCTTTCCAAAACATTGATTGAAGGTGAAGCCGGCGCCCCCAATTCCCTCTACATTCAATGCAACATTGTCGTAAACGACGTCGCGCACGGGATCGAGATCCTGCGCCGGGCAGGCAATGTCGTTTCTCAGGAATTCCGGCCGCTCCGAATCACCAATGTCGAGGAGCTTGATCAAATCATTTCGCGCGCCAAGCAAGGTCCCATCGAAACCCATCCCGGAAAACCCGGCTTCGACTCGCTCTCATACTTTGCCATTCGCAAATCGCCGGGGATGACCGAGTACGTGGACCTGTTCAGTAACGGAAACCTCGAAACCGTGAACCGTTCACCCGCGGCCTCCTGGT
>MEQK01000004.1 GCA_001770175.1 Bdellovibrionales bacterium RIFOXYD1_FULL_55_31 | reverse complement strand
GATCCTGAAGCCAATTTTTCCAACGACGCTTTCTGAGCAGCGCTATTGATTCCCAAGTTGCGCTGCGCAGCAAGAGACTGCACATTTGTGCTAATACGTAGACCCATACACACCTCCCAGATACTCACCCTCCGAGACGCGAAGAAACACCAGAACCTCGCAGGTCGAAAGATAAGAACAGTTATTAAATGTGGCAGGAATTTGCTGTACCCCTGCCGAGCCGCCCACTCTTTGGACCATTCCATCAAGTGAATTGCTCTTTCACATAGCTAATCGGTCGGGCACTAAAGAACTTTAGATCTTTCTGCTCAGGTATTGGGCGGTGCCGCATCCTGCTTTCAAAGGACGGCGAGGTTATTGATCTAAAAGTGAATTTGTAGACGTCGGATTCTGACCAATGGTCTCTTATGAGTCCGATTCATGCGGCATTAAACAAACTGAAAACAACTAGTTTACTCTGGAATTTAAAGGCTTCATCCCAAATGTCATCCGTCCGATCAGTTATAAGGAAGAGGTATCCCAAACGCATGGAAGCTCATTCATCCGAAATCCAACTCACCCTTGAGGCCCTGGCCATCATGACCGCAATCCCAGTGGTCATTTTCGCGCTCTGGGCCGATTACTTCGGAAGATATCTTGAAAACCTCGTTGACCAAAAAGAGGAAATCGAGCGCGCTGCCAAAATCGGCCAGATCAGAATGGCTGGTTTTTTGGTCGCGATTTTTCAAATCGGGCTCTTTCTGGGATCCAGCGAAGTCAGACGAAATCATCCCGTGTTCGCGAACCTCATTTTCATTTCGGCCATACTCACTCAAGGCTGGATTCAGGCCCGCCTCGAACGAAAAATCGACCCCATTCCGACGGGCGAACGCGGTCCACAACTCAAGTCCGCTCTCCGCGGCCTGGGATGGATCGCGCTCGGTGCCCTGTTTTATGCGGGAGTTTTCGTTTTTTCCATAAAATGCTTCACTTGGTTCGCAGGCTGGATTCAGGCAGACAAAACCGTCTCGGCGGCACTCGTCGTAGTCGGAGCGATCGTCGGAATTATCGGAGGGCTTGCGCTCAACTTCGCGTTGGGACCGATTCATTTAAAAATGGCACTGCCGGTCTTGCCCCTTCCGGAGGAATTCGTTCAACGCTTCAGAGAAGCCTTTGCCCGGGCGGGATTGCGCCAACCGTCTTTGTGGCTGATTGAATCAGGTCGCGTTGCAACGGGAACTGCGTTTATCGCGGGGACAAAATGGGGAAGTGGCCCGCTCAGGCCCGCCTTGTTCATTTCACGAAACGCACTGGAGACTCTGACCCCGGGCGAACTAGATGCTGTCGTTCTTCACGAAGCCAGTCATCTTTGCATGAATCATCTCGTAAAGCGCCTGCTGCTCTCGATAGCCCTGATTACGGGCACCATGTTTTTGGGCATTTTTGTGCTGCTCCTCGCGCCGCTTTTTTTACCATCCGGACTTGGTTTTCAGAGCCTTTTGGGACCATTCGTGGCGGTTATGGCCTTTGTTTCCGCTTTTCGCGTTCTCGCCGTACAGAGCCGGGAACACGAAGTCGCGGCGGATTTGTATGCCGTCGAGGGACTGGGGGCCTCTTACGAAGACCTTTCAAACGCACTCAGAAAGCTGGACCGCTTGAACGGTTTCGCTCCCGATCGCAATGGCGTGACCCATCCCGCGACTGAAACACGGCTCGCCTTGCTTAAGGCCGCCCTGCTCATCCGGTCGGACGAGTTTCGCCAGAAGCTATCTGCCGAACAAGCAGACCCTGACAAAACAGATAAAGCGGCATAAGCTAATCAGGAGAGGATCTCTCCATGATTCAACGCCTCGCTACTCTTCTTTTCCTGATCATGCTTTTCGGTTGCGCCAGCGCGCCCCGAACTCCGGCGTCTTCGTCCGGCAAGCAGTTTCGAAAATATGAGTTCTCGTTCACAGGACAGTTCCGGGACGCCGTTTTTTCGCAGGATGCGGAATTCGGAGGAACATTCGAACTCGCCGCATTCGAGACGGATGGCTCATTCCCCATCCGGAAGCTGAAATACGAAATCAGGCTTCTGCCGAATCAGGCATATTCCGGGGATTTTGTTCTCAAATCCAGCAGCCCAGGCACGGGCACCTTCAATAAGACCGAGGGCAGTTTCGCATTTGAGTCGGGACCCGTAATTTTCGTTCCTGACGAAGCGCAAAGAACGATCTTTTCTGAACACGTCGGACTACGGATCCAATTCGATCTTTATCCTTCCTGCAAGGGCGACGGGCTCCTGAATTGCGCGCTCGGCAACTCGGGCCTCTCGCGCGTGACCGTACTGGACGGTACCGTTCAGAGAAAGCTTCGGATTCTGGGCGGTGAAATGGTGATTCGGGCCGCCCGATAGAAGCACCGACCTCAAGAACCGGGTTCAGTGGCCGGCAACACGCCGCCAATCGGAACGTCGTTAGCCGAAGCGTCAACAGCTGGTACGTCGGCAGGCGCTGGTGGCGGCGGTGGTGGCTCGTCGGCGGGCGCCGTTGGCGGCGGTTCGTCGGCTGGTGCTATGAGCTCGCTTGACGCCGGAGCGCGCTCAAGAACGGGTCCCCCCGGATTAAAGGTCGCGTCAGAAGCCGGAGCCGGCTGGGTACCGGTATCGACCGCCACGATGTTGTACTTCTCGAGAATGGACCCGCGCGGCGTTGCCTCGCGCCAAAGCCCGAAGGGATTGGAGATCTGAACGAGTTCAGCCGTTTCTTCGGGCGAAAGCTCGAGCTTGCGATAAAACACCCATTCGCTGAGACGCTTGTAATGAAGAACGGCCCAACGGAGATAGCGCGAATCGTGAAATTCTGACATGAAAGCGCGTGCCACGGGAACGATGAACAGATAGGCCTCTATCACTTTTTTCTGCTTTTCGTCGATATAGGTCGCCGTTTTGAGGGCCTCATCAAGCTGAAAAATCCTCGTGTAAAAACACCAGTGATAGAAAACGGGATCACGCCTCAGTAATTCCCGGACCCCCTCTCGTCTTTCGTCATCGCTTTGCGTAACCATTCTCAACCGGGTGAAATCAGCGTCGCAGGTTTTGAGACTTTCGGCAGTCGGCGTGCCTTTACTGAAGAGAATGGCTCTCAGGTCAGCCATATCGGTGCCTGCGGGATGAGGCACCTGAACATAAGGCGGCGGCGTGACCGGGGGCGGCTCATCAGGAACGACTTGGGTGGTCGAACACCCCCCCATTCCGAAGAGCCAGCCTGCCAACAAACCGCTGCATAAAGTAAACTGGGCAATTTTGACCTTCATCTCACCCTCTCGTCGGCAAATCCCGCCTACTGCATGAGTCCTTTTCTTGAGTAAAACAGAATTTTTCGTCTGAAGTTCAAGACCTTTAACGAAATTCCGAAAAGCCAGGTGAGGAAGAACCTCAAAAGGGAATTTATGTGCATTCGTATTTGTAAAAATTTCGGGAGAATGGGGATTCTTGGACTCGTTTTCCTCCTCTTGGGAACAAGACTCAACGGGCCGATTTTCGTCCACGCCGCGGACGCGACGCCGCAATCCGGAGGCGAGAGAAATTTCTACGAAGTGCTCGAGGATGTTTTGGGCGACTTCGAATTCGACCTGAAAAATGGAAATGTTCATGGCCTGAAGGACGTGGCGATCCGCAACATCGCCGTAAGCGAGAATGTTCCACCTTCTTTCAAAAGCCACCTTGAACTCCTGATCACCGAACGAATTCTCAAAAGCAGCAAGGCACGAATCATTCAATGCCTCCCTTGCCGCGCAAAAAAGACCAGCCTCAATGGCGATCAGGTGGTCATCACCTCGCCGGACACAAACCCGGTCGAACTATCCAGAATAGCCAAGATGTCGAACATCCAAAATTTCCTGGACGTCGCGTTCTCGTATCAGCCGAACGGAATGGTGCTTTCGATGTTCATCACCGAACCCGAGTCGGGTTCGATCGTCTGGTCGCGCAGCTACAACTCAGAAACATCGCGAGCGTCGGCATTCAGGCGCGGCGTTGATTACTCGCAGGTCGACGACGCGCGAAGGGCAACCGAATACACTCCGGCCGTGCAGTATCGCGTCGGCATCACCTATATGTTCGAACCGAACGTTTCCGGCACGACCGGTTGCCTGGGACTCAGTTTCAGAATGGTTGAACGATACGACAACAGGAAGAAGGAAGTCGGGTTCACCTTTGACTATTTGAAAGACGCTTCCACCATCGTTGGCACGACGACGACAACGGCGACCAGCGCCGCGGCGGCGACAGCGAATCTCTATTCCGGAATCAACCTGACGCTGCAATTCGTTCACGGTTGGAACCTGATTGGTGATGAAGAGAATTTCAACAAAGTCCGCGGAAGCGCGTTCGTGGGAGTCGGTGGAACATACGCCTCCGGCTTTTTGGGCGCGTTGATTCGAACCAGCTACGAATGGCGCCTCGGGAAGCACTATTCAGTTTCAACCACGATCGGATACAGGCCGTCGTCAACGGCCATGATTCCTGGAACCGCGGCAACGTCGGTTTCGGGGGTCGAATTCGGCCTCGGCATCAACATGCTCTTTTAGGAGAAAACCGTGAGACGCTCGCTCATTACCATCGCTATACTCGGATTCGGGATTGCAGGATGTGCCGGAGCACGCAGCTTTCTCGCGATTTCGAATCCGGAGAACGTAAACAAACCGATTCACAATCCATTTGGAGACTATTACGCGACAGCGAAAAACGAGCCGAACCAATCCATCGTGCTGAGGACGAAAAAAGGCGATCGCTCCGTTGAAGTGGAGCTTCCCAGTAACGACTCACAGATGTCGGATTTCACGATTCCCGTTTCACCGGCATTCAAGGACGCCGGAGGCCGCGCTCCCGCGGGAGATCCAGTTTCGGGTATGATTGACGAATCGTACAAGGATCGCGCGCCCAGCATCTCCGACCGGGAAATCACGGCGAATCTGCCGCAAGGAATGGCCGAGGACAATGCCAGCCGGCGTGAGATCGAGTCAGGGCTGGGCCTGATGACATCGGACGAAGGAGCTCCAGAACGTGACAGGAGTTACCTGGCCTCCGTCGACCACATCAAACAGCTTTATCGATACGGCCGCTATGAAGCGGCTCTCCTGGAAACAGACAGTCTGCTCCATCTCTATCAGACCGATGCGAAGCTTTACGAGATGAGGGGCACCTTGCTCGACAGACTCGGCAAAACCGAATTGGCGGTGAAGTCATGGAATCAGGCTCTCCGGTTTGACCCGAAGAACCAGCCGTTGCGGCGTTTCGTGGAACGAAGACAACAAAATAGGAGTGTGGCGTCACCATGAAGGTGGAAAATTTGAAACCGAAGCGAATTCTACCCCGTTTTCTGCTCTGGACGGCGATCGCCCTGAGCCTCTGTCCGGGACTGGCCTCGGCCAAGCTCGATATGATCGAAGTCACGCGAAAATCCGCCGAAGCACAGGTCCGCAACCTCATCGAACCGGTTATTAACCGGTTCTGCCACGACGAATGCAAGCTCCTGGCGATCAACGCGACCGTCGACATCGCGACGCCAGACGAGATCGCGCCCGGCTTCGACGAGGTTGAGGCGAGGGCCCAGACCCTGGCAGCCTCCTCCGCCAGAGTAAGACTCCTGATCAACGAAAAGGTCGGTCCTGTGTCGCGCTCGAAGCTGATGGACCTGCTTCAGCGGTATTTGGACACGCTTGACTATCCCGTGAAGATCGAGACGCAACTCGCGAGATTTCCCGAGCCGATCGAAGCTTCCGGAAAGGTCGCAGAACTCCGTGAAAGAGTCACCAAACAATTCACCAACACTCTCGAAGAACTCTTTCAGCAGTTCTGTCCGAACCAATGTCTGCTCACGGACCTCAATCTCAAGACCGAACTCGTGAACGGAGAGGAAGTCGAGTACGGGTCAGCGGGCGAGTTCGTTCAGGAAGGTGGCGTCGCCATCCGAATCAAGGAACTTTCGGCTTCAATTCTCATCGACGACGCACTCTCGCCGGTTGAACGAAGCAACATCCTGGAAATGGCAAAGCTGAAAACGACGTCTTTCAAACAGGTTAACCTGACCTCGAAAGCACTCAAATTCCCGCGGCCGAACGCCGTGACCGCGCTGGCCGGCGGCTCGGGCATCGACCCGCTGACGGGTAAAACCATCTCGCGAAATCTCGCTTCCGAGTCGACCGTTACCAACTCGACGGAAAACAGGAACAGCAACACGACCGCCCAAACACAGACCTCTTCAAATACCAATACCGTCACAAGCACGAACAATGAAAACGCGGTCAAGCAGGAACGCTTCGAGCGGATAGAAAAAATCGAGCGCGTCGAAAGCGGTGATGCAGTACAGGCTGAGCTTCAAAAATTCAAGGTTTTCGGGCTGATCTTCGGTTGCTCCATTCTTTCGCTGCTCGTGTTCCTAGCCATCGCGAGCTATCGTCCCAAGGCGAGCGCGATACCGACGGTTCACCGGATCTTCCAGAATCTCGCTGCCGATCCTGTTTCCGCATCCGCGCCTTCCACCTACAAGCCTTCCAGCGAGTCCCTGCCAGGCAAGGATGACCGCGGCGCTCTCGCGGCCAAGCGGTATGAGATCGAGACGCTTCTCGAAGAACTCACTAAAATTTTCGTTCAGCAGCCCAAAGTCGCGAAACAGGTCTTCAGCCGCATTCTCACGGAAGAAGGCGTCGAGGTTACGGCCCAGTACATCCATATGTTGGGAGAAAGCATCGTGGTCGACATGCTCCGCGACCCAAGCCTTCAGAGCGACATAAGCGAACTGATGGAGTACTACGCCAAGACCCCCATAGAAATAACTGACGATGAAAAATTGAACTTGCTCCGGGCTCTTCACAACCGTACGGTCGCGGGCAAGCTGTTCGTAATGGGGAACCGTTCCTCGAACCTGTTCGATTTTCTCGCCGAAATGGATGGACTGCAAATCCTGGAGTTGATCCGGAACGAGTCCCTGACGGTGAAGTCAATAGTGCTCACCCAATGTGACCCGCAGAAGCGGGCAACAATCTATGCACAACTGGAGGACGACACCCGTCTCAAGCTGCTGACGGAACTCTCCCGAATCGATCACCTGCCGCGCGATTACATCTTTAACGTCGCGAACGCCCTCAAGCGCAAGCGCATCGAGAATCCGCGGCTTAACACGGAATCTTTGCCGGGTTCAGAGGTTCTGGTCAGTCTTCTCGAACGGACCGGGCCTCAGATGCAGAGAACGGTCGTCAAAAGCCTCGAGGCAGCCAATCCGGAAAGCGCCCGGACCATCAAGAGCAAACTCGTCAGCCTCGATACCCTGCGCTATTTGCGCGATGGCCAGCTGCTTGAGGTCATTCTCAGTCTTAAGCATGATGAACTGCTGCAATTCTTGAAAGGGGCGCCGGATTCGATTCGATACACGATCTTCTCCAAGGCTCCCAAAGAACTCATCAGCGAACTTGAGGAGGAACTCGGTTCTGTTGGCGCGATCAGCCGCGAGATGTATCAGGCAGTCGAACGCAAGATCCTGAACAGGATGAAGCTGATGACCAATGAAGGGCTGATCAATCTCGTCGAAACGAATGAACGAATGTTCGCGGACAGTGCCGGGGATTCGGGTTTCGTTCAACCCGTTCCGAGCCCTTCAGCCGGCGATAAGACCGTAACGAATCTCAAAAAGGTGGCAGGATGGTAGGCATCGTAAAACCAGGAGCAGCGATGTTAAGAGAGGTCCGGCTCCTTCAGAGCCTGACCGAAGCGGAACTCACGCAGCTGATCCAGCTCGGCTCAGCGGCAACCTATGAAGAGCACGCCAATATTGTCATTGAAGGCGAACTCTCGTGGGGGCTCTACTTCATCGTCGAAGGGGTGGTCGGGATTTTCAAGAACAACAAGCTGACCGGCGAACCCTATGACGTGGGCCAGCTTCGCCACGGTAACTTTTTTGGCGAGATGTCCCTGGTCGACGACAATCCTCGTTCAGCAACGGTCAGAGCGCTGACCAATTGCCAGCTCTTCTACATCTCAAAAGATCAGTTTCAGAGTTTTCTCGGAGCATCGAAGGATCTGAAACTCCGATTTTATGAAAGCTGTATTCACACGATCGTCACGCGCCTTCGAGAACTCGATGACAATTACGTGATCAGCCAGTATCAGCTTTGGAAAGCGGCATTCAAGAAGGAGGCGGCCTAATGAACTTTTCATCTTTTATCGGTCTATTGGGCGGCATCTACGTCATGTACGCGGCGATGCACGCGGCCACCACGGACCTGAGGTTTTTCCTTCAGCCTGAAGGCCTTTTGATCGTGATCGGAGGAACCGCCGCCGCGGCGAGCATCGGATTTCCCCTCAGTGAGGTTCTCGCGCTCGTCAAGGTTTTTGTCATGCGCGTCCTCGGGCGTCACAAAGTTGATTTTCAGGGCACGATATCGCAGCTGCTCGAATTGAACAAAAAGGCGAGCCTCGGCGTTTCCGCGCTCAACGAGGTGCTGCCTGCGATCAAAAACGAGTTTCTACGCGAAGCCGTTTCGCTCGTCGTGACAGGAGTTCTGACTGAAGCCGAAGTTCGTAACGCGCTCGAACAACGCATCAAAACCATCGAAGCCAGGTTCATGCACGAGGCGAATATGTTTCGCGCAATCGGCCGGTTTCCGCCCGCGTTCGGCCTCCTGGCCACGACCCTCGGCATGATCGCCCTCCTCCAGAAGATCGGCCAGCCGGAGAGCGAGAAACTGATCGGTCCGGCAATGTCGATCGGCCTCGTCGGAACTCTTTACGGAATCGCGCTCGCGAATCTCGTTTTTCTGCCGATCGCCGAGAACCTCACCGGCCGTACCGAAGAGGAAATCGCGCTGCGCCGGTTGATCGTCGAAGGTGCGGTACTGTTGAAGAAACAGGTCAACCCGGTGACCATGCGTGAAAGTCTCAATTCGTTCTTACTGCCAAAAGACCGCGTAGTTCGCAAGGCTGCGGCTTAGACGATGGAGCTTTGGACCTGATATGAAGAACTTTCTCAAGGTCGTCAAACACGAAGAGCCGAAACGGGAGCCCGAGCCGCCAAAAGGGGCGCCGGTTCACGACGAATCAAACTGGCTGGTTTCGTATGCGGATATGATGACCCTCCTCTGCGGGTTCTTCATCATGCTTTTCAGCATGGCAAGTCTCGATGAACCAAAATATGAATCCATGAAAGCGGAGATCGCCAAACAGTTTGGCGGCGAATACAGCTCGCCAACACAAGAGCTCGCCAGCTTCGTTACCCGCGTTCTCGAGGAATCAGGTACCCTCAAAGGAGCCCTGATCAAATCCGACCCCAGTGGCGTTTCGATTGCGTTTCAATCCACGGTTTTTTTCGATACCCTTGGAAGCGACGTGAAGCCCGAGGGCAAGAAGGTCCTGGAGAGCTTGATCAGCACTCTTTCCGCCCGGCAGGCCCAGGAGAAGAAGGAATATCGGATTGTCGTCGAAGGCCATACCGACAGCCGCCCGATTATCGGCGGCGTCTATCCTTCGAACTGGGAGCTTTCGGGCGCGCGCGCGGCGCGGGTAATCCGGATGTTCCTCGAACGGGGCTTCACCTCCGATCACCTGACCGCGATCGGCTATGCCGACACGCACCCGCAGGTGCCGTCGAGAACTCCGGCCGGAGCCTGGGACGAGGATTCACTGGCCAAAAACCGGCGCGTCGTCATCAGAATCCTCCAGCCCAACGTCGATTCCATTCCGTTTCCGGAAAAGGCGATCGAAACCACGGCACCCGCACAAAACCCGTCTTCAAATCCGCCAAGTACTTGACACCCACTGTCCCGGTAAGTTCTGCCCATTGACTCCGGCCCCTGGTCTTGGGACGCTTATGGTAAGGAGATCTGAACCATGCGCTGGAGCTGTCCTCACTGCGGTATAAATCTCGCTTTGTCTGATGAAAAATTGGGATCGGGATGGTCATTTTCGCGTTGTTACAAGTGTGGCGGATTCGCGCTGATCCGACGATCTGAAGTGAACCTGATCAAGGTAGACAAAGCGCCCGCTGGAGAGAACGTACTTCTCCCGGAGGCGACCGAAACTCCTGTATTGAGCCAGGGAGCCACTCAAAATTTGGAAAAGTTGATGAACAGGCCGACGGTCAAGCCGGCAGTTCAACGCTCCACGATTGCGAACGATGCTGCTCATGCTCAAGTGGCTCAAGGGACGGGCGCTTCCGGCAATGCCAACGTCGTCGCGCATAATTTGCTGAATCCCGCAGATCTCCCGAGACCACTCCCGGAACTTCCTCAGCGAGCGCGGCATTCGAAATTTCTTCCCGTGGCGATCGGGGTGACCGGAACGCTCGCCGTCGCTTCAGGCATGTATCTCTTCAGCCAAGGCCAGGCGCTTTGGAAGAAAGCTCGTGCCACGGCCATCGCTGATTCGCGTGCTTCGCACTCCGTCCGTCCCGCATCAACAACCAACGCGGCCCCGGCTAATGATGTTGTTCGGGCACCGACACTGATTTCACAGGCCGTCGACCGCTCACCGGCGGTGATCAGCGATCAAGTACATCAAAACGCGATGGCACCTGTCCGAAGTCCAGCGATTGCCGTCACCGGACCCGAAATCATCGTGACAATCAAGGTTCCGAATTCAAAATTGCACACAGGCCCTGGGCTCAAATACCCGGTCATGGGCATAGCCGACCCGGGCATGCAATATGCTGTTGTGGAATGGAAGAATGAATGGTTTAAGATAGCTCCTAAGAAGGCCATGGACAGCAAGCAAGCCCAAGGGACCCAGAACCTACCATGGATCCGGAACGACCTCGTTCAGCTAGTTTCCAGCAACGCGAGGCCATAACCGCGCCAGCGGGCGCACAACTTGGATTGCATCGTGAGTGACTCGAACGAACGAACGTCGCGCTCTTCTCTGAGGAGCCTTTTTTCCGGAAAAAAAGCCAAATGGCTGCCCCTCTTTCAACGCCTGGTCGCCCGCTTCAGCTATATTCCTGGCGTCGAACTCGCAGTCTATCGAAAATCCGTCGCCCTCGGATGCCATGGTGACATGAAACCCACGATCGGAATGATCCAGATCACCGCACGAGGCCTTCAGGTCGGCCTTGGCCTTCATAAAGCAGCGCTCAAATCTCCGCGGCTCAAAGTCGCGAAACGCCCGAAGTCAGTGACACACAAGGTCCTGATATCGAAAGCCAGCGAGATCGACGACGAACTCCTCTCCTGGATCAAGGCGGCGAGGCACCAGGCTCGCACCGCCAAACGTCGATCCACTTAGCCAGATAAATCCAGCGTTTCTTCTCAAGCCTCGCAAGCTTCCTGCACTTCGCGTCCGGAAAAGCGGGTCCTGAATCGTAACGGTTATCCGAGACGAAAAGCACCGGTGAAGTCAGCCGCGGCCACTCTGGCCCAACTCCGTGAGAAACTCCCAGGTCCGGCCATTCGTCTTTGGCCTTCAGATCCAGCGGGAGCAGACTCGCCTTACCGTCCCGCCCGATCGCGAACGCCGCTTGTGCCGCGGTCTGGTATCGCGAACCGATGATCGGGAGCTTGAGTTCGTCGGGCAGATTGGTTCCGATAAACTCACGCAGATCGCTCCAGCCGTAAAGATCATTGGTAACATCCAGTCGGGGATCCTTCATCAACAGACCACCGATGGGCAAGTGACAGCTAAGCAGGATAAAAGCCGCCAAGGGAAGTCCATAAAGCATCTGAGTACGCGCCCATTTCAGATCCCTGCCGCGGCTGACAGCCCAGGCGAGCGTCAAAAAAAGCGGCCACCAAACGACAAAAGCCCAGTGAGGTTTGAAGTCAGCCCAAAGCGGCTGCAGCAAAAAAACCAGGGCTCCGGGGCCGGCCCAAAGAAGCGCGAACCGTCCGACTCTCGTTTCGAGTTCCTGCGTGCCAGTCTCAGTTCCACGATTCGAAAAGAGGAAAGAGCGCCGAAAGATCTTCGCGCCATAGATCAGCAGGCAGGGACCCGCGACAAGCGCCTCGATCGCCCAAAAGCGGGCGTACCGCACAAGAGACAGATCGCCGCCCTGATGTCTTTCGCTGATCTGATAAAGGATCGATGTCCATTCATGTGTCGCGTTCCAGATAATGATCGGGACCGATGCCGCAACCGCCCCGATCGCGATCGCGCCCGCTCCGCGCCAGAACCGTGAGCGGGGAGCCCATATGAAAAGACAGCTCGCTGCCGAGAATGCCGCCAGCACGCCCGAATACTTCGACAAAATCAGAAACATGACAGCGAAGCCAAGCCAGAAATATTCCCGGTCCGCGCATTTTTTTTCGAAGCAAAGATTCCAAGTCACCGAGAACGCCAGAGTCCAGGCCAAAAATAACGGAATATCCGGAACCATCATCCAGGCAAGACCGAAGAACCCGGCAAACGAAAGAAGCAGCACTCCCGCTGCCGAAAGCCGATCCGAGGCGCCCCCCGCGCGTCTGACCCAATTCAGGGCAAGATACAGAATTCCACCAGCACCAAGCGCCGAAGGAAGCCGGACTACCCATAGGGAATGAGCCCCGAAGAAAGGCGACACGATCGCCTGTGTGAGCGCAATAACCCAGGCTACCGCAGGCGGATGGTAGGCATAACCAAGGGCCGGACTTTGCGCGAGTACCCAGTAGTACGCCTCATCATCCGTCAAGCCCAGAAACAGGCCGTGCACGAGAAGTACCGCGCTCGTCAGGAGCGGAATTGAGTACACGGCGTTCCAGGAGAACAAGCGATTCGACGTGATGAGTTTGCGGAAAGAAATCATATGGAATGACCCTTCGGATAGCATAACCTTCTCCGGTCAAGAGGGATAGGTCCCTTGTTTGCGTTCGCGCATTGCAGGAGAGATAGGCCACTTTCGCCGGTCGCCTCTCGACAGCCCAAGCCAGCACTTCGCGCTCCAATCCCCCGCGCGGAGGATTGACGAAGAACTTGAAATCCCGGCCGGCGAGCCACTGATCGACTTGAGGCAACCGATCCGAAACTCGACCCTGAAGACAGGCGCCAGCTCCTAAATTGACCTCAGCACAACGCACGGCCTCGCCACTGAGCTCGACTCCGAGAAAGCGCGCGCGCGCCGCGCGCCAGAGGAGCATGGAAGTCCCAACCCCGGAATATGCATCAACGATCGAGTCCTCCCGCCCTGGCGAAAAAAAATCGCGGATTTCAGCCAATGCGTCGACGTACAACTCGCCCAAGAGCTGCTGAAAGCTCGACGGGCCATAATTTACCCTGAGCGGCTCTGAAAGCTTACCGCCTCCGATTTCGGCGACGCCACGGTCATCTCCCCAAAGTTTCTCCCAGCCGCGCGCCGAAAATACGCGATTTCCCGCCGAAGCATTCAAATTCACGAAGACTCCGGTCATACCGAGTCGGGCAAGATCACTGGTTGCCCCCAGAAGCGACGCGCGCGCGGGCTCGGCGAGATTTTTCGACTTCACGACGAAGGTGAGCAAGGTTCCCGAAAAAACCAAGAAGGCGAGCGGGAGCAGCTCCGGTAACGGAAGAACACGCGTCAGGAGCTCAACCGCTCGATTGATCCGTTCGCAGTGCACCGGACAACCATGAACGGGAAGGAATTCGAATTTTCCGGGACGTTCCGAACGCAGTCGAAAGCCAAAGGCCCATGAGCCTCCGCTCCAAGCCGCGCGCAAACAGACTTTTTGACGATATCCCCAGCGTTCTGATTCAGCTCCAACGGTCCGGAGTGCCTCGACCGCGCCTTCAAAGCACGAAGCGAACTGAGCCGAAAGCCAGTCGAATTTCTGTTTCTCGCTCCGAAGTCGATTCCAGCCCCGATGGGAGCAGCCCGGGCAACGGCCGTCACAACCCATCTCAGGTTCCGGTATTCGAAATCAGGTTCGAAGCATAGTTCGGGACCACGAACTCGATCATCGTGCGAATGCCCGTGCTAAAATGCCGCCAATATTGATCTGCCTTCCTCGGGTTCGCCGAGGGAAGCTCCAGGGTCAAGGTGGGAATCCCAAGCTCCTGTCCTGCATAATTGCCGAGGGACCCGGGGAAAAACCCGCCTGAAACCGCTTTTACGCGGGCACGAAGCTTCAGACACTCGCGAACGTAATCAGACGGAAATTTAGCGAGCGCGAGTTTGGTCGGTCCATCGTAGTCCAGAAAGTTCAAAGGCGCGTGAATCGAGAGTATTTTATTCGGTTTGACTTTCTTGATCAGCTCTTCCTGAAAGATCGTTTCAGGCTCGGAGCGAGGCGCTGAGCCCGGGAATCTGCGCGGATCGGATCTGAATCTTCTTTTCCAGGTCTGCAAAGCGTGCGAATGCCAGTCACGAGTTTCGAAATTGCGGTTCACATCAACTCCTCGGGCGTTCACACGGGTGCGCGGAGTCCTGAAAAAGCTGTCGGGGTTCACGAGGGGGGCGATCACCACCCTGGAGTCGGCCAGGTCCGCGCGATGATCCCTCATCCAGTTGGCGATCTGGATCGCGAGATAAAGCGGCGTGACCTCATCTCCGTGGATTGTCGACAGGATAAGCGTCGTATTCTGCGCGTCCGGTTTACCGAACTGGGTGTAGACAAGAGGGCGACCCTGAACCGAGGTCCCCGCCTCAACCCACTCGATGCCATCGCAGGGATCAAGATCCCATTTCAGGCTCCCGATCGCGCTACTCACATCCTGGCACCACGTGCGAATGCGTTGCTCACCTTGAAAAAAGGATTCAGCCGGGCTCTTCAATCGCGAACCCAAATTTTCGAATACCTGCGGCGGGCCGGCCCGGGAGCCCTGACACACGAGCAGGGTTCCATGTGCCGCAAAGAAGATAGCCCATGATGCAATTCCGCTGATCCGTCCCATAGTCTTAATCCGCTAAACTCGCCTTAATCTTCTGTGCGTAAGATACCATTTTCCGAGAATCGCCAGCACCGCGACAACGATCACGAGTAAAATTCCGTGCTCAATATGTTGAATCACCCGGACAACATAATCGAGCTGGTCTCCGAAGTAGTAAACCGCCCCGATAATGGCCGGCACACTAATCAACGCTGCCAAGCCATCGTAAAACAGGAAAACCCTGTAGGGCAAATGAAGCGTTCCGGCTGAAAAGAAAATAGGAGCGCGCAGACCGGGCATGAACCGGGCGGCAAAGATGAGCTTGTTTCCACGTTGATGAAATTTTTCTCGGACAGCCCGAAGTCTCTCATCCGGAAGGATTTTGTGAAAAAACCATTTTTTCGTCAGTTTCCGCCCATATACCGCGCCAAGAAAGAAGATCGTTGAATCCCCGATCAACACGCCGGCCATGGCAACAACGATCATAACCCACAGCTGAGTCAGGCCGTAATAGGAGAGGAGCCCGGCCGCAAAAAGAATAATATCTTCAGGGAGCGGAACACCGAGACCGCAGCCAATCAGGATCGCGAAGACGAGCATGTATGGCGTCGGGCCGTAAAAATTCAGCAAAAAATCAACAAGCCTATCCATCTCGAAATAGTATTAGCAAAGCTGGTGTCCTGAGTCAGTAATAACGTGACAATTGCCGGAAAGATTTTGGTTTTCTTCAAGGCGCGAAAAGCGACGCAGGCTTATTGCCTGCTAGCTTTGAGCAACGAAGAAGAAAAACAAAAGATTCCGGCCCGTTGGGAAGGATCATTTTGATTCGACTCTGTGTCGCTCGTCGCTCGCAGACCAAAAGTATGCGTCGCTCCTCGCTCCTTGATTCGACTCAAAATGATCGCTTCAATTGTCACGTTATTACTGACTCAGGACACTAGCTCATGGAAACCAAGAT
The DNA here is from genome assembly GCA_001770175.1 of Bdellovibrionales bacterium RIFOXYD1_FULL_55_31. Lineage (GTDB taxonomy): Bacteria > Bdellovibrionota > UBA1018 > UBA1018 > UBA1018 > XYD1-FULL-55-31. The sequence goes on along the minus strand of MEQK01000004.1, from coordinate 8,079 downwards.
CTATTTCTTGTTCAACGGATGGGCATTCCGGTAGTCGTCCATCAAGGCGCCGAGGTCGACGTGAGTATATCGCTGGGTGGTCGAAAGCCGTGCGTGTCCCAGAAGCTCCTGAATCGTCCTCAAATCGGCTCCCGCAGCCAGCAGGTGAGTGGCAAAACTGTGCCGAAGGCCGTGGGGAGAAAGCGTTTTCGCCGAAGCAATACGCACGAGGTGTTTTGACAGAATTCGCGCCACACTTCTTGCCGTCAGTCTCGTCCCTTGAAAGTTGACGAAAAGAGGCCGTCTATTCGAGCCCGCTTCGGTGACAGCGGCTCGATTCTTACGATCCTCGAGATAGAGCGCTAACGCCTGTTTGGCGGGCGTACCGAAAGGAACCGTTCTTTCTTTTGAACCTTTCCCCATGACGCGAACCCAGCCTCCGGACAAATCCACGTGATCAAAATCAAGTCCGACCAGTTCACTCACTCGTAATCCGGATCCATAAAGAACTTCAAATATCGCCCTATCACGACGTCCGAGCTGCGTAAGGACATCGGGAGCTTCGATCAACTCAGCGATTTCCTCGATTTTCAGGAACCGGGGCAGCGGCCGTTTGGTCCGCGGAGTCGGAACAAGAATTCCGATATCGCGTCTCACCCACCCCTTCAATTTCAAGTACCTGAGAAACGACCGAATCGCCGATAGACGCCGACACAAGGATGAACGTTCATGAGTGTCGTACAAACTCGCAAGGTAAAACCGAAGATGCGCGGCCTCCAGAGCCTGACTCAAAGACTCCGTCGTCAGGAACTCCTGCTTTACCTTTAAATGAGCAATCCACCGATCCAAGTCGACTTCGTACGCACGGATGGTGTTCGCGCTATAACGGCGCTCCTTCGCGAGATATTCCAAAAATGCGAGGACCGCCTGATCGAGTTCCATCACTACTAGTGTAATGGGCTTCAGTCCTGTGATAAAGGAGCAGCATGTCAACAAACGTTCACATCGTCGGCGCGGGCCTCGCGGGCAGTGAGGCCGCGTATTTTCTCGCCGAGCGCGGAATCCCCGTCATTGTGCACGAGATGCGTCCGGCGAAGATGACGCCGGCTCATCATACGGGTGGTTTTGGTGAACTCGTCTGCAGTAATTCACTGAAATCCAAATCCCCCAGTTCCGCGCCGGGAATGCTCAAAGCAGAAATGGCGGTTACGGAATCTTTGGTCCTCCGGGCTGCCACTGGAGCCGCTGTCGCGGCGGGCGAGGCGCTGGCCGTTGATCGTGAAAAGTTTTCCGAAATGATCACTCGATCCCTGCGATCTCATCCGAACATTACTTGTATCCAGGAAGAGGTCAAAGCGCCCTTGCAAGACGGGATCACCCTTCTCGCGACCGGTCCCCTGAGCTCGGAACCGATCGTCAAATGGCTCGGGAAAGCAACGGATTCGGACGATTTGTATTTTTATGATGCGATTGCCCCGATTGTGGACCAGTCCACGATCGAACCCGATCGCGCCTTCATCGCGAATCGCTATGACAAAGGCGGTGAAGAGGCTTACCTGAACTGCCCGATGGACGAAGGCGAATATTCCGCTTTTATGGACGCGATCACCGCGGCTGAAAAGGTTCCGCCCAGGGCTTTCGAAAAAGAAATCTTTTTCCAAGGGTGTCAACCGATTGAAGCCATCGCGGCCACGGGTCGCGACACCCTTCGATTCGGCCCGATGAAGCCCGTCGGACTGATTGATCCTCGAACCGGGAAGCAACCCTTCGCCGTTGTCCAGCTCCGCCCAGAGAACGAGGCCAAAACCGCTTATAACCTTGTCGGATTTCAAACAAAGTTAAAATACCAGGAGCAGTCCAGGGTATTTCGCCTGATCCCGGCACTCAGGCGCGCGGAATTTCTGCGGCTGGGCTCGATTCACCGAAACACCTATGTCTGTGCCCCGAAAGTTCTTCAGCCCGATCTATCCCTTCGTGGCCACCCTAAAGTCTATCTCGCCGGGCAATTGACGGGAGTCGAGGGATATCTGGAATCCGCCGCCTGCGGCCTTCTCGCGGCAATCTTCATCAATCAACGGATCTCCGGACTCGCTCACGAAGCCCCCCCGGGCAACACCACTCTCGGTGCGCTTCTCCGCCATGTGACCGGATCCGATCCCAAAGGTTATCAGCCGTCGAATGTGCACTTCGGGTTATTCCACGCCGGATTTTTTCAAGGCCTGGAAAAAATGAAGAGAGAAGAAAGCCGCCAGGCAATTTCAAAGCAAGCCCTGTTCAATTTCACGGAATGGTGGAGAACGCATCATGGTCGCTAAACTGGTTGGTCCCTTTTTCATCGCGGTCGCCGCCATTCTCTGGGCCAGCGATTCCGTATTTCGGTTTCCGACGGTTTCTTCACTCAATCCGGCTCTCATCGTATTTCTTGAGCACCTGCTCGCCGTTCTGGTTCTTTTTCCATGGATCCGACTGAGACACGGGAAGGATTACACACGCCTCAGCATCGCCGAGTGGCTTGCCGCTTTCACTATCGGAGCGGGAGGTTCGGCAATCGCGACCATTCTGTTCACCGCAAGCTTTCAATACATCAATCCGTCTGTCACGATCCTGCTTCAAAAGCTCCAACCCGTGATGGTCGTCGTGATCGCGTATCTCGTTCTTGGGGAACACCCCCCAGCGCGTTTTTTCTTCTGGGCGGCGCTGGCGATCCTGGCGGGCGTCGGCCTGAGTTTTCCCGATTTTGATTTCGGCTTCTTATCTCGGGGATTCGATATTCGTTCGATCGGGGTCCTTTACGCCTTCACCGCCGCCGCCCTTTGGGCCGTCGCCACGATTCTCGGGAAAATCCTCCTCCGGCGCACCCCTTCAAGCATCGCGACCTTCTGGCGTTATGTTTTCGGACTTGCAACGGCTGGGGCTCTCGTCGGTTCCGCGCAGATTTCCATTCCATGGGATGTTTTGAGCACGAAGCCGATCTGGGGCGCATTGCTTTATATGAGCCTCGTTCCGGGCCTCACCGCGATGCTCGCCTATTATGCGGGACTCGCACGCACGCCCGCCACCGTAACGACGTTCGTCGAGCTCATCTTTCCCGTAAGCGCGGTCATTTTGAACACGGTTTACCTGAATACACCTTTGAGCACGGTTCAGATCGTTGCGGCGGCGATTCTTCTGGTTTCTATTCTGAAAATATCGCTCGACTTGTCGGGCCCGAAATAACTAGCCTGAACGCGCCAATATTTCCGAGATAAAACGCGCAAAAAGAGCGAAGATCGCGGCAAGCGCAGCCGTTCTTAAACGGAACAATACTGTACGTATTGTAAGTTTAAGAATCGGCGAGCACGCCGTGAGATTTGGGCTTTTTGCGCGAGCTTTCGCGGTTTTAGGCCGGAAATATTGGCGCGTTCAGGCTAGGTTTCCCTCAGATGATATCGCACGCTCGTCACGACTTTGCGTGGCCGGAACATCAAGGCGGTTCTGATCAGGAACGCGGTCTGGTTGTGTAAAATCTGATGGCGCCACTTCGCGGTGACAAACTCGGGGATGAGGACCGTCATCATGTCAGCGTGAGTGGTCTGTTCCACGTCGTCGATATACTGCAGTAACGGACGCACCACCGAACGGTACGGCGATTTCAAAACGACAAACGGGATTTCACGAGCCCACTTTTGCCATTCCACCTTCATGCGTTCCGTGGCTTCGGGGTCGATCGCGATATAGCAGGCTCGAACGTCACTCGAAATCGAAAGCGCGTACCGAAGGGCATCGATGACCCCTCGGTGAATTCCCGAAATCGGCACGATCACGGTGTGTTTGATCGGTTCAAGCTTCCCCGGGGGGGTGACTCCCAGGAGTGAAAGTTCTTTTCCGACCCCGAGGTAGTGGCTGTGTATCCGGGTAAAAATGAATACCATCAGCGGAATCAGCAACACGACCATCCAGGCTCCGGTCGCGAACTTGGTATAGCCGATGACCATTACCGCGATGAAGGTCACAACGGTACCCAGGAAGTTGACCGAGAGAGAGCGAAGCCAGCCGGGTGCCCTTTCACGGAGGTGGTGCGCGACCATCCCGGCTTGCGAAAGGGTAAAGGACAGGAAAACGCCGACCGCATAAAGAGGGATCAGCCGGTGTGTTTCGCCTTTAAATAAGATAATCAGTCCGATCGCGACGAAGCTCAGACCGGCGATTCCGTTCGAAAACACCAGCCGATCACCGAGGCTCGCCAGCTGACGGGGAAGGTAGCGGTCTTTAGCTAAAAGTGAAGCCAGACGTGGGAAGCCCGCGTAACTGGTGTTAGCGGCCAAAATCAAAATCATGGCGGTAGCGACCTGCATGACGTAATACATCGCCGTCCCGCCAAAGACGGTACGGGCCAGATTTGAAATAGCCGTTTCCCCGTGGTGAGGCATGATGCCGTAAACATGCGCGAGGAGTGTGACCCCGAGAAAGAACGACCCGAGAATGCCCGCCATCCAGGCCATCGTGATCTTCGCGTTTCTTGTCGAAGGAGCCCTGAAAAGCGAAATCCCATTGGAGATCGCCTCGATACCTGTCAGGGCCGCGCATCCCGACGAAAAAGCCCGGAGGATCAGGAAAAGCGGAACTGCCGGGTAAACCTCGTGAATAATGGGAGCCGCCGGCGGGACCTCGCCCGTGACTACTCTCCACGTCCCGACAACAATCAGGGTCAACAAGGAAAAGATAAAAATGTACGTTGGAAGCGCGAAAATACTGGCCGACTCTCGCAATCCTCGGAGATTAAAAAGAGCGATAACCAAGATAATAAGCGTTCCGAGCGCCTCTTTATGTGGAAGCAGAATGGGAAACGCGGACGCGATATTTTCAACCCCCGAGGCGACAGACACCGAGACGGTGAGAATATAATCGATCAACAGCGCCGCACCCGCGATCAAGCCATAGTAGGTGCCCAGGTTTTCTTTAGCGACAATATACGCACCGCCGCCATTCGGGTACGCATCAATGATTTGGCGATAAGAGACCGTCAGAATAACCAGCAAGACGCCGATCCCGAGCGCGATCGGCATGGACCACGCGACCGCTGCCGCCGCGAATGCGGCCAGAGGAATCAAAATTTCTTCGGTGGCGTATGCGACGGACGAAAGCGCGTCCGACGAAAGAACCGCGAGCGCTTTCAATTTGCTGATACGCTCCTCTTCGACCATATGGCTGGAGAGGGGTTCCCCAACGAGGAATCGCTTCACTTTGCTAAAGGTCATAGATTGAAGGGCCACTCTTCTGCCAAAGGGTCTGACCAGTCAAGGATAGAAGCGTTGAAAAATATTGGAGCCATAACGCCCCGCTCTCATTACACTAAGTGCCGAAACATCTCTCCATCCAACACAACAGACAAAACCGCTGAAAATACTCGGGTTTTTATGTCCTCGAGATCAAAGCCTTTTCCATAAATCTTTGTTGACATATTTGCTCGAGTGTAGGATTTAACGCATGGCAGACGACTTGCTATTCCGATGTGGCGCGCAAATGCCAAAACCTTAACGGAGAGAAATTTTATGAGAATGAAGTTTTCCCTGACGATCTTCGCGGCGCTCGCGACCGGATTGATGTCAACCGTGGCCGCGGCGGCAACGACCGGAACGTCGACAACCCAAGCGCCCTCACGAATACTCGACAAGCTCACCTTGAGCTATGCCGGCTACTACCTCGGTCCCTCGCTTGCACACCCATGCGCGTTTACGCCGAACGTGGATGGCTCGCTTTCAGAAGATAAGCAGGTATTCGACAGCGTTATTTACGGCGGCTACAAAGTGAACTCAGACCTGACGGCCTCCGTTGGCGTTCCATTCAACTACTATCCGGTCGGCGGTCAGGATTATCTGATGAAGGACCCGTACCTCCGGTTCATGCACGCGAACCTTTTAAATCGCGGCACACTGAATCTCGCGGCAGACCTAAGGATCTATCTTCCCGTAACGACGGCATCGGACAAAGCGGGAATCACCTCCGCCGTTCGTTCCACCCAGTACCTGGAATATGGAATTCCGGATACGCGCTGGACCATCGGCGCCGCGACTTTCATCCGCGCGAGAACGTTCACGGCCGAGGCACAATCGGGCAAAGACCTCGAACTTTATCTCTCACCGAGCGTCAGTTACAAAATAAGCCCAACGGTTTCGGCGGTCGCCGGCTACGAAATGTACTCCAACCACCTGCTCCGGGACGGAAACCTCTTCAACCTGAGCACAGACACCCCCGCCGACTACTCGTTCGGCGTGAACTGGGACCTTTCGAAAAAATTGACCCTGAACCCCTACATCAGCGGCTATACGAGCACGCAGCTGAAGGCGGCTCAGTTCAACGTATTCATTTCGGCCAAGTTTCTGTAGTACTCCTCAGGGCCAACGGCCTTGAGGCGATTACTTGAACCAAACCGAGGAAGTATTGAACAGCTTGCGACGCGGACCGATCGGCCGGACGCTGTCGCGAGCTCTAACAAGAAGACCGAGGCGCACCGTGAAAACGATCACCGAATACACAGGCGTGAATATAAAGAACGCAGCTAAAATGCAGGATGAACTCGCGAAGTCGGGCAAAACCGCTGAAGAGCTCCCGCAAGCCACGAGTGACGCCTTCAAAGAAGGAATGAAGCTCGAAGGAGACAAGCTCGCGTTCATGCTGAATGCCGTGCAGGCCGTTTCGGGTCGGATGAACGATCTGAAGCGAGTTGTGGTCCTGTCCCTCTCTGAAGGAGAGAACGCGCCGGCGGGCGCAATCCAAATCGGTGATCATTACTATCGCCCCGAATATTACGCGCCGATCAACCCGCCTCACCCGGAGCGTCACGGGCGCGGGCGCCGGGACGGCAAGGGTGGCAAGGGCGGGAGAGACGGCAAAAAACACGGCGGCCACCGCCGAGACCGTCAGGACGAGCCGGGTCGTCGCGAGGAGCGCAACGCGGGCGGCCCCGGAGGCAGACCGAGAGACCCGCGAGGCTCTCGAGGACCCCGCGGACCAGCAACACCAGGCGGACCGAATGCCGGCGCAAGGCTGCCCAAGCCTCTGTCCGGCTCGTTACCGAAGCCGCTCCCCGTTTCGGAAGCCGCCAAGCCAGCTGATTCCGCTCAGGGTGAAAACACGAGTACGCCCGAACAAAAGTGAGTCTCATGAACCCGGTTGCAAAAGCCCTCATCCTGATTGGAGCGGTGCTGATCGTAACCGGTATTTTTTGGCAATTGGGCGGCAAGAACCTTCACCTGGGGCACCTTCCGGGCGACATCGCGATTGAAAGGGAAAACTTCCGGTTCTTTTTCCCGATCACAACATCGATTCTGATCAGCATCGTTGTCTCTCTCGTCGTATATCTCTTTCGACATTTCGGAAAAGGGGGGGGATCATGAAACTCGTGCTATCGCGAAGCTGGATCAGCTTATTCCTCCTCGCACCGGTTTTTGCCGTGGCCTCTCCTGATTTCCCGTCGCGCTCCGTCGAAAGTCGCGACGTCCCGTCGAAGAGCATGGCTCGCTCCATAAACGCGCGGGAGGCTTTCGCCAGAACACAAGCCGTCCTTCAGCACTTCGGAGTGCCGGACGAACCCGACTCGCAGCCGCTGGTCGATGATTTGAACGGTCTCCAAACGACTGCGGGAATCGCGAAACGGATCCCGTTCCTTGATCTGAGCGGCGGCTTTCAGAACTTCAGTTCCTGGGACGCCCGGTGGAACGTTCTTTCGGTTTTTCAGGATCGCGCATCGAAACAGGTTTCGGATTTCAAAATCAGACTCGCCGAGAATTCGCAGCTCACCGACCTCGAAGCGCGGCTTCTCGCGGCATCGATGAATCCCGAGAACAGACCGCTTGCCGGGCTCCGTATCGCACTTGATCCCGGACACATGGGCGGCCCCGTTTGGGATCGCAGAACCGAAAAGTACATCGAAGGCCCCGACGGTAAAATCATCAGCGAAGGATTGATCAACCTGCAAGCAGCTCTTCTGCTCGAAAGTGAGCTGGTGAAGCTCGGTGCCACGGTCTTTCTGACCCGGCGAACATTGGCCCCGGTCACGTCAATTGAGTATGAGACGTTTCCACTCAGGGACTATGCTCTTCAGGAGTTCCGGAAGAGATC
>MEQK01000003.1 GCA_001770175.1 Bdellovibrionales bacterium RIFOXYD1_FULL_55_31 | reverse complement strand
ATTTCTTCGATCGTATGCAAAAGCATCCCCCTGATCTTTTCGGAGTCCTTTTGCGACAATGACATTGGAAATGTAAAAAAGAGATCTTCGGAATTCTTTTGCCGCATCTTCTGAAACGCTTCCAACCTCCAGTTTTGATGATGCTTCTGCACAAACGGGGATGTCGCAGGAATATGACTTCTCCGAGGCCCGATCTCATATCCCGCAGCCCCACGGACAACCAACCCGTATTCAAGCAAAAATTCCAAGACCCGTTGAATCACTGTCCGGGGGACCTTCAAACGATCTGCCAGCTCATCAACAGAATTCCTGCCGGGAATGGCGCATAAGTTTCTCACTCCTGAATAAAGAGCGGATGAATAAAACTCTGCCGAAGCCTTGTCGTCGAGCGCTTTTGTGTCGCTCAATCTTTCAGATATCCGCTTGGATTTTTCTTGTGCGTCGCGAATCTTCTTTTTCCAGTAAGTCTTCAAGGACTGAGTACCGGCTCGTTCGTGCTGAACTAAGAGAAGAAAATAATTGGTTTCCAAGTCGCTCAACCCGACAATTCTCGACAACCCTTCCGCCACTTCAAGGTTGAGTTCTTTCACTCCAGACAGGATCTGACTCAAATAGGTCGGATGAATTCGTAGAGTACGTGCCCATTTCCCTAATAATCCCCACCCCCCCTTCGGTTGTGCCTTCAACCAGGAGTGAAGAAATTCGCGGTAATCAGAGAAACGGAAGATATCTATCATTTCCGTACATTAGAACATATCATTACCAGTTTGTCATTATTTTAATTACTTTCTGACTACACTTATATAGAGAAAGCATCACCCTTTTGCGATAACAAGTTTGGACAAAGAAAATTAACGTCGTAAGAAAGGGATAAAACCTATGAAGCAAAACCAGGTATTCGCAAGCTTATGTCTAATGTTCTCCATCGCGGCCTGCGCCAAATCCCAGGATATGCCACAGGCAAATGGATCCGGTGACAGCGGTGGTGGCATGGGAGTGATCGAGGTCAAGCCCGCAAGGAGAGTCACGCTCTTCGACTCCCACGATGTTAGGTACAGTCTTGGAGCGGAAATGGTCGACCTTGCCAATCCGGAAGACGCGCTAAACTTTGCGCTCGACCGAATTCGTGAGATGGACTCGAAGGACATTACGGCAGAAGAGGTAAGTCGCGAAATTGAGGAGATTCAGGGACAAATCAAATTCCTGGAAACCGGCCCCGACTTCAAACGAGACACACACGCGATCAGTCTTTATGATGGCGCTTCACTCATTCAAATCGCTTATTATGACGGAGAAAAACAGGAACTACTCGTCAACCGAGGATACTGGGAACAACTCAATGGAACCGATCGTGCGATGCTGTTGGTCCACGAGGCGATTTACAAGATCTTCCGGAATAAGCTGAACATCCACTACTCTGACGAAGTTCGCAAACTGGTCGGCTATCTTTTCGTTGATAAGTATGTGGATCAAATTAACGACCTTTGGCGATACAAACATCGCGAAGGGCGTCCCGCGCCCGGCAGTTTCTTTCACCCACGACCGCTCCCAAGTGGCGCGCTGCTTTGTCAATCCATCGATTCTTCAGGTAAACCTTTTCCGCGCGGCCCTAAGTTTACCCAATTTTACGTCTATAAAAACGAGGCTCGTGACGCCGTTGTTGACAGCAGATATCAAGCGGGTGTTCCCTGCTTTGGCGACTGTTTGTATACCGAGAAATCGGAATCATCGTTCCAATACTCGGTCTTTGAATGGGCGCAAGGCATACATAATCACTTCCAGACCACCTTTTCCATTCCGATCAGCAATGAAGCCAATCAGTTAGTTGTTCTGCACCTCCAGAGTAGGGTGCTTCCCAACGATACCGTCGAAGGCCATGAAATCGAGGTATGGCTGGGCGGAGGTGCATTTGGCGAGGGCCGCCACATCGCCAAGCAGTTCAAGTCTGAATTATCCTGTCAGCCGGCACCAAACATTTAGCAAGCTATTCGAAGCGGGTTCGGAACAACACCGGACCCGCCGCATTCTTTCAAACCTTCTCACTCACTCCTCTTATAACTCAACAAAACACCATCGCCCACCGGCAGGATCACACTCCGGAGCCGCCGATCCTTGAAGACTGCCTCGTTATATTCGTGAATCGGCGTACTGTACTTTTCAGGCATTCCCATAGGCTTGAAAAGCACATCATCCGCGACTATCAGGCCGCCTGTTCGCGCCAACTGAATGCACCGTTCGAGCATTTTCGGATAAAGCGCCTTCGCCGAATCCTGAAGAATGAGATCAAACGGCCCGGAGAGCTGCTGAGCGACCTCCTCCGCGTCCCCGCAGATCACCTGAACACGATTCCCGAGCCCGGCGTTGTTGACGTGCCTGAGCGTGGCCTCGCAGCGGTCTTTTCGTAATTCCACCGAGACCAGCGTTCCACCGGTTTCTTTCAGCGCGGAAGCGAGCCAAATCGTCGAGTAACCGAGGGCCGTGCCGAATTCCAGAACACGTTTCGCGTTCATCAACCGAACCAATAATGCCAGGAGCCCTCCGGCAGCCGGGCCGATCGAGGGCTCGAGATCGCTCAAACCTTCGCTTTCGCGATCAATGAGCGCCAACTCCGGGTCGGCGATCGCCGAATCACCTGAAAGAAACGACGAAATATAAGCTTCGAACCGCTCTGCCAATACTCAGCGCTCCTGACGGTCCATTCTGAGAGGTGCGATTCTGAGTTTCAGCTCATCGATAAACTTCATCGGGTCCGGCGGTGAGACCACAAAATTTTTGATCAAGCCCGTTTTCCTGCGAACCGTGATATACCGCACGGGCCAAAAGTTAGTCCAATGCTCGTTCCAGGGCGGGCAGCCTTCATTCAGGTCTTCGATATCAGAATACCGGATTCTCCGAATCGTCCAGTTGCCGACTCTGACCTGAAGCTCGGTTTCGCCGAAATTATAATTGAACGGAAATCTTTTCATGTTCATAGGCGCCCCCGATGCATCCATACTGTTCGAGCTCTTAAGTTCCTCGACTAGTTTGCTACACGGCGGGCGGCATTTCAAAAATATTTTGGCATCAAGCACTCTCGTTGAGTGCTCGTTAATTTGGAGCAGATGACCGCGCGATTCGCTCGAACACCCGCTGTAACTCAATGGCGAGCCGATAGCTCTGAAGAATCTCGAACATCATCGCTTCACGAAGCGGCTTCTGCTGATCGATATTCAGTTTCTGCGGGTCCCTGTCTTTTAAGGCAACGCTTGCCTTGGCATTGCGCGTCCTGACCTCGTCGTAGAGTGCATCATACCGGACATACAGATCAGTCATGAGCACGAAGAGCGGATCACTCACCGTGATCAGCCGCTCCCGAATCAACTGATCAGCCAGCCTGTTCAGGAGGAGTCCGCTCAGAAACGAAGGCTCCGTCTGCAGAATGCGAACGCCCTGTTCAAAAAACTTGTTTGCAATCTCGCGCTTTCTCGACGCCGAGAATCGGTACTCCTTCGCGGCGCCGGTCAACGCGCGATAGCCATCCGAAAAAACCATGGAATTACAACCCATCACTGAGAAGACCGGTCGAATGTCGAATTCACATCCCGGCGTTCGGGCCGCGGTTTTGAGGATTTCCGGAATACTGGCGGCCGCGGGATCGGCTCCCGGATAAGTCTTGAGCACTGTCCAGAGTTCTTCGGCCAAGACTTTAGTTTTCGGAATGCGAAACACGTCCATTGCGACCGTGTTATCCGTGGCCAGAAGCTTTTCCATTTTCGCGCTGAATTCCTTGCATGCGGGCCCACCGTTTTGGGACTGTTTGACCGCGGCTTCGAGGTCGTGAGTCACGGGCTGGCAAGGTTCTTTGGCAAAACCGCAATTCAGAAAACATGTTCCCAGCAGCACAAAAATAAAATGAGTGAATCGCATGCGAAACATTCTCTCAAGCAGGCCTGCGACAAGCAAGCCGTTTCGAATATGAGCGCGCCAGCCGCCCTGTCCTGCTCTTAACCCTGGCCTTGCGATGAGTACGCCACGCCGAAATCCCCCGTGGGAGCCCCTCCGTTTGCGTGAATGTAGATCATGAAGAGCAGAGAAATCCCGAACAGCGCGAGACACATGATGCCGAGAAGAATTCTTCCCGTGCGAACATTTTGCTGATCGGAATTCCAGAGGGCCAAACGCGCCAGCCAAAGGCCCTGAAAGGGAAACGCAACCAGAAGATAATGCCGGTGCGCGAAAAATGGAGAAACGGTAAAAATAAAGCCGAACCAGAAGAATGAGCTCGCGAGAGCCAGAGTCGTGTTGCTCACGACCTTAGCCCCGATCAGTCCCTGCACGAGTGAAACGCCGCTGCTTTTATCGCGGTAGAAGATCTCCCGAGCCGTTCGCAGCAAAATGAGCAGCAATACAAGAGCCGCGATCCCGCTCAGAACTCCCGCAAGGTAGGTCGGCGCCCCGTTCAGCTCCGGCCAGGCGAGAAAAGCCCAGACCTCGCGGTGAAGCGAGTAATCCAGCCCGATTCCTGCCGCTCCCGTACTCCATAACCACCAGAACTGGCCGGGAATCTGGTCCATCCAGGAAGAAAGCGGATGGGTCTGAGACGAAAGCTGCTGGTAAAATTCATGATAACTGGGCGGCAACCCGCTCTGAACAACGCCCCAGAGATAGCGCAACCAATTCAGCATGGGCAGAACGCCCAACAAAGAGCCGAGAAGCCAATAGCCCCAGCGCACTCCCCTGCCACGACCGGCCACAAGAGTTCCCAGGACGAACGCGAGCGCCAGAGGGAAGCCGCCCCCCATCTGCACCTGTCCGAGAAGTGCGCCGATCCCCCCCCAAACAAAAGCACCAAGGGCGCGTTGCCGAAACCACCAGCCCGAAAGCATGGCTACCGTCAGGAGAGGGAAAACCGAAGGCGCCCAAATCTTTCTTTGGAAAAGCACTTCAAAAGGATTCAGAAACACAAGAGCCGCTCCCCAAAGCCAACTCTCCCGATCCTCCTCGGGAACGCAGCGAAAAATAAAAACCAGCAGCCCGACCATCGCGAAAATATTCGTCCACTGAACAGCGCGCGCAAGCTCGACCGGAGAATCCGCGCCGAAAATCGAGCCGAGCACAATGAAAACCCAAATACTCAAACCGGGGTTCTGGATGCCGACTCCTGAACTCATTCCCAAGGATGGCCAGGGAGCTCTTCCGGATAACGTATTCCGGACTGCTTCGAAAACGTAACGTTCGTCGCCTTTATACTCGATGTCACCGGGCCAAAGGAGCCGTAACGCGACGCCGACGATCAGGGCTAACGCAAAAAAAATTGACATGCGATTGATACAAATCGGGCGTGCCATCAATTTCCGATTATGCTCCGGATTGCGGCAAGATCCAAGCAATGATGATCGCAAGCTCAGCCAAGGCATCCGCGAGGTAAACTCGGGAAATCCGTCCGCGAAATACGTAGATCAAATCGACAAGCATGAGGACAAGAGCTTCACCGATCGCGAGCACGAGAATGCTCGGATTCGTATTGATGCTGACCGGCTGCGTGACAGCAATCAGAATAGCCAATCCGGAAATAAAGATCAGCGCACCGATCGTCTTCACGAGCCACAGGTCGGTTTTGGGCCCCGTCACCTTCTGAAAACTGGAGATGCTGAACAGCGGCCAGAGTCCCGTTACGACATAGTAAATACCCTGAATCAAGGCAGGTGTGCTGCTCGTCACGAGGCACAAGTTGCAGGAGCTATTCCAAGGAAGGTGTGAGCCTTGCAGCGAATCGCCCGTGCGCTCCGCGTTTTTCGCCTCGATGGCGCTGGTGTTCCTTCCAGCCGCTCTCATCACTGCTGCGGTCCCGGGACAGGGCTCCCGTGCGATTCGCGAATGCAGCACCATCATATTAGAAAGTCCTATTGACCCGCCGCTTCGTGACTCGGAACGCATTCTCGTCTGCGAAGAGCTGAAGGGCGGCATCAACTCGCCCGCCTGGAGCCGTATTCCCCACTCTCAACGAAGTTATCACTTGAACGTCTTTCTTCAGGACCGGGGTTATCACCATCCGTCCTTCGAACTGCAAGACGGGACAACGCGAGTCACTCCCGGCGAGAAAACCGCCGTGTCGGAAGTCGTTCTCAAGGACCCGCCGCCGGGATTGGATTTCGAAAAAAGGCGCGGAATAGTGGCAGAAACATTGACGCCTCAGCTCCTCGACGAGGTCCGCAATTGGATGGTCAACGAATTAAGAGTACTCGGTTATGCCTGTCCGGCTGTGACACTCGCCGCGAACCCGGATTCCGGGCTGATCGAGATCGTTATCCGCTCTGGGATGCGCACTCGGGTAACCGAGATTTCCGAGGACCCCGTGCCAGGTCTGTTACCAGGGGTATTTCGAAGATACGACGCGTTTGTTCTCGGCGAACCGTATAACGAGGACCTCGTCAAATTGACCGAGAGTCGCGCCTTGTCGGACGGACACGTCGAGTCCTTGCGTCTTCGGGTCGCTGGATGTTCCGGAGATACGGTTAGACTGCATCAGGAAGTCATCGCCGGCCCTCCACGCCTGCTCGCCTTTGGCTTCGGGGTGAACACGGAAGGTCTGTTTCTGGTACGCGGCTCCTGGCGCATCACGCGATTGGGCAGAACCGCCTCCCTTCTCGATACGAGCGCCCTGGCCTCCCTCAAACGCCAAAGAATCGGTCTGGCGGCGCACTGGTTCTTCCGGCCGGTACCTTCGCGACTCTTCTTCAGGCCGGAGATTACCTTCGAACATCAGAACGAAACACCGTTTGAGGCGATCACCTTCAAGGCGAACTTCGCCCCCTCCACTTCCTTGGATACACGGCGCTTCGGCTTCAGCGCCCGAATCGGGCCGTCCTACAACTTCGTTTCAACCATTCGCGGAATCGGTCCGCCTCGAAGCCATCTCGTGTCTCTCGACGCCGCGGTTCACGCCGCGAGCCATTACTTTGATTATTATCTAGGGAATCCCCGTGCGGGATTCTCGAGTGACCTCACGTTCAGCTTGAACAGCAGGAACTTCGCGTCGGACTTCGACGCACAACAGCTTCGATTCGCTTTCCAGGGACTTTGGAATTATCGCGAGTACGACCCGCCACTCTGGGTGTTCGGCGTTCGGGGGATCGTGAGTTCCACATTTACCAGCGAGCCCAATCCGACGGGCGGAGGATTGCCACCGAGCTTCCTTTACTTTCTTGGGGGAGCCGAAAATCTTCGTGGGTTCGGCCGCGGAGAACTCCCTGAACCATTGACCGGCGGCCTGAGTGCGGCGTACCTCGGGGCAGAAGCCCGACTTGCGTCCGGGCTTCCTTGGGGAATGCAGCCGTTCACGTTTTTGGACGCGGGCGCCCTCGGCACGTCGTCCACGCGGCTAGCGGCTCCGATCTATTGGTCGCCCGGGCTGGGACTGCGGATCGCCTCACCGATCGGTACGTTCAGAACAACGCTGGCACATGGCTTCGCCGCGGGTCCACATCGTCCCGAAGTTTCTCACTTGCAGTTCTATTTCAGCTATGGGGAGGAATTTTGAAAAATTTCTTTCTGAAAGTCTCACAAATCGCGCTCGGCATTACGATCGCTTTTGTTCTGCTCTTCGCCGTCCTTGGTTACTTTCTCACCCGGCAGACATCTTTCGTCCTCAACACTAAAAGCATCCGCTGGATCACGCGACAAGTGGAAATGCGTGCTGGAGTACGCCTCGATTTTCCAGCGATCAGGATATCAGCACGGCCCTCCGGCGCACTCAGAAGCCACATCACGCTTGATCTCGAACGTCCCTGCGTGCGCGCGCCCGAGTTTTCAAGCTGTTTTGCCCAGGCGCACTTTGAATTCGAATTCGGCTTCTCCAAGCTCAAGTTCCAACTGATCGAGGTTGGACCGGTTCGACTGACCGGAGGGAACCTTCGCGCGACATTCCCCGAGGAAGCCCGACCATCGGAAGATGAAGCACCGCCATCTGGCAATGCGGCGGGCCGACGCGGCACCCATGAGCCGGCGAGCATCCGCCTGCCCCCCTGGGCTTCAAAAGCGCCCGTGAACGACCTCCAAGTTCAACTCTCCAGTTTTGAGGTCACGCGCGGTCGAACATCTTACACGGGCGCCCTCATCCTGAACGCGTCCGCCAGCCCGGCACTGAGCGAAATACATGCTCAAATTATTGACGCGAAGGTCGCATTGAAGGAATCCCCCATCTCCCCGTTCAACGACGTCATCGTCCACCATTGCCGAATCGCCTTGAAACTCGAGGGAGGCGGAAGCCGCCTTGCCTTGAACTGTCCCGTAGAACTGCCACTCCGAGCGACGACGACAAAGCGGCTGCCAAAATTCCTCGCCGACCCGCGGATCGTATTTCGAATCGAAAGCAATCTCTGGAATGACGGACTTCTCGAGACAAGTCGACACGTTTCCGGAGTGCTCAAGCTCGATATTCCACGTTTCGCGAACACCACGTTGGCGGGTTTTGGAAGCGTTCTCATCAGGGTCGAAGGAATTCCTTCCCAAGCCGACGGTGGCGAATTCAACGCGGAAGCCGATCTGGATCTCAGATTCGAGGTGCTTTCTTTTCGTCAGCTCCGACTTATTCTCGCGCGAACCGCATGGGCCATTCCGGCTCCCTTCAATGTGCTGAATGGCAAAGCCGAACTCTCGGCACGTGGTTCAGTTGACCTGAATGGCGGAACGATTCCCATTCAACTCGTTACAGATCTTCGATCTCCCGAAGAAAACTTCGAAACGCGGAGCAACGGAACTTTTTCATTTTCTAGGAAGGAAGATGAGTTTCGCTCCCACCTAAAAATGGATATCGCCCTATCGCGTGTTCGCCTGGTCCTGCCGAGGATTGAGCTGACCTCGATCCCCCCCCTCACTCCCGACGCTCGGATTCGCCGTCCCGTCCAAGCCGCTGAAGCCGAACCTTCCTTTGTTTACGAAATCCGCATCACGACCCCGGCCGGCCCCGTACTCCTCGATTCGAATCTCGCCGAAATCGCGATTCCGGTTCGGCTCGACCTTACCGTGCGGTCGGACAAACCCGTATCGGGAGCTGTTCAAGTCGAAGAACTTCCGCTTCAGCTCTTCAGACGCAGCGCACGCGTTGACTACCTGAACCTCGGATTCAAAGCAGATCGGCAGAGTCTCAACGGCAGCATCCGGCTGATCTACGCCGATTACACCGTCCGAATCGAGCTGCTCGGAACAATAGACGAGCCGGTGTTTCGCCTGAGCAGTGACCCGCCTCTCCCGCACGGAGAGGTACTCTCGGTCCTTCTTTACGGAAAACCGTCCGAGGGTCTTGATTCCGGCGAACTTCAGTCAGTGACCTCCGTCGAGGCAGCCCTTCAGGAAAGGGCAATCACGCTTGCTTCATTCTATCTCCTCGCCTCAACTCCCATCGAAAGTGTAGGGTACAATCCCGAAGCAGGCGAATTTTCCATAAAGGTCAGGCTAGGCGAAGGAACATCGTTCAACCTCACCGTTCCGGAAAAAGGCCGATTGAGCCCGGGACTCCGCAAACGCCTCGGTCGCTCCTGGAGCATCACGACTCAAATTTTCGATCCACTCGATCCATCAAGACAGACACTCTCGGCATTTCTCGAATGGCGGCACCGGTACTGACGATCGCACTCCGCAGAATTCCAGGGCGCACGCGAGATAAAAATGATATGAAGACGCTTGAGGCACTCGGAAGGCTGGAGCGCCGCCCCGAACTCCCGTCTGAACCCGGAAAAGCTTATGACTCTTTCACTCCAAAACGTTTCGAAACAGTACGGAGCCAATCTTCTCTTCGACAACGTGAACGCGCAGATCGGCTATCATTCCAGAATCGCCCTGATCGGCCCGAACGGCAGCGGGAAAAGCACCCTCCTCAAAATCATTCTGAATCAGGAGACTCCTGACAGCGGTTTGGTACAGAAGGCCAAGCACCTCGCGGTTGGCTATCTCGCCCAAGAGGTTCCGAAATTTGCGGGACGATCGATTCTCGAGGAAGTGCTTCGACTCGACGGAAGGCGTGAAGAACTCCTCCTCTCGAAAAAAGAACTTGAGGAGAAGTTTGCCGTCACCTCAGGGCTTCAGGAGGGGTATCCGGACCTCGATCATTACGCCCGAGTTCTCGAGGAACTCGAGCACCTCGACGAATACCGGATTGAGTCGAGGGCCAAGGAAATTCTCACCGGCATGGGATTTAAACCCCGCGATTTCGGTCGAAATCTGCGTGAATTCAGCGGCGGATGGCTAATGAGAGTCGCGCTCTCCCGTGTTCTTCTCATGGACCCTGATCTCATGCTTCTCGATGAACCGACCAACCATCTCGACCTCGAATCCCTTCTCTGGCTCGAGGACTTTCTCAAATCGTACACCGGTGCCATGCTTCTCGTCAGCCACGATACCGCTTTTCTGAACCGCATCGTCGATGAAGTCTATGAAATCGACCAAGCCAAGCTGTGGACCTATCGGGGTAACCTTCACTCTTATGCCAGTCAGAAGCAGGAAAGGCTGACGCTCTTACGCGCGCAACATGCCAACCAGCAGGCAAAAATAGCCGAAATCGAGGCTTTCGTCGCGCGCTTCGGCGCGAAAGCCACAAAGGCGCGGCAAGCCCAAAGTCGGCTGAAGCAACTCGAGAAAATGGAACTGATCGAGCTTCCCGAAGACCGCTCCTCCATTCGATTCCATTTTCCTCCGGCCCCGCACAGCGGAAAGGAAGTCGTCACCCTCAAAGGAGCGTCGGCGAGTTTTGGTGACAAGAAAGTACTCGAAAATCTCGATTGGGTGATTCAACGCGGCGCCAGAATCGCGATCGTCGGTGTCAATGGTGCCGGCAAGACCACTTTACTGAAGCTCCTTGCCGGAAAACTCGAACCGAGCGGAGGGCTCGTCAAGCTCGGGCACGCGGTGGTTCCCGGTTATTATGCCCAATTGCAGGCTGAAAGCCTCGACCTCCGAAAAACTATTTTAGAAGAACTCGAACAGATCGCGCCTGACCTTCCGGTCGCACGGGTCCGTTCGATCGCGGGAGCGTTTCTCTTTACGGGAGACACGGTTGAAAAAAAATGCGCCGTACTTTCGGGAGGAGAAAAAGCCCGGGTGGCTCTTGCGAAGCTTCTCCTCTCACCCTCGAATTTCCTCATCCTGGATGAACCGACGAATCACCTCGATGTTGAGTCGCGAGGCGTTCTCCTCGATGCGCTCGCTGATTATCAAGGTACGCTTTGTCTTGTCTCGCATGATCGCGATTTCGTCACCCCGCTGGTCGATACGCTCCTCGAAATCACCCCCTCGACTGACTCAGGGCATGGCTCAACAGCGCGCCTGCTAATCGAGGACTACCAGGCCTACCTCGACAGAAAAACCAGGGAAATCCGGGAAACGCGGCGAACCGATGTGCCGCGGGCTGAGCCGAAGCAGGAGCAGCCCGCCTCGGCTGCGCCAAAGGGTCCCTCAAACAACAAACTCCGCGCATGGCGCGCAGAACTGGACACAATAGAACTGGAGATCGCGAGAATGGAGGATCGTGAAAGTGAACTCAATGCCCTGCTTGCTGATCCCGAACTCTACAACGACAAGGAGCGGTCGCGGGGACTGATCGAAGAACACCGGCTTCTTCACCTCACGATCGCTGAAAAAATCGCCCGCTGGGAAGAACTCTGCAGTCTGCTCGGTGATGCTTGACCTGACTCAGCCAGCTCGCTTCAGGGGTTCCTCTCTCGCGAGCAGGCCCTGCCAATACGGGTCGGAACCGATTGTTTCACGCGAGCGGAGGGCTTCGATCCAAGCCGCAACGGGCTCCGGAATCTGCTCTCTTCCAAGCCCCGGAAGCCGATCCAGGACGATCATCCAGGGCGCGAATGCGATGTCAGCCATGCTAAAATTCCCAAGCAGGAATTTCTTTCCTTTCAACTCACGTGAGAGGTACTCAAGGACCGGCATGATCGCATCGCGTGCCTTTTCCTGTTCTTCCGCGCGACGAGTCTGTCTGAGACGGTAATAGGGCCCAAGGAAATCGGCATCGCAGGACTCAATCAGCAGTCGGATCTTCGCGCGCTTTTCGGGAAGCCACGTCATCAGCGATGGCTCGGGAAAACGATCATCCAGATACTCCGAGATGATCGCTGATTCGCGAACGACAAACCCATTTTCCTCGATAATGGGTACCAAGCCACGAGGATTCAATCTGGATACTTCCTCCGGCGGTTCGTTCAGATCAATTTCGACACTTTTATAGGGAACACGTTTTTCGCCGAAGACAATCCTCACTCTGGCACAAAACGGACACTCCTTCGCATGATAAAGCGTGATCATCCGTTACTCCTTTCCGGTCTCCTTCACCATTTTCTTAAAATCCCTGTCGGCAACTTTGTATGCGGTTCCGAACGCGTTCAATTGCTTGCCTTGGGTATGACAAGTCTTGCACGTCGCGTTTTTTGATTCGGGAATTTTGGCCTCTTTCAATTTTTTCAGATCACCGGCGTTCCCATAAGCCACTAGGGGAAAAAGAATCGAGGCCACCGTCAGAATGAAACGTGTCATAGTTCTCCCTGGTCCGTTCGTTGGGTTCTACAGACTTTAATCACGGTTCATGCCAAGCCGGCCGTAGACTCAAGCCGCCTGGCCGACGATCTCCCTGACATAAGGCAGAAGATCACTTTCATTCGCCTCGTAAAGGTCGAGTGGAACAGTTCCTGTCAGGCGCTTGCGGGTACATTCGCCCAGGTGGTTCAGAAAAATCGTCAGAAGATGCTGTTCCGCACAGATAATCAGAGACGAAAACGTGCCGCTTTCACATTCCGTTTCGAGTTGAACGGCAAGCCGGGACACGTATTCCGAGGCGGCTTTGATTTCGACTTCGGGCCACTCTCTTGGCGAAGCAAGGTCAGCCAGGTCGTCGTCGTCACGAAAATCCTCGAATTCAGTTCGAGTTGTTGGGCGCGGGAGTTCCCGCGCGAATCTGACGCGCTCCGGTTCGCCCTGCACACTTCCGTACCAAAATAACCGAGCTCCCCACAAATTAGCGCAGAGTATCCAAGTCGCCATCCATTCTGAAAGCTGCAACCCGCACGCCACGCCGACAAACTGGTACGCGGTCGATACGATCAGTAACGCTTAATCGCCAAAGCAAATTCCAAGATCGCGCCCGGTCAAAATCGTATCGCAATGGAGCGGAACCGTTTTCATCCTGCGCGTGGCTTCTTCGAGAGGTACATAGCGAACGGTCGGCGGATCAAGCGCGACCATGACACCGGACTGTCCTTCCTCGAGGGCACGTACCGCGGCCGCGCCGAACCTCAAGGCAATCAGGCGGTCGAAAGTCGTAGGCGTACCGCCGCGAAGCAAATGTCCCAAAACGACCAGCCGCGTTTCCTTGCCCGTCAAGCTCTGGAGTTCCTTCGCAACCTTCTCCCCAACTCCGCCGAGTCGCTCAGCCCGGCCGATTTCCTTTTCAATAACGCTGTGGACGCCGCCTTTCGCAACGGCCCCTTCGGCGACAACGACGATCGCGTAACTTCGGCCTTGTGCTTCCCGCTCTTTGATCTTCATCACGACGCTGTTCAGATCATAAGGGATTTCAGGAATGAGAATCGCGTCAGCCGCTCCCGAAACGCCTGAGTTAAGGGCAATCCAGCCCGCGTAGCGCCCCATGACTTCAACCACCATGATTCGATGGTGAGATTCGGCGGTCGAATGCAGTCGATCCAGACACTCCGTAGCGAACGATAAAGCGGTATCGAAACCGAAGGTCGCCACCGTCTGATCGAGATCATTGTCGATGGTTTTGGGAACACCGATGACGGTAAGACCTTTTTTTGCGAGGACGTTCGCGATGGATAGGGAACCGTCTCCGCCCACCGAAATCAGCGAATCAATCCCCTGACTTCGAAGCGCCGCGATCAATTCGTCCGAACGATCCACTTCCCGGACCGTGCCGTCAGAACCCAGAACGGGAAAATGGAGAGGATTCCCCCGATTGGTGGTTCCGAGTATTGTCCCCCCGAGATGCGTGATTCCGCGTACCGAGTCCCGGCTAAGATTGATCAGGCCGCCCTGCGGGTATTTCTCAGGCATAAGCATCCCGTTGAATCCGTCGCGAATCCCGCAGCATTCCCATCCGCGTTTCAGAACGGCCAGAACCACCGCACGAATCACCGCATTCAAACCCGGCGCATCCCCGCCGCCCGTGCAAATCGCAATTTTCCTCATCCCAGTTCCCCCCTCACCTTTGATCTATGATGACTTATATTGCCATATTCCAGACTTTTTGTTGAGAATCATTTGATTCGCGACAACGACTTGCCCGAAAGACAAGGCGCCGTCATTGGGCGATAACCTCCGATGAAAAATCGTCTTGAGGCCTTCGGCCTCGAGCCCGTGAATCAGATTCTCCAGAAGATACTCATTCAAAAAACAGCCGCCGCTCAACGCGACCGTTCGGATCGAGTACCGTTCCGAAATCCGCTGAACGGCTTTTACAGCACCTCGAACGAGAGCGTCGTGAAATTTCCTGCTGATCAGGCCCGCGCTGCCGCCTTTTCGGAGATCTTTCGCGATCCCTTGGATCACGGGTCTCCAATCGAGTTCCAACTCCGGCCCCCGCTCCTCAATCGCGAACTCATATGAACCCTGTCCCGCAAAGTCCTCTCCGATGGCCTGTTCAAGTTCAATGGCCGCCTGGGCCTCATAACGAGCTTCGCGGACAATTCCCGTGAATGCGGAAACCGCGTCAAACAGCCTTCCGCAGCTCGAGCTCGAAAAGCAATTAAGCTTCTTCTCGAGCATCTGCTGGACCATCGCGATCCGATCCTCTGAAATGTCCGACAAAAAACGAAATCCGGCGATTTCAATCGCGCTCTCGTGTAAGTACGCGAGCGCGATTCTCCAGGGGGACTTGACAGCCCGATCTCCTCCGGGAAGCCATACGTTTCGAAAATGTCCCACTCTGAGGAAATCACGTCGGTCAGCGAGAAGAATTTCGCCGCCCCACATCGTCCCGTCAGTACCGTAGCCAGTTCCGTCAAAAGCCAAGCCGATGACCGGCTCCGTTTCAAAAGCATCCTCCATGCACGCCGCTATATGCGCATGATGGTGTTGAATCGCGAAGACCCGTCCCTGTTTACTCAGTTCCCGGAACGTTTCCTTCGTCCATTTTGTCCCGAGGTAATCGGGGTGCAAATCGTGCGCGACGCAGTCGGGCGTCAAATTGAAAAGTTTCGAGAAGTGCGCCACGCCCTCTTCGAGAGCCTGGAGAGTCGAAACATTCTCCAGATCACCGATATGGTGGCCGAGAATGGCTTCGCCGCTCTTCGCATGCGCTTCACGGGTCTCGCGGGCCAGACAAAAAGCGTTCTTAAGCTCCCCCCCTACCCCAAGAATCGTCGCGCCGAATGCCCCGTTCGTGCGTATCCCTTCCGGAGCATAGCCCCGGCTTCGACGTAGGAAATAAGGCCTTTTTCGAAAAAGCCGCAGGACCGAATCATCGCACCGGACATGAATTTCTCGATCGTGAAGCAAAAAATAATCAGCGATGTGCCCGCCCTGTTCGCCTCCGATTTCTGGTATTTCAGGCACTCCCAGTCGGGAAACAGCCTCCTGATTGCTATAGGCAATCGGCTCGTCGCTCCGGTTTCCACTCGTCATGACGAGTGGCCCTCCGAACGATTTCACCAGCAGTTCATGAAGCGGGCTGTACGGAATCATCACCCCAAGGGAGTGATTTCCGGGGGCCACGGCTTCGGCCAAAGGAGCCCCTCCGGGAGTTCGCTTTCTTACCAGGACTATGGGGCTCCCACTGGAATGCAGAAGCTCAGCTTCAGCATACGATATCTCCGCATACGACGAAGCGGAATCGAGATCGGGAAACATCACGGCGAAAGGTTTAGCCTCCCTGTGCTTCCGGTTCCGGAGAAGCTGAACGGCCTTTTCGTTTCGCGCATCACAGGCAAGGTGAAAACCGCCGATTCCCTTGATCGCGAGAATCGCGCCCTGCTTGAGCAACGAGGCACAACGTTCAACCATCGTCTTGTTCCGGTTGAAATAAACCGGGACCTGAACCGGTTTTCCGCCCGCGTCGGCAAGCGTGAGCTGCGGGCCGCACTGCGGACAAGCGTTCGGTTGGGCGTGAAAACGGCGATCATCGGGGTTGTCGTACTCCGCCTGACAGCTCGCGCACATTTTGAAAGCCGACATTGTGGTATGCCGGCGATCATAGGGCACATCCTGGACGATCGTGAATCTCGGTCCGCAATTCGTGCAGTTCGTGAAGGGATAAAAGAACCGCCGATCCTCGACATCCCAGATCTCCCTTCGACAATCATCGCAGATAGCGAGATCGGGAGAGACCGGGACGAACTTGGAGGACGAAGCCGCCGGGCTTTCGCGGATCTCAAAGCCCTTGTAGCCCTTCCAATCAGATTCAGCAGCTTGAACGTTTTCGACTTTGGCGGCCGGCGGAGCTTTTCGAGAGATATCGTCGACAAAGGTTCTCAAGGCTTCCGGCGTACCTTCAACCTCGATCGTCACGCCACGGTCGTGATTAAAAACAAAACCGGCCAACCCAAGTTCTTGGGCCAGCCGGTAAATGAATGGACGAAAACCCACTCCCTGAACAATCCCGGTGACTTCAATACGGTAAGTGGATTTCCTGAATCGTGGAACCATCCCTTGGCAATATAACCCGGATCAGTGGACGTATGCACCCAGGATCATGGCGGCCAAATGGAAAGAGAAGGAGTAGCAGGCTTCCCCTTCGAGGGCATAGCTGATCGTCTCGCCATTAACGACGGCGGTGTAGGTCGGGTTTACAAAGTGTCCGTTATTTAACGTGCCGCTGATCGTGATCGCGACTTCCTGCTGGTTGATTTTCACGACAAGCTTATTCTCTTCCTTCACCACTCGAACAAAATGGAGGCTCGTTTCCTTGACCTGATTGTCGACCGTATGGCGGATAACCCCGCCGATCGATCCGTCTTCGGCTTTCTTGAAAACGGTTTTCACGATCTGCTCGTCTTTTCTCATGATGAGTTCAGAACTGAAGGTCTCCTCGTCAACATATCCCCACACCAAAAAATTCTTGATCGAGCCGGCGATCGCATGATCATACGTTTTCAAATCGATTTGCGTTCCCTTGATGGTCGAGAGTGAATGCTCCTCGGCAAGAACCGACAGCGAAGCAAGCATGACCGAAATCGCGACAAGAATTGAGCGACAAAAAACTGATTTCATTATTCATCCCCTCCTTCGGGTATTTGCACCAACTAATCGTTTTTTTTGGCCGTCTGCAAGGAAATCTTCTTATTGACCATTCAAGCAATCTATTGAATAATCTTCGTACCATGTCGAAACGAACCGAAAACCGTTCCCCTCACCAAATTCATGAAGTTTATGTAAAAATAGGAAAGATCGCCCAGACCCTCGGGTCTCCGGCCCGGCTGAAAATCCTCCAGCTCCTGTCGCAATCCCCCAGAAGCGTCGAGCAGATCAGCGAGGCGACCGGAGAGTCCATCGCTAACACATCGCAACATCTCCAGCGTCTCGCGCGAGAAGGACTTCTGGCCGCCACCCGGCAGGGTCTGATGCGCATTTACCGGATCAAGAGTCCCAACGTGACCGCCCTCTGGGAAAATCTCCAGGACCTCGCTCAGGAACTCTCGCAGGATTTAACTGCCGCCGAAACCGAGATCACGGACGCGACTCTCCGTTCGCCGCTTGGCGCAAGAGAGGTCATGGATAACGTGAGGAAAAACAGGGCGATCCTTGTCGATGTGCGTGAGTCTTTCGAGTCCGCTGAAACGCCTGTTTCGGGGGCAAGGGCGATTCCGTTCGAGTCGCTGAAACAGGAACTCAAAACTTTTCATAAAGACAAGACGGTTTACGTCTTCTGTCGAGGACGCTATTGTGAACTCGCAAGCCAGGCAGTCCGGCTGCTTCGCAATGCCGGCTTCAATGCGTTTCGCCTGCGGGAAAGCTCTTTTAAGCTCAACCAGCTCGCGACGGATCGCGAACGCTAAAGGCGAACTCAACCCCTCAGAATCGACCGAAGGCGAGTTCGGCCCTCACCCGATTCCTGGCGTCTGAAAAGCAATCCGAACGCGGCTCCCATGACTAAGGCACCGGCAAGCCCCTGCATCGGATGACGTCGGATGTATGAAATCGGTCGCTCGAGCTTTTCAGCGACAAGCCCGGCACTCTCGGCGAAGTCCGAAGTTCCCTTTGCACTCTCGTCAAAAGCTTTCAAGACGTGTTCAACCACCCGATCCGCGGCTTCGATTGCACTCTCGATCTGATTCACGGCATTTCCGATCCCGTCCTTCAGCTTGCCAGCACCGGAATCTATTTTTGTTTTGAGTTGAACAACAGCCTCGTCAAGTTGCTCAAAACCTTCAGCCGTTCCCTTACCCTGATCCGAATCAACCATCGCAGCCTCCCGCGCGCCAGCGCCTCGTTAGAAGGTTTGCAATGGCTATTCCAGCTCTTTTTTTGCTTTTTCAAGATCCTGAAGCTCCCGCCAGCCTGCGGCAAGAGGGACCCACCGGGGCCAGCGGCCCCCGAGCAGTATCTTGGGCGAATGCGATGCAAGCCACGCGAAAAGCGCATATTTTGCGAGTCGTCCAAACCACACCATCACGAAGATGCTCAGGACGGGTACGCGTGCGAGCGCAGCAATCGCGACGGCAGGTTGTTGCGGCAAGGGACTTAAGGCGATCACCGCCAATGCCGGTGCGCCATACTCGTAAATGGTCTGTTCTGAACGCGCCCATGCCTCGGAATGAAAAATAAAGGGAAGCCAGTGGTGCATGATCTCGGGGCCGAAGTATTGAAAAGCACCAGCAAGGAGCAATGCGCCGAGCGCGGACCCCGTCACGATCCAAAGGCAGATCCCGATCCACCGCTTGGGCCGAAGCAACACGGCCGAAATGAGAATACCCTCTGTCGGGATCACAAGAAAAAAGAGATCGAGCAAGGCGAATGCGGCCAGCAACGGCACCGCCCAGGGCCGATCCACCCATCTTTCCAAGTGGCAGATCGAATTCCGAAAGTATCGCAAGAATCTCGTCATGCCGGGCGTCAGCTCATGCCCACGATTCGATATTCGCGAACCCCGTCGCGCAACTCGATTCGCACGGTCTCACCGGCCCGCCGCCCCAAAACAGCTTCGCCAATCGGCGACTGCGGCGTGATTACCTGCACGGGCAGTCCATCGACGCTGGTCACCAGACCTCCCCCTCGCGGCGCGATGAAATAGAAGGCGCGAACCCCGTTCAGCTCCATTTCGACAAGGGACGCCGGACAAACGACGTCTTCGGCGCCATACGTCCGCTTAGGCAAAAACCGATACATCAGAATGAGGCCCTTCATTTCCTCGGCCCGGCTGAAATCACGAGCTTCCATCAAAGAGGCCCGTTCTTCCTCAAGGTACCGGGAAATCTGCTCGATGACTTTTCCTTTGTCCATCATCTCAGTCGATGCCAAAAACGAGCCCGCAATCGGGACATTCTTTGGAAATAGTAGAAAACTGAGTTCCACACGCGGGGCAGCGAGCCGTCCCGCGTTCCGGGTCATAAACTTCGTTGGCCAACTCCGGATCAAACTCGAGTCCATCGAAAACACGTGACTTCTCGGCCTCAAGAACCTCGCGAATCGCCGGAAGATCCTTCTCGCGCGCGAACACCTCGACGGTGATCTTGCACCCTTTTTTGCAGCTTTCGGGGTTACTCGCGAGCGTCACCTGTATGCCGCGTTCGTCGAGGAGTGCCTGAATGCGCTTGCCCTCCGCGTACTCCGCCGTGCCCAATAGGACGCTATCGCCGGTCTCTTCGGTAAATGTCGGCTGATCGTTCATTTCGAAACCATAGCACAACTGAGGCTTGGAGAAAGGCGCTAAAACTTGCCTTCCTGCCGGTCACGCCAGGCGCGGGCCAAGCCCTCACGGTCGTCCGGATGCGCAATGCTGATCAGGGCCTTGGCGCGTTCGCTTAACGTTTTGCCGTAAAGATCAACCGCGCCAAATTCCGTGATGACATAGTGAACATGGGCACGCGTCGTCACGACGCCCGCGCCGTGTTTCAGCATCGGGACGATGCGCGGGTATCCTTTTTCGCTGCGGCTCGTGATCGCGATGATCGGTTTGCCCCCCGGTGACAGGGAAGCGCCCCGCATGAAGTCCGTCTGGCCGCCCACTCCCGAGATAATTCGCGGACCGATGGAATCAGCGCAAACTTGTCCCGTGAGATCCACTTCCACGGCTGAATTTATCGCCGTCACCTTGGGATTGCGCCGAATCACGGCAGGGTCATTCACATAACCGATATCGAGTTGAACCATCGAAGGATTGTTGTGAACATAATCGTACAACTCCCGGGTTCCCATCATGAATCCGGAAACCGTTTTGCCCGGGTGAACCCTCTTCTTGGAGTTGTCCACGGCACCGGCCTTGATCAACCTGAGCACGCCGTCAGACATGAGTTCCGTGTGAACACCGAGATGCTTGTGCCCGGTCAGGAAATCGAGAACCGCATCCGGAATGGCGCCAATTCCCATCTGGAGAGTCGCGCCGTCTTCGATCAACTCGGCCGCGAACCTTCCGATCGCCTTTTCATTCGCCTTGAGCGGGTGAACGACGTGATTCATGAGCGGCTCATCGATTTCAATGAAATGATCGATTTCATCCATGTGAATGAACCCATCACCATGAACTCGCGGCATCTGCTGATTTACCTGCGCGATGATGACCTCGGCGACTTCGATCGCCGCGCGGGCGACATCCACCGAGACGCCCAAAGTGCAGAACCCATGCGGGTCCGGCGGCGAAACGTGAATCAGCGCGACGTTGATAGGACGCTTGCCGGAGCGGAACAGCTGCGGGATCTCGTGGAGAAAACAGGGCAGATAATCGACGCGTTCGTAATCGACTTTCTTGCGGATGTTACTGCCGACGAACAAGTTGACGATTTTGAAACTGTCCTTGAACTCGGGATTCGCGTATTTCGCCTTGCCTTCGGTGTGAATGTGAATGAGTTCGACGTCCCTGAGTCGACTGGCATGCGCGAGCAGACCGTCAATCAATCGCTCCGGAGTGGCCACCCCACCATGGATAAAAACGCGTTGACCAGACTTAATACATGCGACGGCATCTTCTGCCCGTTCATACTTTGCCACTGGAGCCTTCCTCGAAAAATAGGTAAAAAATAGTTTAATTTTCACGAAAAACTAGCACTACATCGGATATTTACAAAATGATTTTTTGCCTTCCCGTCCCCATTGGATTATTCAGGTTTCGTGTACACCATACTTTCGTTGATCACTTGGGTGGCCGTTTCGTTTCCAGCTTTATCATTCGCCGGGATCGGGGACGATGGGCGATATAACGCATTAAGTCAACTCAGCCAGGCTGATTGGGCTCAGCCGCCCGTTGGGTGTGTTGAAGAAGTCATGCCGCAAATGCCGCCTTACCCATGCCTGGACCTCACGACGGTTCAGAATCCCACCCGAGATCTCCCAAGCAGCCTCACTCCCGATGAAGTCACCCTTTGGACCCGGGACCGAAAACGTGCGCTCGTCCTCTGCCGCGCACAAGAGATCCTGCGCCGTGAGTCCCTTCATCCGGGAGGGATTGACCCGGGATGGGTTGAAGCGTCCTGGATGCGAATGGAAGGCATCAAGGAAACGGATGAAAAGATTGCCGCCATTTATGAAGGCACAAATTTGAACCAAATGCCCCCTCAGATCCTCCTGGGAGCCCTCATGCAAGAATCCATGATGGCAGACCTCGGGATTTCGAGTGACGGGGGCAACTATTCCTGCGGCATCGCCCAACTCAATGTTCTTGAATGGTGCCTTTGGGCGGAACACGCCGATCAGGACATCAAGAACCAGATCGGCTGGCCTGCGCGAAGGGCGGGGATGTGCAGTGCCCCGCTGCTGTCGACCAAGCTCGTCGAGCCATTTTTTAAATACGGTCTGGCACACCTCAATGGAGTTCCCGCCTACAAAATGAAACCGAAACATCTGGAGGGCATCCGTCTGGCTGATGTCATCGGCTCATTTCCGGCAGGTTCATCGAAAGACCAGAAACTCCGCTTCGAGATCGTCCAAAGTTTTGTGAAAAACTGTTCAAGTTATCGTTTCAGTATCCCCGCCAAGGCTCATGTGCTGAAAGCCATTTTCGATCATGAAATTCCGTCCGCTTTTCACGATGTGCAAACTTACACAAGCGGTGGGTTTGAACGTCCCTGTAGAATCCAGAGCACAACGAACGCCTACCCACTCCATTCGGGATGGCTGCTTGCCGACGCCATCTACAACGCCGGTCCCCGCATCGTCGACGTAGTCGCTCATTACAGAAAGCTGGATCGAGCGGCCGCTTCGAATCCGACAACCTGGACTGAATTCTACCCTCAAGACCTCGTTTCGGCACTCTACTGGGGTGGGAAATACAATCGTAAAACGGATCGACTCGATTCGATCGATCTCGACGGGAATCCATTTTCGATGACGTGGTTCAAAAGCTGTATCGTCCAACGACACGTTGCACGAGTCGTTCAATACGTGACCTTGCCGGGATACGACCTGGTCCGATCGCTTGAAGACAAGAATGGCTGTGCAAAAAGCACCTTTGATTCAGAAGGACACCTTATCAAATCCAGCGTCCCGCTCGAACGTCAGCGATCGAGCGGCCAGATCAGCGCAGGTTCCCGCTGATCTAAAAAAAAAGGGCGCTGCCGAAGCAACGCCCCTCTGTAAGCTCAATTCAGTTGCGAGACTTACCAGCGATTTCCGCCGCGTCCGCCGCGATCGCCGCCGCCACCGAATCCACCGCGTCCGCCGCGATCGCCACCACGACCGCCGCCGCCGCCAAAGCCACCGCGTCCGCCTTCACGAGGCGCCTGCGGGCGGGCTTCTGAAACTGTCATCGGACGCCCTTCATAGTCGGCGCCGTTAAATTTTGTGATTGCATCGGCTGCTTCCTGATCGCTCGCCATTTCGACGAAACCAAAGCCTTTGCTGCGGCCAGTATCGCGATCCTGGATGATTTTGGCAGACTCGACCGTGCCTACCTGCGCGAAAATCTGCTGAAGAGATTCATCGCTTGCTGAAAATGGAAGATTGCCGACATATAGTTTTTTACCCATGTAACCTCCTTAAGGCTTAGGGGCCGCTAAAGAGGACATGAGCACTATGCTCGAGGACTCTAGCGCGGACAGGACAAACTAACTGCAATAGTTTAGCATAATGCAGCGCGTTTCGCCAAGAAACAATTCAGGCTTTCGAGGAAGCACCGCTCCATTCTTTTGAAGAAGACCGCGACACATCGCAGGCGCAAAAACCTGCCACAAATGCGATCCCCTTAAATATTTGAAACATAGTGGTTTTTTTAAGTACCCTAGATTAGTTGACCGTAACTTTCTATTCGAGCCAAAATAGATATGGATGGCCAAGCGACCTTCCCACCGGGGATCTCCGACCTTTCTATTAGCGACTCTGATCGCAAGCTGCGTCGTTTCCATTTCGGTATTTCGCTCGATAGCGCATGCTCAAACATGCGGCCCTGCAATTCGTCTCGACAAGGACGGACGCTCCATGTCTCACGTTCCCGTCAAGACCCAGGAAGGCGATCTGGGAATCTGCTACGCCTTCGTGGCGGCACAAATGGTCGACGCGTACCGGTTCAGTCACGCCCCTCCCGAAGGTGATCG
>MEQK01000002.1 GCA_001770175.1 Bdellovibrionales bacterium RIFOXYD1_FULL_55_31 | reverse complement strand
CGGACCGCCGGAAGATTGGAATCGGCGTACTCGCGCAGGCGCTTTTCGTTTGCCTTCGGCAATTCAGCCGCCGACCTGACCAGTGTCCGCGCGATATGAAATAAGGTGGACGAAAAACCACGTCCATTTTCCAAGTAGGTCAAGGGTGCCCAGATTTTCTTTAATTCACCCTGAGCGCCGGCGATCGCGTCCCACGCGCCGCCGTATGCTTTTCGCCATTCCGGATTTGAGTTGATGTTTCGGCGAAAGGCTTTTTCACTGGCGACCTTCATCGCGAAAAACCTTTTGTCGAGCAGCCGTTCGTGCATGCCCCGGCGGGCTTTGAGGCTGTTTTCGATGCCGAAAAGCAACCCATTCGAATACCGCTTCTGCTCAGCGCCGCGATTCTGAAATTCGGTGAGCAGGCCCCGAAGCTCGGCCTGATAGAGTTGCCGTTTCACGAGAAAAAAATCCCGTTCGAATTCCAGTTCGGCGACCGTAAGGAGGCGGGAACTCCCACCGGGATGTCCCGAAACAAACACCAGATCGCCGTTCTTGGCCCCTTCCCCCGACCATTTGAAATAGTGTTTCAAGCGGACCGGCTGATCGTTTTCATAGACTCGGAGAAAAGCGAGATCGAGATCATATCGAGGGAACATGAAGTTGTCCGGATCCCCCCCGAAGAAGGCAATGGCGAATTCAGGGGCAAAAACCAACCGGACATCCTGAAAACGCTTGTAGCGATAAAGGTCGTATTTGCCGCCGTGGTAGAGCGAAACAACATCGCAGCGGATCTCCGTCCCCTCGGCGCACTCTTTTTCAAGCTTCGACATTTCCGCCTTGAGCGCGTCGTTATACTCCTTTTCCTTGAGTCCCTTAGTTACCGCCGCAACTCGCGCGGTAACGTCCGTGATCTTCGTGAGCTGATTGATTTCGATTTCGGGACACCGGACCTCCTCGACCAGGGTCTTTGCATAAAACCCCGCTGCGACATAGTCCCGCGCGGCCGTGGAGAGCTGCTCGATACACGAGTGAGCGCAATGATGATTGGTCATAACCAATCCATCCGGTGAAACAAAACTTCCCGAACAGCCCTCCGCAAGCCGCACCGACGAAAGCCGCACGTGCTCGAGCCACTCCGTATCCGGCGTAAAACCGTACTTCTCCTTAACCTGGTCCGAAGGAAACCCGTTGAACGTCCACATCCCCTCGTCGGCAAGAGTTCCGGAACAGAGAAGACTGGCCAAACCGAACAGCGTCAGAATTTTTTTCATGCCGAGCCACTGTTCAATAGTTTTCGAATTTACGCAAGATTGCCGTGAGGATCCGAATCAATTCCAAGTCGCGCGATAGGCAAAACCGCAGTGCTCCGGAGCCTGAGGCAACGTGTTCACCTGGACCATCCCTTTAAAATCAAGCCGGCCAAGCGCTTCGAGAACCGCCTTGTGGTAGGACCCAAGCGCCGACCCGAAGGCAGAGTTATTGGAACCAAGCCATTTCTGTAAACGCACGTGATCGGCATAGATGTCGGCAGATCGGTCAGTGACCGAGATGATCTGATAGTTGAAATCAGTGGTATAGCGCCGACTGATCTCGCCAACTCTCGCGAAAGCTTCTTTAGGCGACCCCTGCGTGAAGCCAGATCCGGAATCGAGCAAGGAAACAATGTTGCATCGCGCGATCTTCTCCCAGGCACCCTCCTCCGTGAGGAGGTTCGTCTTCATACCGAAGGACATGAAATCCAGAACCATCGCCATGCTAACCCGCAGATCAGGATCGGCCAGAACTTCAGGCGCAATCCCTTTGGAGCGGAAAAACTTCAAAGTCGCGTCGATACCGAGCCGTTCCTCGAACAGCGAAACAAACCCATAGAGCAGCCGAACCCGGCAGTTCGCGCCGTGGGTGTATTTTTTGGGCAATTTCAAAGGCGCATTAAACGTTTTCGAGATCTGGGAGTACGGAATCGTTCCATCGATGATCGCGTCAGCGCTGATCTCAAATTTTTTCCGAATAATATTGAGATGCGCGACCGTCAGATCTCCCATGCCAGCCTCGACCTTTGAAACCCAGCTTTGGGTCATCCCCAGAAGCTGGGCCATGTCGGCCTGATTCAGACCGGCGAATACTCGGATCAAACGTATTTTTTGGTTCAACTCATACGGAGGTAAAAGCATGTTATAAACAATATCAGTTGATTATCAAATGTCAACTGGTCGGGTTGAGACACATCGGCCGACTTGCCGTTGATGAAAGGCGCCCGATGTGGGCCGCTAGGTAGGCGGAGTGGACGGTGGACCCAAGGATGGATGAACTACTCACCGCCCGGTCGGGCTCTGAGTTGGGCTCTGAGTACTTTGAGGCAGCTCTGCCGGAGTCGGTATGCTCCGTGGAGCAATCGTGGGTTCGGGTTTGCGAGCCACGATCGCGGCGCGAATCCCAAGGATAAGAACGATAGCGATGGCCGCGACAATTCCCCAGAAGAAGTAGGACAGGGTTTTCATGGGACTCGGTTTAGCAGAGGACGAGTTCCAAAGGCAAGCCGAAGCAGGTTTTCAGGCTGAATGTTTCCGCCACTTAGGACGCAGACCGTGTCCATATGCCGCGTCGAAATTCTGCCCGAAAGAAATGCCGCGACCGTAACCGCCGCACCCGGCTCGACCACCAACTTCTGCTCCTGCGTCAAGACGCGGAGCGCTTCAACAATTTCAGCCTCGGTGACCAGAACGACTTCATCAACGTACTTCCGAGCGATTTCGAACGGAAGCTCTCCTGGCTGAATCGCGACTAACGCATCGGCAATTGACGGATCGACGGACACTTCCGCGCGCGCTCCCGATTCCAGAGCCCGTTTCATCGAGGGGTTGGCCTCAGGTTGTACTCCAATCATGCGACACCCCGGACGAGCAGTTTTAACGGCGAGCGCGATCCCCGCAAGGAGACCTCCACCGCTTACTGGCACGACACAGGTAAATTCCCCCGGAAGCTGCTCCAAGAGTTCCAGCCCCAACGTCGCATCGCCACAAATCGTTTCAGGGGAATCGTAAGGATGGAGCAAAAGACGCCCTGTTTCTCTTTGGAGCCGGTAAGTCGTATCCCATCGTTCCTGAAAGCTCGCCCCACAAAGGACGATCTCGGCCCCCAAATCCCGTGTCCGGGAAATTTTATATTCGGACGTCGACTGCATCATCACGATCTGAGCGTGACAGCCCAAGCGTTTCGCGGCATATGCGACGGCTTGGGCGAAATTTCCCGAAGAAGAAGCGATGATCCCCTGCTTTCGTGCCGTTTGTTCGTGGGCAAGAACTCCGTTCAAAGCGGGACGAATTTTGAAAGAACCGGTCGGCTGCTGCGTTTCGAGCTTCAGCCAGAGAGGGCCCTCGACGAACGAGGCAGGGACAAGAGGCGTGCTCCGGAGATACGGGCTCAGACGCTCTCTTGCCGAGAAAAGGAGTTTCTGTGAAATCGCTGAAGCAGGCATTGGAGGGGCTCCGCTAGGGAATCTTAATACACTCAAAAAAGAAAAAGGGGAAAGGCCCAAAGCCTCCCCCCTTTATTTAAGCATGAACAGATCGATCGTTGGCTCAGTTCTGGGAGTTGAAGCCCTTCATGAGTTTCTTTTCGATCTTCAGCAATTTGTCGATACGACCTTCGTACTTCGAGGCCGCCGGACCGCTTAAATGCAGTTTTCCCTTCGGGAAAAACTTCGATTCTCTGCCGGGGCTCACCCTGTTCTGCTCGATCAGCTGGCGAACATTGGCCAGAAGAGCGATTCCGCCCGCCCGCTTAAGAGTTCCATCCGCGTTCAGGGTCGGCCCGAAAACGCTTGCGATCACCGCAGGCCTGTTCGCCGCATCGACCTCGAACACCTGACTGATCGTCAAACCTTGCGGAAAGTATTCGTCATTGAGGAACTTGAACATCGTCGCGACGCCGAGCCATTTCGCATGCGAGACATCAATATAGCCGAAGGCATCGAAGCTGGTGCTGATCGGCTCTGACGAGCGAAGTTCAACCAGCGGATACCCGACCCCGAGCGGCACGCCGTTAGGCAGATACTCGGTAGGAGTGATGCTGACGTATTCCTGATCGGTAACGATGTCCAGGTTAAGATCAAAGCCGACTTCAAAGCGTTGCGCCGGAGTGTAAGGATTGACGAAAATATATCCGTAATCCTTAATCTGGAACACGCCTGCCATATTGGTCTGAATGTTGTCTTTGAAAACGAGTGAGACCCGGGCGGTCTTGAAATCGTCGGATGGCTTGAAAGCCACGTGATCTATCCATTTCGGTTTACAGCCTGTCGAAAGAACCATCGCCGCGATAGCGGCAGCAAATAACAAACGCTTCATACGTTAGCCCCCCTTGTGACCATTATGATCATTACGAAAAGACATTCTGCCGCCCGATGGGGGGAGAAGCAAGCTCAGATTGTTAGGGACTGGCGCAGGTTGTCAGCGACGTGCGTCGTAATACCCCGCACGGTAGCAAGTCGCTTCAGGATTGGTCAGCGGAATCGTAGCCACCTGACCTGTCATGGAATCTTCGTAACCTTTTTGAAAAGCATCGACACACTCGTCCCCGACCAGCTCCCGTGCGCCTTCCCGGGCACCCACCCGGAGAGCTGCGTTGCCCGCGCTATAGCCGCCGGTGTAACAGGCCGTGCCCGCACTCAGGGGAGAGGCCTTGAAGCCCTCTCCATAACCGTCTTCAAAGTCGCCTTCGCAATCGAAGATCTGCGTCTCATGACGAAGAGTCACGCCTTTACGGACGCCTCTTAGGTAGCACTCCTCATGTGAATGACGCGGGCGAAGGTTATCGATCCCCTTAAAACCAGCCTCGACCCCTCGCCCGTAACTATCAGCTCTGTACCCATCAGAACAACGTGGCTCACCCGGATAGCTATAAACATTTCCGCCATAAAGACCCGCCAATAAAAGCGTCGTTAAAGCGATCGCTGCGGTAGCTGAATTTCGCATCATTGCTCCTCGGGTGGCTCCCGTTATTGCGGAGCTATATCAGAGACATTGACGCATCGCAACGCAAATCAGATGACTTCATTAAATCGCTTCAAGGAGCGCGATCCATTCCCCATGCTTCGGTGTGCTCACGACGAGAGTCCACTGCGTTCCGCCGCCCTTATAATACTGAACATCCAAGGTCCTTTTACGGCCTACCTGGCGACGCTTGACAGCCTTCACCCGAATGTCCCGCCCCCCCGCGGAAAGAGTAATCTCACTGAGATCAGGACGAAGACTAACCCAGTAATCCGCCGGCGGAATCTGGACGCCCCCTCCTTCGAGAAATTGATTGATTCGTATCTTCATGGGTCGGATCCCACCATTTTTTGTATTTTATCAGAACCGGTTCCATGCAAAAAAAATTTTCGTTTCTTTTCAGGGAAACGCTCGATCGAATAACGCAACATGGTCCGGGGCATTCTTCGGCGGTATTTCCTGAGAAATGCCTCTTCCGTTTCTAGCTCCCGCTTACCAACTTCGCGAAGCATCCAACCGACGGCCTTATGAATCAGATCTTCTTCGTCATCCAGGAGAGCCCGAGCGAGCCGAAGAGTAGCGGAAAAACTTCCATTACGAATAAAATAAAACGTCGACATGATCGCAATCCGTCGATCCCACATCCGGCGGGACGAAGCGAGACGATCCAGGAGCCTTTGCCCGCTCTCCTGAATGCCGCCAGGCCGTTCGAGCAAATACAACCCGACAATCGGGCCCGCGCTCAGGTCGACCAAATCCCAGTTGTTCACGTGTTTCAGATATTTCAGGTAAATTTCAAAAATATTTTTTCGATCCCGGGTTTGAGCTTTCTTCATCCGATCCGTAAGAATGAGAAGGGCAAGCAGGCGCTCTTCATGAATCGGGGATTCAAGGAGCCGGACAATGCCGATAAACGGGAATTCGCGATATTTCCGCACCAGTTTTCGAATATTCGGGACGGTAACACCGATAAAACGATCCCCTTCGGCGTACCCCCCCGGACCGCATTTGAAAAACCGTTGCAGAAACTTGGCTTTTTCGCGATCCGCACTGGCTCTCAGTTCGGATCGGATAACCTTGAGCGTCATGATCTCCCCTCGTGACCGGCCCGGCCGTGACCAACTCATTGACCGGTGCTAAGAGAATACCGCATGAAAACATTTGTTGAAATCACGAAGACCATCGGTTTCACCCCCCTC
>MEQK01000001.1 GCA_001770175.1 Bdellovibrionales bacterium RIFOXYD1_FULL_55_31 | reverse complement strand
AACGGCTAGAGCAGCGGATTCCAAATCCGCGGGTTGTGGGTTCGAATCCCTCCTGCCCTGCCAAATTGCGCAGAGATAAACAGCGGGTTTTCTTATATGGAAAATAGATACCAAAAATGGGTCACAGTGAGCTATCTGGCCGTTGCGGTCCTCGTAGGTTACATTGCCTTTACGGGAGCTCTGAACTTGGCGGCGGCATGGGATCTGGAGACCCGGATACGTGTCACCAATCTTGATCTGATCATCCGGGGAATCTCGGTACTGGTTGCCGGGATCATTTTTGTTCTGCTTTATCGTCATGAAAAAGCGAACGTCTTCATGAATGAAGTCATGATGGAACTTTCGAGGGTTTCCTGGCCAACCCAGAAGGAGACCTCTTCGGCAACAATGGTTGTCGTCATCATGGTCATGATTTCAGGGATGGTGCTCGGTTTCCTGGATTATCTGTGGACCGAGTTGTTGAGATTGGTCGTATAGCTGTCTGGGAGGAAGCCCGTTCTACGGTTTTTGCTGAAGTGACATTTGTCCGGAATAGATCCGGAGTTTAGCCGACCGTAACCCCGGCTTAAAACCGGATATTGGATTAATAAGAAGGAGTCGCGAGTGCCCGAAATTTTACAAGCACAGCAGACAGGTGAAATGGCCTGGTACGTTGTCCACACGTACTCAGGTTATGAAAACAAGGCCAAGTTGGCCCTGGAGGAACGGATCAAGGCTGCTAAGAAAGAGCCGATGTTTGGTGAAATCATCGTTCCCGAAGAGAATGTCGTCGAACTGGTCAAAGGCCAGAAGAGAACGACCAAGCGCCGCTTTTTCCCTGGATATATTCTTGTCAAAATGGTTCTGAATGAGGAAACCTGGCACATTGTTAAGAATACCCCTAAAATTACCGGTTTCGTCGGCGATAAGGTCCGGCCAGTTCCAGTTCCGGAGAGCGATGTTCAAAAAATGACCAATCGGATTGCCGAAGGGCAGGTCAAACCCCGTCCTCGTATTTCATTCCACGAGGGTGAGAATGTGCGGGTCATCGATGGGCCATTTTCGAATTTTAATGGTGTTGTTGAAGACGTGAATCCGGATAAAGGCAAGGTCAAGGTGTTGGTGAGCATATTTGGTCGTTCTACTCCGGTAGAACTTGACTTTATTCAGGTTGAAAAAATTTAAAGGTCTGTGTTAAGAGGGACCACTTATGGCAAAAAAGGTTGTTGGGCAAATTAAGTTACAAATCCCCGGTGGGCAGGCAAATCCCGCTCCTCCGGTCGGACCAGCGCTCGGTCAGCGCGGCGTGAACATCATGGAATTCTGCAAAGCGTTCAACGCGAAAACGCAGGATCAGAAGGGCATGGTCATTCCGGTAATTATCACCGTGTACTCGGACCGCTCCTTCACGTTTATTACCAAAACGCCTCCTGCTTCTGTTCTGCTCTTGAAGGCAGCAAAAATTGAAAAGGGTTCAGGCGAACCGAATAAAACCAAAGTCGGCAAAGTGACAAAGAAACAAGTCGAAGAGATCGCCAAACTCAAAATGCCGGACTTGAATGCGGGCAGTGTCGAGGCCGCGATGAGAACGATTGCGGGAAGTGCTCGAAGCGCCGGTATAACGGTCACTGAATAAGAGAGTTTTTTAAGTGGGAGCCAGTAAGCATTCTGGCGCTTGAACCACAGAGGTGAAAAATGACTGACGAAAATAAGAAAAAACGTGTTGGCAACCGTGGAAAGAAATATTCCGAGGCCTTTCTGAAGCTGCAACTCGGGAAAAAATACTCCGTAACGGAAGCTTTCGAACTTCTTCCGCAAGTCGCTTACGCAAAGTTCGACGAAACCGTCGATGTCGCCTTTAACCTTGGCGTCGATCCGAAACACGCCGATCAGATGGTTCGCGGTGCGGTCGTACTGCCTCATGGCATCGGGAAGACAGTTCGAGTCGCCGTTCTCGCCAAAGGTGAAAAAGCGAAGGAGGCCACTGCTGCGGGAGCAGATGTCGTGGGCGCCGAAGACCTGATCGAAAAAATTTCGGGCGGCTGGTTCGAGTTCGACAAAATGATCGCCACCCCGGACATGATGGTCGCGGTCTCGAAAATAGGTAAAATTCTCGGTCCCCGAGGGCTGATGCCGAATCCGAAGCTTGGAACGGTTACATTCGACGTTGCGAAAGCGGTCAAGGAGCAGAAGCTCGGGAAAGTCGAATATCGCACAGAAAAGACCGGCATTATTCACGTCGCGATTGGAAAGAAATCCTTCGGGCCGCAAAAGCTCAAGGAGAACTTCGTTTCGCTGGCTTCGATCATTATCAAAGCCAAGCCGCCGACAAGTAAAGGAACCTATCTCCGGAATGTTACTCTTTCTTCGACGATGAGTCCGGGTATTTCGATTGACCCGATGGATACAATGGCGTCGACGGGCTCCGCCTGATAGTTCCGAACAGCGAAAACTCAGAGGTTTAATATGGATCGTGCACAGAAAACTGAATTAGCTTCGACACTGAAAGAGAAGTTTACTAAGGCCCAGGTCGCGATTTTCGCCGATTATAAGGGACTTACCGCAACACAGGCGGATGATCTTCGTCGCCAATTGCGCGCACATAAAACAGAGGTGAAAGTTCTTAAGAATAACGTCGCTCGTCTGGTTTCGAAAGATGGCGCTATGGGCGCCGAAGCCAAGGGGCTTATGGACGAAACAGTGGGTCCGACGCTTGTGGCGTTCGCCTATGGAGATCCTGCTGCTGCGGCGAAAGTTATTCACAAATTTGCTCAGGACAATGAGGCGCTTAAGCTCAAAGACAGCCTTATGGGTCAAAAGCGAATCGACGCGTCTGGAGTCGAATTGCTTGCGAAGCTTCCGAGCAAAGAAGTTCTGCTGGCAAAGCTGCTGGGCACTCTCAATGCCCCCATCACGAACTTCGTCGGGGTTTTGGCCGCCGTTCCGCGTAGTCTGGTTACGGTGCTGACCGCGATTGAATCGAAAAAGAAGGAAAATCCGCAAGCTTGATGCAGCCGAGGGATTGAACAACTAACAATTTTAACTAGCGGTAGGAAAGTCGCTAGATTTGATCAAGC
Organism: Bdellovibrionales bacterium RIFOXYD1_FULL_55_31; assembly: GCA_001770175.1. Taxonomy (GTDB): domain Bacteria; phylum Bdellovibrionota; class UBA1018; order UBA1018; family UBA1018; genus XYD1-FULL-55-31. The sequence goes on along the minus strand of MEQK01000001.1, from coordinate 28,702 downwards.
CTAAAGTCAGGAAGACGGCGGGCAGGAATAAAGAGGTAGAAGAAAATGTCGACCGCAATTACTAAGGAAAATGTTATTTCCTTTATCGAAAATATGTCTGTTCTTGAGCTTTCGCAGCTTGTTAAAGAACTGGAAAACAAGTTTGGCGTTTCTGCCGCAGCCCCGATGGCTATGGCTGCGATGCCCGGCGCTGCTGCTGCACCGACCGCTGAAGCTAAGACGGAATTCACCGTTGTTTTGGCGGCCGCTGGCGACAAAAAGATCAATGTCATTAAAGAAGTTCGCGCTATCACCGGCCTTGGTTTGAAAGAAGCGAAGGACTTGGTCGAAGGTGCCCCGAAGCCCTTGAAGGAAGGCATTAATAAGCAGGAAGCCGAAGATATTAAGAAAAAACTCGAGGCTGAAGGAGCCAAGGTCGAAATTAAGTGAACGGATTCCGCTCGCTTTTTTTGAAGCCTCTTGCTATTCAAAATTCGTGCCGCACTCTTGCTTTGTCTGAGAAATCAGGTAGGGTGGGGGCGGCGCGGATTTGTATTTGTGTATTCCCGAAACCAATTTTTTGCTTTTTTGTTCCGGTTTTCTGGAATGTCACCGCGTCATTTGTTTGATTTCGCCTTCATCCGCTAAAGGATGATGAGCGATCGTTACGTTGTACTTTGTCAAACGAGTTAAGGAGAAAGCATGGCCTCCCTTTTTTCGGAAAACCGCCGAATTCGAAAGGATTTTTCAAAAATCGCTTCGCCGGTGGAGATTCCGAACCTGATCGAACTCCAGCGCAAGTCTTATGAGAAATTTCTCCAAGCCGACGTCCCGATTCAAAAACGTGAGAATGTCGGTCTTCAAGCTGTCTTTAAATCGGTATTTCCGATTGAAGACTTCAACCGTACGGCATCGCTCGAATTTGAAAGCTATGCGCTTGAGAAGCCGAAATATGATGTAAGCGAATGCCGGCAGCGGGGAATGACGTTCGCAGCTCCGTTAAAAATAACGGTTCGACTCGTTGTGTACGATGTTGATGAGGAAGCCGGAACGCGCAATATTCGAGATATTAAAGAGCAGGAAGTCTACATGGGCGAGATCCCGCTCATGACCGAGGCCGGCTCATTCATTATCAATGGAACCGAGCGCGTTATCGTTAGCCAGTTGCATCGGTCACCCGGCGTGATATTCGACCACGATCAGGGGAAGAGCCATTCCAGCGGCAAGATTCTTTACTCCGCCCGCATTATTCCGCATCGCGGATCTTGGCTCGATTTTGAATTTGATCACAAGGATATGCTCTATGCGCGCATTGACCGGAAGCGTAAGCTTCCGGCGACCATCGTTCTTCGCGCGATGAGTATGTCGAACTACGAAATTCTCAATTACTTCTATCGTATTGAGAAGCTGATTATGGACAAAGACGGCAAATACTATAAAGCCGTCGATCTGGAGATCCTCGCCGGACAACGTGCGGAAGATGATATTCTCGATCCCAAAACCGGCGATATTATCGTTAAAAAGAACCGAAAATTCACGAAAGCGATTATTAAGCGCATCGATGAGGCCGGAATCAAGCGCCTCGAAGTTCCACTTGAAGTTGTGGTTAACCGTATTGCCTCTGAAGATATCGTCGACGAAAAAACCGGTGAGGTTTTGCTGGAGTGCAATCAGGAGCTCACGGAAGAAAAAGTCAAGGAACTCCGGGCAAAGGGCGTTAAGGAAGTAAAGGTCATATTCACGGATAACCTGACTTACGGACCTTTTATTCGAGAGACGTTGCTTGCCGATAAGATTTCGAGTCCAGAGGAGGCTTTGATCGAGATCTACAAAAGAATGCGGCCCGGTGATCCACCGACGATCGAGGCCGCTCGGCAGCTTTTTGACAACATGTTCTTCAACGCTGACCGTTATGACTTATCCCGGGTCGGCCGGTTGAAGCTTAATTACAAATTTCCGAACAACAACGTTCCGCAAGAGAAAACGGTGTTGATGAAGGAAGACATCCTTCAGACCCTTTATTATCTCTGCGAATTGAACAACGGCCGCGGGACGATCGACGATATTGACCATCTTGGAAATCGTCGTGTTCGTGCTGTAGGTGAGTTGATCGAGAACCAATATCGAATCGGCCTTGTTCGAATGGAACGGGCGATCAAAGAACGCATGAGTATTCAGGAAATCGAAACACTCATGCCTCACGACCTGATTAATCAGAAACCGGTTTCCGCGGTTGTGAAGGAATTCTTCGGATCGAGTCAGCTGTCCCAGTTCATGGATCAGACGAATCCTCTTTCTGAAGTGACTCACAAACGGCGGCTCTCGGCACTTGGTCCGGGCGGATTGACCCGTGAGCGCGCTGGATTTGAGGTCCGCGACGTTCATAATACTCACTATGGTCGAATTTGCCCCATTGAGACTCCTGAAGGTCCGAACATCGGCTTGATCGCCAGTCTCTCGACTTACGCCCGCGTGAATGAATTCGGGTTTATTGAGACTCCCTATCGGGTGGTGCAGAATCGTAAGCTGACCGAAGAAATTAAATTCTTCACAGCGACTGAAGAAGAGAACAAGATTATTGCCCAGGTTTCGCCAGATGCCTTGCGAACCGATAAGCTGACTGCGGATCTTGTATCTGCTCGTCGTAAAGGCGATTTTGCACTCGTTAATCCGGACGAAGTCGAGTTGATGGACGTTTCGCCGCATCAGCTGGTTTCGATTGCCGCATCACTGATCCCGTTTCTTGAGCACGACGATGCTAACCGAGCGCTGATGGGATCGAACATGCAGCGCCAGGCGGTGCCGTTAATCCGTACTCACGCTCCGTTGGTTGGTACCGGAATCGAGCGCATAGTCGCGCGCGACTCGGGTCAGATCATTTGTTCGAGGCACGACGGTGAAGTGATCATGGTCGATGGTACCAAAATCGTTGTCCGTCGGACGAACTCTCGTTCAGATGACGTCGGATCGGATGTCGATATTCACAATCTGACCAAGTATCAACGTTCCAATCAGAATACATGTGTCACTCAGAGACCGGTTGTTCGCGTTGGCGACCACGTTAAAGCGGGAGACGTTTTGGCGGATGGTCCAGCGACCGATGCAGGTGAACTTGCCTTGGGACAAAACGTGCTTGTCGCGTTCATGCCTTGGGGCGGTTACAACTTCGAAGACTCAATCCTGATCTCCGAACGCTTGATCAAAGACGATACGTTCACCTCGATTCACATCGAGGAATTTGAATGTGTCGCTCGTGATACGAAGTTAGGCAAAGAGGACATCACCCGCGACATTCCGAACGTCGGCGAGGAGGCGCTTAAAGATCTCGATCAGAGTGGGATTATTCGGATTGGCGCCGAGGTGAAGCCTGGCGACATTCTGGTTGGCAAAGTCACTCCTAAAGGAGAGACCCAGCTTTCCCCAGAAGAGAAACTCCTTCGGGCGATCTTCGGCGAAAAAGCTGGAGACGTAAGAGACACGTCATTGCGTGTTCCGTCGGGAGTACAGGGGATTGTCATCAACGCGCAGGTTTTCGCTCGTGAAGGTACTGAGCCCGACGAGCGGAGCAAGAGCATTCTCGAAGAGCAGATCGCGAAGATCCGTCGTGACGAGAAGATCGAGACCGATGCCATTCGTCAATCGGCGTTTAATAAGATTGCGAAGGTGTTGGACGGCGCTAGCACGACAGGCAAGCTCCTTTCCGAAGATGGTTCCGAAGAGCTGCTCAAGAAAGCCCAGAAACTTGATCGCGAGACGTTATCGGCGATTCCGTTTGACCTTCTCGGATTTATTCCTGTTAAGGACGATCTTGAGCAGGACGTCACGGCCGTTATGAAAACGGCGAAGGAGAAGATCGAGGCAGTTCGGTATGTATTCAAGGAAAAAACCGACAAGCTGAAGCGTGGCGATGAACTCGCGCCTGGCGTGATCAAAATGGTCAAAGTTCAGATTGCGATTAAGCGTAAGCTTCAGGTCGGCGACAAAATGGCGGGACGCCACGGGAACAAAGGCGTAATCAGTCGGATTTTGCCACTCGAGAACATGCCGTTTATGGCGAACGGAGTTCCCGTCGACATGGTTCTGAATCCTCTCGGCGTGCCTTCTCGTATGAATATCGGTCAGCTGCTTGAGGTTACCTTGGGATGGGCCGCACGCGGTATTGGCGAGAAGATCAACGAGTACATGGAGAACTTCAACAGCGAGAAACTCCGTAAGGTCCTCAAGGATACTTACTCGAGTCCCGAAGTTGACAAGTACATCGATAGGGCTTCGGACGCGGAAATCAAGCGCATGGTTTCCCATCTGAAGTACGGTGTTCACGTCGCTACACCGGTTTTCGACGGAGCAAGCGAGAAGGATATCGAGGCGATGTTGAATATCGCTGATCTTCCTGGGCGTGGTCAGACGACGCTGTACGACGGTGTCACCGGTGAGCCATTTGCCGAGGATGTTACAGTCGGCATCATGTACATGCTTAAACTGCATCATCTTGTTGAAGAGAAGATCCATGCTCGAAGCATCGGCCCTTACAGTTTAGTCACCCAGCAGCCGCTGGGCGGCAAGGCGCAGTTCGGCGGACAGCGGCTTGGGGAAATGGAAGTCTGGGCGCTCGAAGCATACGGTGCTGCTTACGGCCTCCAGGAATTCCTGACCGTGAAGTCTGACGACGTGACCGGTAGAAATCGCATGTACGAGGCGATTGTTAAAGGCGAGCAACTTCTGGAAGCCGGGTTGCCGGAATCCTTTAACGTTCTCGTGAAGGAACTCCAGAGCCTTGCATTGAACGTCGAGCTGATCGAAGAAGAAGAGAAAGATCTGAAAGGCGAATTGCTTTAACAGAACTGATTGGACCGGAGCGCGATGATGAGTCGTGCTCCGGTCGTTTACTGACTCCCGCCGCACGGCGGTGTATTTTGAGGGCTAAAGATGAAAGACCTTCTGAATTTTTTCGATAAACCAAAGGATCCACTGAGCTTTACCGGGATACGCATTTCCCTAGCTTCTCCGGAGAAGATCCGTGAGTGGTCCTTCGGCGAAGTCAAGAAGCCCGAGACGATTAATTATCGTACTTTCAAGCCGGAACGAGACGGCTTATTCTGCGCGAAGATATTCGGGCCCGTGAAGGATTACGAGTGCAACTGCGGCAAATATAAGCGCATGAAGCATCGCGGGGTCGTCTGTGAAAAGTGCGGAGTTGAAGTCATTCAATCCAAGGTGCGTCGTGAACGACTGGGGCACATCGAATTGGCGACGCCTGTCGCGCATATTTGGTTCTTGCGCTCCTTGCCGTCCCGCATCGGGGCTCTCTTGGACATCACCCTGAAGGACCTCGAGAAAGTTCTTTATTGCGAGGCTTACGTTCTCCTCGATCCAGGGACGAGCGGCCTTGAAGAGCACGCTGTCGTTACCGAAGAAAAGTACGGACAGCTGATCAAAGAGGGCGTAAGTTTCACTGCTGCGATGGGCGGAGATGCCATTCGCGACATGCTGAAGAAGGTGGATATCGAAGTCCTCTCTCGCCAACTGCGGCGGGAGCTGAAGCAGACGACGTCGGAAGCCCAGCGGACCAAACTTTCCAAGAGACTCAAAGTCGTCGAGTCTTTCAAAGCGAGCGGTTCTAACCGCCCCGAATGGATGATGCTCGAGGTTATCCCCGTTATTCCGCCTGAATTGCGTCCGTTGGTGCCTCTTGATGGTGGTCGGTTCGCGACTTCAGATCTGAATGACCTCTACCGACGCGTGATTAACCGAAATAACCGGTTGAAGCGTTTGATGGAGCTGAATGCTCCTGAAATTATCATTCGTAATGAAAAGCGCATGCTTCAGGAATCCGTGGACGCGTTGTTTGACAACGGCCGCCGAGGTAAGACGTTTACGGGCCCGAACAAGCGTCCGCTCCGCTCCTTGTCGGATATGCTGAAGGGTAAACAAGGCCGTTTCCGGCAGAATCTGCTTGGAAAGCGCGTCGATTACTCCGGCCGTTCCGTTATCGTGGTCGGACCCGAACTCAAGCTGCATCAATGCGGTTTGCCGAAGGTAATGGCTCTCGAGCTCTTCAAGCCATTTATTTATAACAAGCTGTCTGAATATGGCTATGTGACGACGATCAAATCCGCGAAGAAGATGGTCGAAAAGCAGCGTCAGGAAGTCTGGGATATTCTCGAGGAGGTTGTTAAAGAGCATCCTGTTCTGTTGAACCGCGCTCCGACACTCCATCGTCTGGGTATCCAGGCGTTTGAGCCGGTGCTCATCGAAGGAAAAGCCATTCAGCTTCATCCGCTTGTTTGCGCGGCCTTCAACGCCGATTTCGACGGTGACCAGATGGCTGTGCACGTCCCGCTTTCGATCGAAGCTCAGATCGAAGCCCGTGTTTTGATGATGTCCACGAACAATATTCTCTCTCCCGCGCACGGGAAGCCGATCATCGTTCCGAGTCAGGACATCGTTCTCGGGTTGTACTACATGACCCGTGAGAGACCGTTTGGAAAGGGCGAGGGCAAGGTCTTTAGCAGCCCCATCGAAGTCCACTATGCTTTTGACAGCGATGTTGTCGGGTTACAGACGAGAATCAAATGCCGTATCAACGGAAAAGTTTGGGATACGACCGTCGGCCGCGCACTGCTTTCGGAAATCGTGCCGACAGAGATTCCGTTCAGTGTTTACAACAAGGTCCTTGGAAAGAAGGATTTGGCTGAGCTGATCGACGTTTGCTATCGATTGACCGGCAATAAGAAGACTGTTCTTCTCGCTGACCACCTGATGCAAACCGGCTTCAGACAAGCAATGCGAGCAGGTATTTCGATCTCGGTTCATGACATGCAAATGCCGCAGGAAAAAAAGGAATTCCTCGACAAGGCGTATGCCCAGGTTCATGAGATTGAGAATCAATACATCGAAGGCTTGATCACTGATGGTGAGCGCTACAACAAAGTCATCGACATTTGGGCTCAGACTTCTGAACAGATCGCCAGCGCGATGATGAAGCGGCTGTCCGTCCAGGTATTCAAGGCTCCGCATAGCTGGAAGGGTAAGGAACAGGAGATTACAGGTCCGGCTTTCAATTCCATCTTCATGATGGCTGACTCGGGCGCCCGAGGCAGCAATGCCCAGATCCGTCAGCTGGCCGGCATGCGAGGCTTAATGGCCAAGCCGTCCGGAGAAATTATTGAAACACCTATTGTGGCGAACTTCCGCGAAGGATTGTCCGTGTTGCAGTACTTCGTCTCGACACACGGTGCACGTAAGGGTCTCGCTGATACCGCTCTCAAGACTGCGAACTCTGGATACCTCACCCGCCGGTTGGTCGACGTCTCTCAGGACGTGATCGTAACGGAACGGGATTGTGGAACCCTTGATGGTCTCTTTGTTGGCGCGCTGATCGAAGGCGGCGAAATTATCGAACGGATGGGCGATCGTATTCTCGGCCGTGTGGCCTTGGATGATGTCATTGACCCGGTTAACAGTGAAGTTCTCGTGGTAGCCAACCAGGAAATCACTGAGGACCTCGTCAAGAAGGTCGATGAAGCCGGTATTGATCGAGTTCGTATCCGGTCCGTTTTGACCTGCCAATCGAAGAAGGGTATCTGCAGCCTTTGCTATGGTCGAGACCTTTCCCGTGGGCGGATGGTCAATATCGGTGAAGCTGTTGGAGTCATTGCTGCTCAGTCGATCGGTGAACCCGGCACCCAGCTGACAATGCGTACCTTCCACATCGGTGGTACGGCGTCACGAAGGGCTGAACAGTCGAGTCTCGAAGCGAAGACAAAAGGTAAAGTGCGTTTTCACAACGTCACGACCGTTAAAAACAAAGAGGGTTACCTCACGGTCATGAATCGAAACGGTGAAATCGCGATTGTGGATGCCAATAACCGCGAGCGTGAGAAATATCCCATTGTCTACGGCGCCAAGCTCCTTGTTAAAGAGGGTGATGGAGTCGAAAAAGGCAAGCTGATGGCTGAGTGGGATCCGTACTCGACGCCGATCGTGACGGAAGCTTCTGGTGTCATCCAGTTCGAAGATATCGAAGAAGGCGTCACGATGCAGGAGCAGTTCGACAGTGTGACAGGCCTTTCGCACAAGGTCGTCATTGAATCCAAGGCGACTGACAAGCGACCGAAGCTGCTCATTACGGACGGTAAAGGCAATGTGCAGAAGATCGAAGGGTCCGCGCGCGTTGGCCGTTACATGCTGCCCGTGGGAGCTAACTTGGTCGTCAATGATGGAGACGAGATCAAGGCCGGTGACACGATTGCGAAAATCCATCGCGAAACGACGAAAACCAAAGACATCACCGGTGGTCTGCCCCGCGTTGCGGAATTGTTTGAAGCCCGTAAACCGAAGGATGCGGCCGTCATTACCGAAATCGACGGTATAGTCACTTTCGGTAAAGATACGAAAGGCAAGCGTAAGCTCATCGTTACTCCTGAAACCGGAGAGGCTAAGGAATACCTTATCGGCAAGGGTCGGCACCTCGCGGTCAATGAAGGGGACTACGTCAAGGCCGGTGAGCCGTTGATGGATGGCCCGATCAACCCGCACGATATTCTTCGGGTCTTGGGTGAGAAGGCTCTTGCGAAGTATCTCGTCGATGAAGTCCAGGAAGTTTATCGACTTCAGGGCGTCAAGATCAATGACAAGCACATCGAGACGATCGTTCGGCAGATGCTCCGTAAGGTTCGCATCAAAGATGTTGGCGATTCGACCTTCTTGCCGGGTGAACAGAGCGATAAGCAAATGTTCGAGGCAGAGAACCAGAGGGTGATGCAAGCGGGCGGGGCCGCGGCCACCGCCGAGCCGTTGCTCTTGGGTATCACTAAGGCATCTCTGAGCACCGAAAGCTTCATTTCGGCTGCATCATTCCAGGAGACGACCAAAGTTCTCACGGAAGCGAGTATCGGCGGCAGGGTTGATTACCTGCGCGGATTGAAAGAGAACGTGATCATGGGACGCCTCATTCCGGCTGGAACGGGTCTTGTGAAATACAAGCACCTCCAAGCGGAAATCATTGAAGAGGAGCCGGCTGAGAAACCTGCTGTTGTCGCGACCGCTTCAGTTTCGGCGACCTGATCGGTTGCTGGTTAAAAATAAATGACCCACCTGGGTTTCGCGGTGGCCTATTTTATATAGGGCGCTTAGCTCAGGGGTAGAGGCAGGGTCTTTACACCGCGAGGCTGGGCGTTTCGTAGATACATGGAAAATCCGGGCTTTTTTTTCGGTATTTGAAGTGGTCTTTGATAAGGTGGTGCCTGTTTCGTAACTCCGCCATAACTCCGGCGAAAAATCACGGAGAGTGTGTCGGCTGTCAAACAAGTTGAGGCGCTTGGCGGAGCAGGCGAGATGGGTTAGGTTAGTTGAAATCCGAGCATAGCTCAGCGGTAGAGCAGCGTCTTTACACGGCGAAGGTCCCAGGTTCAATCCCTGGTGCTCGGACCATTCAAAGATAGACATCGCACCGATATCTGGGCGGCTACTGGAAAAGCGCTTCACCGAAAGTAATCAGATTGTCTTTCAAGGAAGACGAGTTCCGTTCACGCTCCGGTTGAGTATTTTGGCGTAATTCTCGCGCAATTTATCTACATTCCCCCTGTTTTTGTCCAGGGCAAGCTGGAGAGTGGCTACGTGACTAAACCGCGGGCCACTCAGCCGCGAATTGCAAAGGCTGAGAAGAAAGCCCGGTTAATGCCCGCCGTACTAATCAGTTGGTTGGACGACGAACTGGTCTTTGTACTCTGGCTTCAACTCGGTATCAAAATCGCAATTGAGCTGAGCGGAGTAGAAGTCTCCGCTTACCGTCGGGTCTGTGCTCGCGACCATATCTATCCAATTCCCGGTCGAGCCTTCGGTAAAATCTTTAAAGCCGTTTCCCTTGCCAGTCATGTTGCCGTCCTCGGGGATGAATACGTAGTTTTCCTCGAAGAAGTACTCGGCTCTTAAAATTGGGGAATATCGCATTCTATAGACCTTCCCTTGATCGTCCATATAGGTCAGGGAGTGAACAACTTCGATGCGTTTTATTTTGATTTTGACCTTTATCCAAGAATCCCGCACGGCGCCTTTTAGCTCGAAGGCCTTCTCGTCGGAGTAGTCATTTAAAAGGTCCCAATAGGCAGCATCCTGCACAATTTCAGAAAAGACTTCGGACGGCTGCTCGCCAAAATCAGCTTTCTGTCCTCTCGAAAACTTCAAGTTACAGGTGAGCTGTGCCCGGTTGTACTTGATGCGCAATACCTCCGTGACCGAATTTTCTTCCAGTGAAACCGGAGTATTTTCTTCGCGGTTTGTCGGCGCCCGACCGATTGGAGCTTCTTTGCCGCAAGCCGCCAAAATGACGGCTGCGCAAACGCTCGCCAAAATTCGTCGTGCCTGCGTCATAGTATGTCCCTGGAAATTCATGCGCCGCAGCATATTGGGTTAGTGATAATAAGACAATAGTTAAGTCACATAGGTGGCTGTGCACTCGGGAATTCCAAGAAATGGTCAATAATGCCGCTGACTAAGGCCACGAAGTTTGTCAGTAAGCGTGCCCCAAACATCCGCAGTGACTTTCCCGCTAAACTAGGGCCTCGCTAGGCCTCGTTTAACAATTCGACTGAAGCAGATTAGCCGAAAGATCGATGAACGATCCTTGCAAAAAGGTGTTCGCCCGTCTAAGAAACGAAAAACGGGGGAGTGATGTCGATCAGTACGCTGGTTTTTTGCATACTGGTGCAATGCCAGCAATTTTCAGGCGAGGTGTTCGCGTCTCCAAGGCTTCGTCATGGCAACGAACTCGAAGACGGCCTTTTTCTGGTTACTGGTTCCGACCTGCTCCCGGGGCAGACAACTTTCAGATATCCGGAGCTACCCGATCCCTCACCTCCTTATCTTAACGAAGATGGTCAAGTTGAGATTTATGGTTCGGCACGTTACTTTATTCGTTTCAATTCCTGGAAGGAATTCAGCGAAGGCGGGCCGTACGTCATTGTACCGATTGATATGCGGTACCCGAATAAAGCTTCGATGGACGGAAACTACGCCCATGCCTGGGATGTTCGGAAGTATCGAATCTTCGGCCGCGACGGTTCACGTGAGGAGGTCCTGCTGGGAGGCACCATGAGTCCTCCGGAAGGATCTTCGATGCCAGTTTGGCCTGACGACAATCGCAGCAGACGCATTTTTGCATTTCGAAAGGATGCAAACAACTCGTGGATCAGAGACAGTCTCCCGCTCTTCGGCGATGTGACTACCGGCTGGCTGGAGCATTCATATGGCGGAAATTTTTTTCAACCTGAATCACCGGATCCATCCGTAATCGATGTCGCACATCACGGGAAAACGTTTTTCTTCTACGAAAGAGTGAGCGAGGTTCGGGACGACGGTCCGTATAAGACTGAGATTTTTGCGCGCGAAGTGGCTGAACCGGGTCACCCCAGTTCCGAACCCGAACTCGATATACTCCGCATTGAGCGGCCTCCGTATCCAGCGACTCGACGAAGTAATGGCGGTTATTTGATTGAGGGTCCGCGGCCGATTCAAATTGAGGTGAGTGGGCGAAAATTTTTCTTGATTGGCTTTAGCAGCGGGGATTTTTGCACCGATGGGTATCAAATGAATTATGCCTGGTCGCACTCATTGACGGGGCCTTATCACCAGGCGCTCGACAGCAGCGGCTCAGACCTCCTTGATCTCGGTATTGTTCTTAAAAAACGATACGGACTATCCTGGCTGGGACGACCCGTTTTTTATCGGTCCCCTGATGGCGAATATGAGGTGCTTTTTCATGCTGTTCGGAAGCAGATACTTCCAGATCACGATTATACCCGCTGGCCAACGACTACTTCGAAATATCAGCTCTGGGAATTTTATCGCAGTATTTTTAAAGCGAAGCTGGCCATTGGGCTGAATTCAGACGGGTCTCCGAGAATAGCTCTCGCAATTCAAGAATAGGCTTTCTTGTCAACCGCGGTACTTTACTGAGCTTCGCTCAGCCGCCCTTGTTTCATAAAGAAATATGCCGCCTGTAATCGGTGTTTCATCATTGTCGAATATTTTCCGATAAAAGGGCAAATGGCTGTCATTCATATGAACTTCAAGGCGCATTCAACTGCTTTGATTGTTGCGTCTCTGCTTCTGCCGTACAGTGTTCAGGCGGCCGATGGTCCTCGTTCTTCGCCCGATGACGCGAATGCTCCGATTCTTGATTGGCTCAATCACAAAGAAGAGGACCTTCGTCCCTGGCTCGCGAAAAGAGCCTCTGCAAATCGTCCGCAGAATTACGACGGTGCTCCCGATTACATTGATTTTAAGCTCCATGTTAAACCCATAAAGTTGATCGAGCGCTCTCAGGCAGAAGAATTTCGCGATCGGGCGACGAAGGCGCTTTTTGATGAGTATTTTCCGACGACCGTTTTCGGAACTTTCTTTGAATCGGGTCACCCCGCCATCGAGACTCCGCGGGGGCCGTATCAATGGAATTCTATCGCGGCATCGCATATGGACGACCCGAAGCTTTTCAAACAGGCTGTTCAGGGACTCGTGGATAAGGGAATAAAGAGCATCCGGATCGCTCCCAATTTGCACGAAATCAATCCACAGAATCCCGCGACCTGGAGCCGGTACATCGATCAGCTCGAAACCATCTGGAGAGCGGGGGGGACGCCAACGGTTTCCGTGGCGTTCTTTCCGAGTCTGAAACGCTGGGAGATCAAGAAACCCGGCACCCAGGAAGTGGATTACCTGAAGAGTTATCTCCTGAACCCAGAGTGGCCCTCGGACATGGGAAAGATTGCCGAAAGCCTGATGAATAGGATTTGGGAGCGCGCCGAAGAAGTCGAACGTGAGACGGGGAATAAGGTACGTTTTGTGGTGAACCCCATCAATGAGCCTGAAACTTTAGCGGGCTTTAATCGTCAGTTTTGGCATGGAGCGCATGCGAATTGGTCACACCCCGAAATGAACCGCTATTACGTCAAAAGTGTGATTCGGATCGGCGAAGCGAATGTGGCGATTCGAAACGCGGTGGAAAACACGAGTAAGGGGCGGCGGATTCTCTTCATGCATAACGAAGCGATGACACCCGATGACTATCCGAGCCACCGGGGTGGCGGGAAGTATGCTGTCAGTAAATTCATGCTCGGGGATGACGTTCTGATGAAGGCTGATCTCGAGGCATACCTCAAAGAACCGATCGATCAGCTTGAGGTGCGCCTTGAAACGGCAGTGAAAAACAGAAAATTAAACGAAATTGAATGGGCGATTAACGAATTTACATTCGGGGCGTGGAATACGACTCCAGAGAGTCGTATCAAGGCTCGACAGGAAATCGTACGCGAACTGAGCGACTTGAAGGCGGCTCATCTACGATTCTTCCAGAACACGGGCAAGACAATGAAGACGGACACCATGCTCCATCTCGACTATTACTTGCAGACGGAATATGTTTTGAAACAGAGCCCGGATGAGATTGCCCGCTTTGTCGCGACTAAAAACGGGAAGCCTTTGCGATATGCGCTTGCAGTTCACGATAAAAGGGAACTGGAACGGATGGTCCGGGAAAGCGCCGCGAAGAATTTTCCGGTCGAATCGCTGGACAAAGACGATTATTCGGCGCTCGCCCAGGATGACTATGAAGTTCTAAGTAAGCTCATTGGACTTCGCAAAAACTACACTTTGAGCGATGACCCGGAAATGGTGAACCGGCAAACGCGCGCAGGTTTGCGACCTTTGCAAGGTGAGTACAAGGATACCGACGACGTCCTCCGATCATTGGTGGTGGATGACGGTAAAAAGCTTAAACAGATTTTGGGCATAAATACGGACGCAGAATTGCGTTCTCTGGTGGAGAACGCGGCATCGCACGACGTGAAGCAAAAAGTACAGATACACACTGGCGAAACCATGAAGGATACTCTTGACCGTGACGGTCGCAGGGCGCTGCGGCGTTTGCTGGGAATCGACCGTGATTTCGCACTCGGCTTCGAGCCCCAGCATTCGGCACAGCAGGAACGCCTCAGGCTTCGAAAAGGGCTCTATCCCTTCATCATGGACTACGCGAATTCGCTGCGGCTATTTGCAGTGGGCGTCGGTGAGTCTGGCACCCCATTCCACACCTTTGCACCAAAGCTTCATGACGAGATGGCGATGAGGTACGCCAAGGCCCTAAAGTCCGGGCTCTATGGGACGCTGTATTCTTTCGGACCAGCGGTAGATACGCGCGGCTGGGCAAAAGGTCCGCTTTCGTTTCATTACCTCGATGATCATGAGATAAATCCGAGTGGTATATTCAGACTGGTCGAGGACCAAGATAAGACTGGCGCGGCAGCGATAAAGCTCGAACGACGCCCCTGGGTAGATACGTTCGTCGATCCCGTTGTAGGTTACCTTAAACAAGCAAAAACTTCGAAGTGCTTGCAATTATTAAAGCAAATCAAACTCGGCAACTGAGTGCGGCGATCTCCGGGCTTCTCGTGGTTTGCTGAAGGGTTCAAATCTGCTCCGTTTGGTTCTTCGGAGTGCCCGAGAACCAGTGGCAGAGCTGAATAATTCTCGTCTTTTGTGCGGCACGAATGGTGCTGTATGGGCCGAAGGAGGCAAACCATGAAAATTTCAATATTGTTTCTTGTTTGGGTTCTGTCCGCATCAGCATCAGCATTTGCGGCTCCGCGTGTCTCGGTCCTGCGATTTAATCAGGAGGTCGACCATGTTCTCGAGAATTGTCGAGGGTGGATTTTCAGCAACCAAAATCAGTTGCATACGGTGCTCGAGAGCGAGCTGACAAAACGTGGGCTTAAAGTTTTAGAACGGAGGGGAATCCGGCAAGTCTATTCGGATGAGTTTATGATGGAGAATTTGAGCCAAGCTTCGCGGCCCCAAAAACACAAGTTTCTTTCGGCACAATATGTGGTGACTGGCGGAATTACGGAGCTAGGGATTTGTGTCGAAGGTTCTGATACAGGGGTGCAACTGGGCGGACTGGTGGGACTTTTAGGAGGACCGGCGGTCGATCTCGAGATCGGCAAAAAAAAGGCCGTCTCCACCGTAAAATTGGTCGCGAATCTTGTTTCAACTGAAACGGGAGAAGTCATCCGTACCTTCTCCGCTCAGGCTAACGTTATCGAATCGGAAGCTTCCGTATCAGCAGGGGTTGAAGGCATAGAAGCCCGGCACGCGACCCAATCCATCCCTCCCATCGAGCAGGCTGCAAACAAAGCGATCGTAGAGATTGCCTCGCAGATTGCGAAATATTTAGGCTAAAAGGACTTCAAAAGGACGGTCGCTCCACTTTGTCGGAGCGACCCTCTCGCACGTTTAGCCAGCACGCTTTTTCTTCTCCCGCTCGTCTTCGACGTGGACTTCTTCTTTTCGGGTCATCCCAGAAACGGGTTGCTGCTCAGTTCGCTGCTCCTTGCTTACGTGAATTTCTTCCTTAACAACGGGCCGTTTCGAGACTTCTACGCGTTCTTCGGTAAGCGGAATCGAAATTTCCTCTTCTTTAAACGCTCCTGCCCTTTCCCCCGTGCCTGCCTCCGCACTGCCCGGACTTCGCTCGATTCGAATCTCTTCCTTAGTCACTGGAACGGTGAAGTGCTTGTATTCGGTGTGTACGATCTTTTTCAGCTTAACTTTCCCTGTCTCGTGGACTGTTTTTCTGGCTTCGAGTTCTTCCTCCGAAACTGGAATCGAATAGCGATCTCTGTACTCGTCTCTTGGCTCCGCCCTCAGCTTGCCGCGATTAATTTCCTCGATATTCGACCAACCTGCATATGACGGGTTGGTCCACTCCTGCAGATCTTCTTTTCGGAGATTCAGATAGACGGTGCCGTCTCTTATTTCCTTTACGTCCTCATATCGAACCGCAAAATCCTTCGGGAAAAAGAAGCCTTTCTCAATGACGAACAAATCATCCTGTAATTCCTGTACGGAACCTAGATTTTCATCGTCACTGCTTCTTACTTTTTGACCCTGAGAAAAGTCCGGATATCTTGACAGAAAATCCTTTAATCTCATTTCAAATGCCATGGTTAAGCCCTCCTATTTCTGAACCTGAATATGCTGCAAGGCACGAACCGTTGGAGACTGGCAGCTGTTAAATCCTTACGGCCGACATCAAGAGCAGCAACACTATTAGCCTCCCGCAATCGTCGGAGAGGGGCCCGGCTGCCGTGGGGCAGTCGCGCGTGGCGATTCTGAAATGCTCGGTGAACTACGAGCGAGTGGTACGCCCGGGCTAGTAGTCGGGCTTGGGGCAATCGGGTTAAGCTGAGCTATTTTGATATGCATCCCATCTTCGATCAACTTAAGATTTCGATCAGCCTCCTTCGGACGACCCTCGTCGATGGCTCGCAATGCGGAGTTTAGGTTTCGGCGGGTCCGGTCAACCGGGACTTTGATTTCAGTATAGATGACCGAGGTTCCGCTCTTTCTCACCTCTTCTTGGGCGGATCGGATATTTCCATTCCTTAACTCGTCAGTAGCGCGTTGGAGGTGTTGTGTCGCTCTCTCTGTCGGAGAAAAGCCCTCGGCATAGCTTAGGTTCGAGTAGATGCTGATGAAGGTCGACGTTCGGAACTCACTCACCTGCGCGCGGGCCTGACGCAATTCAGCTCGCGCATCTTTGTACTTCCTTTCTTTGAGCGCTGCGCGCGCGTTGCTGACACGATCGATGACCGTGAGGCGGTCTACCGAAGAGGCCGCCGGAGGCTGTGGAGAAAAGGTCGCGGCGGGGGACGAGCGGACATGGGGTTGGGGGCTGGGCAGCGGTGATGGTACCGGGTCCAGCGGTGGGGCTGGTTCAGCGGGATCTCTTGCGAGAAGCGTAAATATGAGTGTGCTAACCGCGGCAACGGCGAGCAGCTTCGATTTTGCCATGTGACTTGTTCCTGTAAGCGCTCCTGGGCCGATCGACTGCAATTCCCATGAAATGACGGGTGCATGCTCTGGTGCTTCGATTGCAAGTACAGCGGGTTCAACTCATAGCTGATTGGAGGAAACGTGAATTTGAAAAGATTTAGCCTTAAGGATAAAACGAACCGCGTGGCCGAGATCGGAACCAAGTTAAGCGAGCGTCCGCATGAAGGCGCACTTACGCGAGTGGTCGAAATGCAAACGGGCAAACTGCCTTCGATCGCGTATCTTAATGCCGCGGTCGCAAGCATGCTTGTGTCCGCAGGGTTTGCTGTCTTCAGCAGACGGAAAGAATTCGCTACTTTCATAGGGCTGTGGGCGCCATCAATTTTGCTGATCGGCGTTTACAATAAGCTTGTCAAAATTGAACAGGGCGACAGGAGCGCGCTCTTCCGGCGAAGAGCTGCTTAAATTCGGATCATCCCGGACGTAGAAGGGCTGGTCCCAAAGGGACCAGCCTTTCATTTTTTTTTGGCTTTAGAGCATCTGTTCTGATCAGGCAGCCCGAGCTCGCTTGACGCCCTCGACATCAGAGTCACTGAGCGGTCGTTTCAGATTGAATGCGGCGCCCACTCCGCCCCCCAGGTAGCCGGCTAACGTTCCGAGCACCAGCGAGAGAAAGACGACCAGCCCAGCCGCTGTGGCGACTTTAGCAGTACTGTCCGCCACGTTTGTCAGGGTTGACTTCATGTTGGCTTTGACCGTCTTTATACGCTGATCCGCTTGCTTTGAACTAATGCCCGCTTGCTGTGCAAGGTAATTTTTGGCGGCTTCATCGTCGCCTCGAAGTAGTCGGGTCGCCAGACCCTGCAGTACCTGGTCTGGTGGGGATTTCAAGTTAAGACCTGCTGTAGCTTGTTGAACTGTATCTTGGACCTGGGGGTTCTTGGCCAGATCGCCCGATGTCGAAGCAATCGCGCCAATTGTGGAGCCGAGGCCCTTGCCAACAAGCGATACGGCTGTTGCCACCTGTGACAGCATAAAGCCAAAAAAGAGTGCCGCTATCACCATGCCCTGAACTTTTCCGATCCTCGCGGGTAACCTGCCGGCAATTCTTCCAGCCAGATACGACCCGAAAAACAATGAAATAAGGACGCTCGCGATCATCCAAACAGCTGAACCAATACCGATCCCTTGGCCGCCGGAACCGCTCTCAATCGCTGATCGGATGGATGCGCCTCCGACCGCCAGACCTAGCGCCATGAGAATTGAGTAAAACAGCAGCGATAAGAACGCGCCGGCGAATATTGCTCTCCAGCTGATCGACGCACGTTCAACGGCGGTCATGTCTGCAGCGGGCGGAATGTCCCGAGCCCTGATGGGGGGAGTTTCTCGAATTTCCGTTGCCATAAAAATTTCTCCTTTTTAGGAGATGAAGGAAGCAAGTGCTGTGCTGGCAACACGAGTGGTCCAAGACGGCTGCCGTTCAATAGTACGTCTAGTACTCAGAAAGCAGCTTCTTCTTCTCGGCTTGGAATTCCTCCTCAGAAATTGCACCGCGTTCTCTGAGAGCCTGCAGGCGCTCGAGCCGGGCAAGCTTGTCTTGAGGGCTGTTTTTCGTTGCACGAAAAAGTTCACGAAGGGCGCTGGACCATGCGACCATCGCGTCGTGTTCAGAATGGCCAGATACCACGACGGTATCGGCAAGCAAATCATGAACGGCTTGCCGCTTTTCGGTGAAGAGGGCGACGACATGTCCGATAAAGAAGAGCATGGAAGAGAAGGCTTTGACAATGTTACGAATGATCGCCGTTCGGAGCGTAATGCGTTGTCCTTCGGTGTCCTTCACTTGAATCCCCATCCAATATTTGCCGAGCGTCGCCCGAAGTTCGGAGGACTCCAGGATGGGCGCATAGAAAAAGAGAACTGCCAGCCCGCCGAGAAGCGGGATCGCGTGGTTCAAAATGGCGAACGGGATGACGATAACGAGGCCGTCCAGCAACATCGCAATAAATCTTTGGCCGACTGATGCCAGCTGATTGTTGTCGTTCATTGGATTCTCCTTTTCTGGCCAAACGAAAGCCTATTTCACTTTAGCGTTCAT
Source organism: Bdellovibrionales bacterium RIFOXYD1_FULL_55_31 (assembly GCA_001770175.1). GTDB lineage: Bacteria > Bdellovibrionota > UBA1018 > UBA1018 > UBA1018 > XYD1-FULL-55-31. The sequence continues at coordinate 9,798 of MEQK01000001.1, read as the reverse complement.
GATCCTTGCTTCCAAGTGAAATGACGAGCCGCCCGTCTGCCCACTTTGAGGGCATTTAGCCTCGAAATCAGTGTTTCGTTTAAGCTAGAGTGGCGCTGTCAGTGAATCGAAGGAATCGAAATCGCGGGATCGGCGGGAGAGAGGGCGATGAAGGTCGTTGAAGAGTCTTACGCGGGTAGGTGGTCGAAAAGGACCAAATACGGCCGATTTCAGTGCGGCTTGTGTCCGCGTCGGTGTTCGTTGAGGCCGGGCCAAAAAGGATTCTGCTTCGTTCGGGAGGCGACGGACACCGGGATAAGGCTTTCAGCCTATGGCCGGGCCAGCGGATTTTGTGTGGACCCGATCGAGAAAAAACCCCTTTACCATTTTTTACCAGGAACGACGGCGCTCTCGTTCGGAACTACCGGTTGCAATCTTGGTTGCAAATTCTGCCAAAATTGGCGAATCACCAGGGCGCGTGATGGCGGCGCACGTGAGTTGAGTTCAGTGCCGCCGGCGGGTCCGGAAGCAATTGCATGGACGGCTCAGGCTGAAGGCTGTGCCAGCGTGGCTTTTACGTATAACGACCCGGTTGTATTTGCTGAGTACGCCATAGACACCGCGCGCGAGTGTCGGAAACGCGGAATTCGTACGATCGCCGTGACGGCGGGATACATTTCAGCCGAGGCTCGGCCCGAGTTTTTTTCTTTCATGGATGCGGCGAACGTTGATTTGAAGGGTTTCAGCGAAGCATTCTATCGTCGATACTCCCTGGGAGAAATGAAGCCGGTTCTCGAGACCCTGGTATACCTGGCTCAGGAAACGGACGTCTGGCTGGAGATTACAAATTTGCTGATTCCGGGTTTGAATGACACCAAGAAGGGCCTTGAAGATATGACGGCCTGGATCGCTAATAATTTGGGGCCGGATGTGCCGGTTCACTTTTCCGCTTTCCATCCCGATTACAAAATGTGGGATTACCCAGCCACTTCGGCGGCCACCCTGTCACGCGCTCGAGAAATCGCGATTGGAAACGGCTTGAGATACGTTTACACGAGTAACGTGGCGGACCCCATTGGGTCGGCCACCTTCTGTCCGAAATGCTTGGAGCCGGTGATCAAACGAGACGGTTTCAGAATCGGATCGATGAAATTGAATGGAAGCAATTGTACGGATTGCGGTCAACGGATTGTCGGGCATTTCACAGGAGGTCACGAGCTTTTCGTCCCGGGACCGAAAGATAGTCAGTCTTAAGAAGTGTGAGAACTTCATATTTTGGAATTCCCAGAATCAACAGATATTGCCCCAGTCTGCGCGAGCGTTCCTCGAGTGAGAGATGATTGGTCTTTTGAACCACGGAGTGGAGCCAATCCGAGAAGCAAAGAAACGAGTGAAATAGGCCTCCGTCTGCGGAACTCGCTTGAATAAATGCGGCCATCGAGGCGTTAAGCTGGCCTCGATTATAAAAAAGCTCCCAGTATTTTCCGAATATCTTGAGGCGATCCATCGTTTGACGATCGAGCAGTTTGGTCTGAATAACTTCGAAAGGAGGTGCTTTGGAATATTCCATGCCCCAGAATTCATCGTGCCGAGCCAAACTCGTCCCCTTGAGTTTTTTCAGAATTCCGACCTGGAGTTCGTGCGGGCCGATGGTCATCAGTTCATTGAACCCGGAAGCAATGCTTTCGATGCCTTCGCCGGGCAAACCGAAAATCAGATCAGCGTGAAGGAGAACCTCGGTCTTTTGGCGTAAAAGTTGAATATTTCTAAGGGCGGTTCTGCTGTTCTGCTTTCGTCCGATACGGTTTGCGACTTCGGCGTTGAGGGTCTGGACCCCTACTTCAAATTGGAGGACTCCACGGGGAAACTTCGCGGCCAGAGCGATGAGATCCTCAGATAGGCGGTCGGGAACTATTTCGAAATGAGAAAAGATCCCGAGGTGAGTGTACTCGAGCAAAAACCCGAGGATTGAGGCAATCGTTTTGGGGTTCAAGTTGAATGTTCGGTCTACAAACTTGAATCTTCGTGCGCCGCGCGCGAGCAAACTGCGCATCTCTTTTAAAAACGACTCGAGCTCAAATGAGCGAACTCTCGGATCGCGTGAAGAAAGACAAAACTCGCAGCCGAAGGGGCAGCCACGAGACGCCTCAACATAAACGAGGCGGTTCTTAAGATCCTCGTCCGTATAAAAATCGTAAGGAAGTGTTAGTTTATGGAGATCAGGGCTAGGCGGCAGAAATACCTTCGGCGGTCCCTGTAAAGAATGGTCGCCTTTCAGAATCTGGCCGCAGAGTTCACCGAACTTCAGGTCGGCTTCCCCGCAAATCAGATAATCGGCTCGGTTGAAGAGTTCGGTATGTTCAAATTCGTAGCTGATCTCCGGGCCTCCCAGGACGATTTTCAATGTGGGGTCTTGTCTCTTGAGTAGTTTGATGAGTTCGAGAGTCTGCGACGCATTCCAAATATAGACTCCGAGGCCGACTATTTTGGGTTGCTCCGCGATGATCCGCGAGGCGATCTCCGAACTGGGGGTCGACAGCGTGAATTCCAAAAGGCGTGTTCGTTCGCGAAGCGAACCCATGTTGGCGAGCAAATATCGCAGACCGAGGGAGGGATGAACATATTTCGCGGTGATCGTACTCAGAACTATTTCTGACATTCAGCGGTTATACTTTCCCGCCGAGCAGGTCCCGACAATCCTTCGCAGTGGCTGACCGGCCACCGCAGTCAAGGTCCAGCTCCCGTTTTCGGGGTCGTAGTGCGTCGTCAAGCTAACTTTATTCCCGAACGCTTCGATCGTGCGTCCGTCGGGAGAATACGAAGGGCCGGCGAGAATGGTTCCCGCGGAGCTGACGGAATGGGACCCGGTCGTGGTCGTCCCGAGAGTGAACTCTGCACGCTCGTTCAGCGCGGGAATCGTGCAGGACCCCGGTATCCATGCATTTTGTGAAAAAAGAAGTTTGCCACTTTTACATAGAATCCCCATGATTCCTGGCTTGAGCGGAACGCGAAGTCCCTTCCATGTGCACGGTTCGGTTTCCTCGAGTCTTGAAAGCCGGCGAGAATTCTGGGGCGGGCCTGCCGCGGAGTTGCTCACGAGCGAAAATTCAGGTGCCTGTGGGAATCCGAGCGTGGCGATAAGAAGGATCAGGGTGATCATGGTAGTGACCAGGCTACCGTGCCCCGTGCCAGCGAGACAATTTAAAAAATGGGTACTGTGCGGCACAAGTCAAGCGCTCGCAAACCCTCGTTGACATCGCGAGATCTCTACCCATCGTTTTAATCAGAAGGTTAACCAGAACGGCAGTTAGACAGAACAGTAATTCGAAGGAGGAATGATCATGATGACACATTTGACCCGAAAATCGGAGCTTGCGAGCGGCTATTTTCCCGCACTGTTCAGTGATGGGTTATTCTCTGAGATCCTTAGGCCCGTTGCGCCCTTCGCGCCCCTCGCAAGTGAGAGTAGGGGGAGTTCGTGGCCAGCGGTTGACATCCGAGAGAGCGCGGACGGCTATGTTCTTGAAGCAGATGTTCCTGGCGTGAATGAAAAGGATATCAAGGTCGAGCTAAACGAGGGCATGCTCGTGCTCGAAGCGGAGCGTAAGGGGCAATCTGACAGCAAAAATGAATCGATCATTCTGCTTCAGGAAAGATCGAGCTTTCGCTTTCGCCGCACGTTTGAACTCGGCGAGTCTATCGATCCAGAGAAGATCCAGGCTGTTTACAAAAACGGAACTCTTACGATCACTTTACCGAAAACCGAGCGCGTGAAGCCGAGGGCGATTCCGATCTCGGTTCGATCAAACTAGGAGTTAACGACCGCGTGGCCTTATCCACGCAAGGTCTTGCTCCGCTTGGCAGCGGCAAGCACCGCTTTGATGAGGGTGACACGGAGTTTTCCTTCTTCAAGGGCCATGAGCCCGTCGATCGTACACCCTGCCGGAGTCGTGACTTCGTCTTTGAGGGCGGCAGGATGCGCGGCGCGGTCCAGGACCATTTTGGAGGCTCCGAGGAGTGTCTGGGCGGCAAGGAGTGTGGATATTTTTCTCGGCAATCCGACTTTAACGCCGGCCTCGCTGAGTGCTTCGATAATCAGATAGATGTAAGCCGGACCGCATCCACTCAGCCCAGTCGCGCCATCCATCAGGGACTCTTCGATGACGGCTGTTTTTCCGACCGTCTCGAAAATTTGTTTTGCCTTCGCCACATGGTTTTGCTCCGCGCCTGGGCCTGCGCAGAGGACAGTCATTCCTTCGCCGATAAGGCATGGCGTGTTTGGCATCGTTCGAATGATTGCTGCGGGGGTTTTTCCCGACCAATCATGAAGTTGTTCGGTGGTAATCGAAGCCACAATTGAAATCAGAAGTTTCCTCGAGTCCAATTGTTCCGAAATCGATCTGAGGACCTTCTCCGATTGATGCGGCTTTACGCAGAGCAAGATAACATCGGATGCCGTCGCGAGCTTCTGGTTGTCGGTATGGCATTCGATGTTCAGCCGCTTAGAGGCTTCGGCAGCGCTTTCGGCTGATCGTGTCGTCCCAGAAATCGAAAGCGCATGCGCGTCTGGCGAGCGTCTCAATCCCTGCACAATGGTTTCGCCCATTTTTCCGAGTCCAATAATCCCGATCTTCATGATCCTTCCTTTTAGTAGCGTTTGCTGACTGTTTGAGTATTTAAGCATATCACGCGTCTGGCCGGCTGATAGGGGCCTTTTTTGCTCAGGAAACCGTCTGGATGACTTGTGGCGTTATGTGGGCCAAAAGAGTTCGCGGAAAGCTTGAAAAGTGGGCTTTATGGGGTAAGCTGTCTGGACTTCTACGCAAAATTTCAGGGGAAAAAGGCCTCAAAGTTGTTAACCAACTTTCTGGCCAAAATTCTGGTCGAACTTCTGGAGGGTTCAAAATGGCAAAAAAGAAAATCATCATCTGCGGGGCAGCGGGACGCGACTTCCATAATTTTAATACGGTATATCGCAATAATTCGGAGTACGAAGTCGTGGCTTTCACGGCGACCCAGATCCCGGACATCGACGGCCGTGTTTATCCCTCCGAACTTGCCGGGCCGGGCTACGCCCAGGGTATTCCGATTATCGACGAGTCACGCCTTGCCTCGTTGATTAAAGAGAAGAACGTTGATGAGGTGGTTTTCGCGTATTCCGATGTTACGCACGGACATGTCATGCAGCTCGGATCCATTGCTCTTGCGGCCGGCGCGAGCTATTCGATGCTTTCTCCGACGAAAACGATGATTCAGTCCAAGAAGCCCGTCATTTCGATCTGTGCCGTCCGCACAGGATGCGGAAAATCACAAACGACGCTTGCCGTCGCAAACGTCCTGAGCGGAATGGGAAAACGGGTCGTTTCAATCCGGCATCCCATGCCTTACGGCAATCTCGTTGAGCAGAAATGCCAACGGTTCGGTTCGAAGGCCGATCTTGACCGTTACAAGTGCACGATCGAAGAGATGGAGGAATATGAGCCGCATGTTGACGCCGGACGCGTGATCTACGCCGGTGTTGATTATGAGGAAATCGTTCGTCAGGCCGAAAAGGAAGCCGACGTGATCCTCTGGGACGGCGGAAATAACGATACGCCATTCTATAAGTCGGATCTCGAAATCGTGGTTGTCGATCCTCATCGCCCGAATCACGAGCTTCTGTACCATCCGGGAATGACGAATTTCCTGCGCGCGAACGTGATCGTCATCAACAAAGTGGACAGCGCTGACCCGAAAAACGTCGAAATAATCGAAAAAAATGCCCGCAAGTACAATCCGAACGCGACCATCATCCGGGCGAACTCCAGGATCGACCTCGACAAACCTGAAATGGTCAAAGGAAAGCGAGTGCTGGTCGTGGAGGACGGTCCGACCCTGACCCATGGTGAAATGAAATATGGAGCGGGGGTCGTCGCGGCAAAACGCTTCGGCGCTTCGAGTCTTGTTGATCCAAGAAAATGGACGGTTCGTTCGATCACGAAGACCTTCGAGAAGTACCCCGAAATCGGGACACTTCTTCCGGCAATGGGTTACGGCAAGCAGCAGATCACCGATCTCGAGGAAACGATCAACCGCGTTGAATGCGATGTTGTCATTTGCGCCACTCCGATCGACCTCACTCGTATCGTGAAGATCTCGAAACCGACCGTCAGGGTTCGTTATGCCCTCGATGAGATTTCGAAACCCAGCCTGAAGGACATCATCACGAAAAAGTTCTAGACACAAAGACCGCAGGAAAGGACGAGTTTATGGCTATCAATTTGAAGGGGAGGAGCTTTCTTACCCTGAAGGACTATTCTCCGTTCGAGATCCGATATCTGCTGGATCTTTCGAGAGACTACAAGCAGCTGAAGCGGGCCGGTGTTTTCCCGCAACGCCTAAAAAACAAGAGTATTGCGTTGATCTTCGAAAAACCCTCGACGCGAACGCGTTGCGCATTCACGGTTGCCTGCTATGACGAAGGTGCTCATTCTGAATATCTCGGAAAAAATGACATTCAGATGGGTAAAAAGGAATCCATTCCCGATACGGCTCGAGTTCTGGGCCGGATGTTTGACGGAATTCAGTTCCGCGGCTTCGATCAGAAGGTGGTTGAGGGGCTCGCCAAATGGTCGGGCGTTCCTGTTTGGAATGGGTTGACTGATGAGGATCATCCGACGCAGGCACTCGCGGATCTTTTGACGATCGAGGAAAATCTCGGGGCGGTCAAAGGCAAGAAGCTTGTTTACGTCGGAGACGGGCGAAACAATGTTTCCAATGCCCTTCTCACGGCCTGCATGAAAATGGGCATGCATTATACGATCGCCGCTCCTGAGTCGCTCTTTCCGGACCGTTCGCTGGGTGACTGGGCATCCAAAGTGGCCCGGGAAACGGGTGCGATTCTCGAAATCGAAAAGGATCCCTTCAAAGCGGTTAAGAACGCGGACGCGATTTATACCGATGTCTGGGTCTCGATGGGAGAAGAAGACAAGCCGGGGATTCGTGAGCGAGTGGAATCACTTCGTCCTTATCAAGTGAATGGCAAGCTCATGGCGGCAACGGGAAAGAATCACACATTGTTTCTGCATTGCCTGCCCGCCCACCACACCGACGGTGTTCACGACATGGAAGTGACCGAGGATGTGTTTGAGTCCTCGAACTCGAAGGTATTCGATGAAGCGGAAAATCGCCTCCATACCATCAAGGCGGTGATGGTCGCGACTCTGACCTGACGTACGGCTCTCATGGATTTGAGTCACGTCCGAACCCTGCTTTTTGATTGGGGAGATACCCTGATGCAGGATTACGCCCTGCCTGGTCCCATGCACGAATGGGCAAAGGTCAGGGTGTATGAGGATGTTCCAGAAACGCTGAGTTACCTGGCGCGGAAGTACACGCTCGGGGTCGCGACGAATGCGGGTACGTCAGATGCTGAAGCCGTTCGAAAAGCGCTCGAGCGTGGGGGCATCGGCCGCTACATCGGTCCCATCTTCGCCATGAAGGAGGTCGGGTTCATGAAGCCTCAACCTGGCTTTTTTGATTATGCGATGAAAAAACTTGGGCAGACCGAGTCTGAGATCTGCATGGTGGGTGACAGCTTTCAAAACGACGTGCTGGGAGTTGTGCAGTTAGGGATAGCGGCAATCTGGCTCAATCGCGGGGGGCCTGAAATTCGCCGAGGACACGGATACTCGACTATTCACAGCTTTTCGGACTTGAAAGACCTGTTCTAAAAAAAATGGGGGTCGGCCGAAGCCGCCCCCCATTGTACATTTTTGAAAATCCGGATCAGGCCAGGATCTTTTTCATGCGCTCGACAATCCAGTCGATGTCTTCCCGTTTGATGGTCAGCGGCGGAGCCAGCCGGATCACCTGATCGTGTGTCTCTTTCGCGAGCAGTCCTTCAGCCATCAGCCTTTCGCAGAACGGCCGGGCTTTGCCGGAAGATTGTTTGATCTCGACGCCGATGAAGAGGCCTCGACCACGAACTTCCTGCACGTGCTTTGAGGGGATACCTCTGAGTTGATTCAGGAGATAGTTGCCGAGTTCGCGCGAGTTCTCGACGAGCTTTTCGTCGACGATGACCTCGAGTGCGGTGCGAGCAACAGCGGAGCCGAGCGGGTTTCCGCCGAAGGTGCTGCCGTGATCGCCCGGCTTGAAGACCCCAAGAACTTCCTTTGATGAAACCACGGCCGAGACCGGGTAAACGCCGCCACCGAGGGCTTTGCCGATGATCAGCATGTCGGGTTTCGCGTTTTTTTCGTGCTCATAGGCAAACAGTTTTCCGGTTCTTCCGAGACCGGTTTGGATCTCATCCGCGATAAAGAGCACGCGGTTTTTTGTGCAGATCTCGCGCGCTTTTGTCAGATAGCCTTCGGGCGGCATCAGAATACCGGCTTCCCCTTGTATCGGTTCAACGAGGAACGCGACGGTGTTCGGGGTGATGGCCTTTTCAAGCTCGGAAGCGTCACCGAATTCGACGACTTTGAACCCGGGAGTGAACGGGCCGAATCCGTCGCGGTACTGATGCTCCGTCGAGCAGGTCACGATGGTCACGGTTCTGCCGTGAAAGTTATTCGCGCAGACGATGATCTCGGCTTTGTCGTTCGGTACTCCTTTGACCTTATAGCCCCATTTTCTGGCTGTTTTGATCGCCGTCTCGACAGCTTCGGCGCCCGTATTCATCGGGAGGGCCATGTCCATTCCGGACATCAGGCAAAGTTTCTTGAGCAGGGCGCCCATTTGATCGTTGTGGAAGGCCCGTGAGGTGAGTGTCACGCGGCCGGCTTGATCAATGAGTGTCTTCATGATCTTTGGATGACGATGGCCCTGATTCAGCGCGGAGTAAGCGCTCAGGCAGTCCATGTATTTCTTTCCTTCAACATCCCACACCCAGATGCCTTCGCCTTTGGCGAGAACGATCGGGAGAGGATGGTAATTGGCTGCACTGTAGGTTTCTGTTTCGTGAATGAGTTCTTGAGTTTTCATAGATCACCGGCGATGTTTGAAAAGGGTTTGAGTTGATTTGGGATCACCCCGAAAAGCTCTCCGAACCGGGCAATAATTTCAAGTCCCGAATACTTGAGCATTACATCCAAAACAGCTTTTTGACGCAACTTGTCTTGCATGAGAGGAACTTATGAGTCGTTCTGATTCACGATTCGCGATTTTTCTGCTCCTGATTTGCACGTCCGCCTGTTCAACGAGCCGGGAATTAGTAAGCTCTTATACCGGACATGGCGCTTCGAGCGTAGATCCTGCGGTCCTCTCCCGGTTTGCTCCTCCCGTTTTGGCGCCCGAGGTCAGCGGGAGAATTCAGTCGTTTTTGGATGTTCGCGCCCCTGGACTCGGAATGCTCGATCCAAGTGGCAGTAAAATGTTCTTTGGTTGGAGCGTAACAGGTCTTCCACAGGTTTGGCGGATTGATGGACCTAAGGGCTTCCCGGTCCAAATGACGGGTGGACAGGACAATGCAAAGCTGATGGACATCACCCCTGACGGGAAGTGGCTGGTTCTTTCTCGAGACCGGAATGGCGAGGAGTACCCTGGCCTTTATCTTCAGGAACTTTCGGGTGGGGCTTTGAGGCGGATTCAGCACAAGCCGCGGGTTCGAACAGAGTTTCAATTTGTTTCAGATGATTCGCGGTACATTTATTTTCGCGCGAACGACCTGAAGCCGGATTCTTATGTGCTTTATCGTTATGAAACGAAAACGGAAAAAATCGAATTGCTCTTCAATCAGGACGGATTGTGGAGGATTTCGGATTTCACGGAAGACGGACGGCTGCTCCTGGCCCGTGACACCGGTGCGCTGACGGCGGAGTACTTCGAATGGAATCC